>NC_015276.1:3348653-3653076 GCF_000192865.1 Marinomonas mediterranea MMB-1
CGAGCGCTTGCCCTCTTTGTCCCAAAAGCACACATTGCCGGTACGGCGATCAAACACCACCCATTTGTCTTCGCCATGTCGACGAGCTTGAATGATCCAATAGAGAGCTGGGATAAAGCATATAAGACTCAGGTAAAGCATGCCAAAACGGTCTGTCTCTCCATGATATAAAAGAAAAAGATGTAGACCAAACCAAATCATTGTTATAAACAAAGCGATCAATGCATAAGCTCGATACGCAATCACCTTGTTTGATGTCTTGATAACCCATTGATTACCATCTGTTTTTGTTGTAAATGGTGTGTGATGACCATAGTAGGCCAGTGGCTCGACCTTTTGTCCTCGTAACTTCTCGACCTTTCGGGCCGGGCGCGTGTTGGAAGTTAACTCTTGGGTACTGCTCCAATCCGGCCAACGTGTTTTCACTTTGCCCATAATGGGGTTTTCTATTCGATCAATCCAATCCAAATCATCCTGATTGCTCATATCGCTTCATTACCTTGTTTGTTGTTTTGGTTGGTCATCCCTGACTCCACCCTAGTCCTTCAAATTTATTCACCACTGATTTTTCCATCGTCACCCAGCTGTGTTCCATCGCTTCTGCATCGGATACAGGATTATCATCTATTAACGCTCGACCTTGCTCGTCTCGCTCTGGTGCCGGCAACATATAGTGTGTTTTTGCTCCTGGGAACAAGGTTGCCTGCGGACCATTCGGGAAGGTTTTAATGCGTAACCTAAGGTGCCACTCTGATGCGATCGCTGGGCTGAAAACACCATAATTGTGAGTGTGTTGCTCAAAGGCTAACAACAACTTTTTATGGAGCCGAATTCGGTGGTGTGCTCCGTCAACCTCTAAACGCATCCAATCGGAATTGGTAGCTTGTATTGTTCTCGCTTAGTGCCGTGGAGTCACATCCAAATCATCCAACGCATGTAGATCCATGTAAGAATTTGAGTCTGTGTAGCCTTTACGCTTAGCATCAGCATTATTAATCTGACCAAAAAATTGAAGTAACTTGTTGAATTCCTTGCAATACGCTTCTCGTGTTATCTTACCTTCAAATCCAGACAACATATCGCCTGATTCGACCATGTATTCCACTGCTAACTCGACTTGGATTATTATTTTTCTCTCAAGAATGATCGCGATAAAGTTTGACGTGTTTTGGTAGAGTTCAATGATGCTATCAGCCTTAAAGTGCTCGGCATCGCTCACTATCCGCTTATATGAAGACAGTACCGCTTCTATGTCCGCATCAAGCCCTTCATAGTCGATCGCATCCAACGCATGTAGATCCATATAGCGGCTTGGGTCTTTGACTCTGTTACGATCCACATTCGCGTTATTAACACGACCAAAGAACTGAAGCAGCTTTTTGAGCTCCTCGCAATACGCTTCTCGTGTTATCCGCTCTTCAAATCCAAACATCATATCACCTGATTCAACCATGTCTCTCACTGCCAGTTCGACTTGGGCTATAATTCTTCGTTCAAGAATGTTCGCTATAAAACTCGGTGTGTTTTGGTAGAGTTCGATGATGCCGTCAGCATTAAAGTGCTCGGGTTGAAACATCATCCGTTTAAATGCCGATAATACCGCTTCTATGTCCGCATCAAGCCCTTCATAGTAGATATCGTCTAGGGCGTTGAGGTCGACTAAGAACAGACCTTCTTCTCCTTCGTCCTCTTTTATTAAGCCTTTTGCGGCCATGTCCGCATTCACTAAAGGACCAAAAAACTGGATCAGTTTAGACATCTCACGACAGTAAACCTCCATAGTAAGCGACTCAATGAAATCCAGGTCTCTCATCAAGCTGCTCTGTTTTAGACTACTGATGCCATGCTTGATAAAAATGGAAATAGTCGATAAGACTTCTTCATTCGCATACCCCGGTGCATGTTTATAAAAATCAATCAGAGCAGAGGCACTAAAGTGTTTTGTTCCTTTCAGAAGGTTGTCCGCTTTATTTGTTTCTACTTCGATTTTAGCTTCGACTTCTTCGAAGATTTCATAGAGTTCCTCTTCGGTGGCGCTTTTACCGCCGTGAGTAATGTCATCTAAGGTATAGCCGTTTCTCTCCATCCAAATGAGATGATGGTAGAGTCCAGCCACCATAGGAAGGGGTTTGCTGTTGTCCATAAACGCCGTAATCACACTCCAAAAATATTGCGCCTGAGCATAATCACTCGGAAAGCCCATATACACTTGCCACCAACGATGTCGCTCATTGGGTAGGTTTACCATGGGCATAAAGTAAAAGTTATGACTCAATCCACGGCGAAATACCGGTGTCCAATAACAATTTACTTGCTCAAACGGCACCGTCAGCGAGCGCTTGCCCTTTTTGTCCCAAAAGCACACATTGCCAGTGCGGCGATCAAACACTACCCATTTGTCTTCGCCATGTCGGCGAGCTTGAATGATCCAATAGAGAGCTGGGATAAAAAAAACAAGGCTCAGGTAAAGCATGCCAAGACTGTCTTTCCCTCCGTGGTATAGAGCAAAAAGATATAAACCAAACCAAATCATTGTTATAAACAAAGATCCTAACGCATTCATTCGATAGGCATTGACCTTATTCGACGTCATGATGACCCATTGATTGCCGTCAGTATCAGTTGTAAATGGTGTGTGATGACCATAGTAGGCCAATGGCTCGACCTTTTGCCCTCGTAACTTTTCGGCCTTTCGGACCGGGCGCGTGTTGGAAGTGAGCTCTTGCGTGCAGCTCCAATCCGGCCAACGTGTTTTGACTTTGCCCATAATAGGATTCGTTATTCGATCAATCCAATCCAAATCATCCTGATTACTCATATTACTTCATTACCTTGTTTATTGTTTTGGTTGGTCATCCCTGACTCCATCCTAGTCCTTCAAATTTATTCACCACTGATTTCTCCATCGTCACCCAGCTGTGTTCCATCGCTTCTGTATCGGATACAGGATTATCATCGATTAACGCTCGACCTTGCTCGTCGCGCTCTGGTGCAGGCAACATATAGTGTGTTTTTGCTCCTGGAAACAAGGTTGCCTGCGGACCATTCGGGAAGGTTTTTATACGCAACCTAAGATGCCACTCTGATGCGATCGCTGGGCTGAAAACACCATAATTGTGAGCGTGTTGCTCAAAGGTTAACAGCAACTTTTTATGGATCCGAATTCGGTGGCGCGCTCCATCAACCTCTAAACGAACCCAATCGGAATTGGTCGCTTGTCTTGTTCTCGCTTAGGGCCGTGGAGTCATATCCAAATCATCCAATGCATGTAGATCCATGTAATCATTTGGGTCGGTATAACCCTCACGTTCCATCTTAGCGTTCTCAATCTGACCAAAAAATTGAAGTAGCTTGTTGAGTTCCTTGCAATACGCTTCTCGTGTTGTCTTACCTTCAAAGCCAAATATCATACGGCCTGACTCAACTATCTCTCTCACTGACCATCTGACTTGAGAAAGAATTTCTCGCTCAAGAACGATCGCGATAAAGTTTGACGTGTTTTGGTAGAGTTCGATGATGCTATCAGCCTTAAAGTGCTCGGCATCGCTCACCATCCGCTTATATGAAGACAGTACCGCTTCTATGTCCGCATCGAGCCCTTCATAGTCGATCGCATCCAACGCATCGAGATCCATATAACGGCTTGGATTTTTCACTCTGCTTCGATCCAGATTTACGTTATTAACACGACCAAAGAACTGGAGTAGCTTGTTGAGTTCCTTGCAATACGGTTCTCGTGTTATCAGCTCTTCAAACCCAAACATCATATCGCCTGATTCAACCATGTCTCTCACTGCCAGTTCGACTTGAGCTAATATGCTTGTCTCAAGAATGTGCGCTATAAAGTGGGGTTTGTTTTGGTAGAGTTCGATGATGCCGTCAGCATTAAAGTGCTCGGGTTGGAACATCATCCGTTTAAATGCAGATAATACCGTTTCTATGTCCGCATCGAGCCCTTCATAATAGATATCGTCTAGGGCGTTTAGATCGACTAAGAACTGGCCTTCTTCTCCTTCCTCCTCTTTTGTCTTACCTTTTGCGGCCATGTCTGCATTCACTAAAGGACCAAAAAACTGGATCAGTTTACACATCTCACGACAGTAGACCTCCATAGTAAGCGACTCCATGAAATCCACATCTCTCATCAAGCTGCTATGTTTTAGACTACTGATGCCATGCAGGATAAAAATGGAAATAGTCGTTAAGACTTCTTCATTCGCATACCCTGGTGCATGTTTATAAAAATCAATCAGAGCAGAGGCACTAAAGTGTTTTGTTCCTTTCAAAAGGTTGCGCGCTTTATCTTTTTCTACTTCGATTTTGGCTTCGACTT
The DNA here is from genome assembly GCF_000192865.1 of Marinomonas mediterranea MMB-1. NCBI lineage: Bacteria > Pseudomonadati > Pseudomonadota > Gammaproteobacteria > Oceanospirillales > Oceanospirillaceae > Marinomonas > Marinomonas mediterranea. The sequence continues at coordinate 3,352,987 of NC_015276.1, forward strand.
CTTCGAAGATTTCATAGAGTTCCTCTTCGGTGGCGCTTTTACCGCCGTGGGTAATGTCATCAAGGGTATAGCCGTTTCTTTCCATCCAAATGAGGTGATGGTAGAGTCCCGCCACCATCGGAAGGGGTTTACTGTTGTCCATAAACGCGGTGATCACACTCCAATAATATTGCGCCTGAGCATAATCACTCGGAAAGCCCATATACACTTGCCACCAACGATGTCGCTCATTGGGTAGGTTTACCATGGGCATAAAGTAAAAGTTATGACTCAGTCCACGTCGAAATACTGGTGTCCAATAACAATTTACTTGCTCAAATGGCACCGTCAGCGAGCGCTTGCCCTCTTTGTCCCAAAAGCACACATTGCCGGTACGGCGATCAAACACCACCCATTTGTCTTCGCCATGTCGACGAGCTTGAATGATCCAATAGAGAGCTGGGATAAAACAGATAAGACTCAGGTAAAGCATGCCAAGACTGTCTTTCCCTCCGTGGTACAGAGCAAAAAGATATAGACCAAACCAAATCATTGTTATAAACAAAGCGATCAATGCATAAGCTCGATACGCAATCACCTTGTTCGACGTCTTGATAACCCATTGATTGCCATCTGTTTTTGTTGTAAACGGTGTGTGATGACCATAGTAGGCCAGTGGCTCGACCTTTTGCCCTCGTAACTTTTCGGCCTTTCTGACTGGGCGCGTGTCGGGGGTGAACTCTTGCGTGCAGCGCCAATCCGGCCAACGTGTTTTGACTTTGCCCATAATGGGATTTTCTATTCGATCAATCCAATCCAAATCATCCTGATTGCTCATATCACTCCATTACCTTGTTTGTTGTTTTGGTTGGTCATCCCTGACTCCATCCTAGTCCTTCAAATTTATTCACCACTGATTTCTCCATCGTCACCCAGCTGTGTTCCATCGCTTCTGCATCGGATACAGGATTATCATCGATTAACGCTCGACCTTGCTCATCGCGCTCTGGTGCAGGCAACATATAATGTGTTTTTGCTCCTGGGAACAAGGTTGCTTGCGGACCATTCGGGAAGGTTTTTATACGCAACCTAAGATGCCACTCTGATGCGATCGCTGGGCTGAACCAACCATAATTGTGGGTGTGTTGCTCAAAGGTTAACAGCAACTTTTTGTGGAGCCGAATTCGGTGGTGTGCTCCGTCAACCTCTAAACGAATCCAATCGGAATTGGTCGCTTCCAGTGTATTATTGGTAGCGCCGTTAATCATGGCAAGCAACACCCAAGTCTCCATATTGGCGGGTTGAATTTGTATTTCAAGGTGATACCGACCTTTGTTTGATAAGGCTGGCGTGCTGATCGTAAACTCACAATATTCTTTGTCGATCAACCACTCACCTTTAAACTGGATACGTGGGGCATAGAAAAAACTGAGTATTTCGTGGTAGGCCTGCTCACGGTTTTGCTTCCAGTTTAGAAAAGGGCGCTCAGTTAAACCAAATGGCAAGGTCCACCCCTCACCACCGGAACTAAAACGCGCTTCAGGGTCAATTCCAAAAGGGCTGTTTTTCAACAGTGATTCTGCAGGTGTATCGGTAAATAGATACACCATTACAAAACCACCTGCAATCAGTAAAAAGCCTGCTATGTTTAACGTCAAGGCCATACTAGCCAGCATAGGCAATGCTGCCGCTGCGGTCATCACAAAACCAATACTGGTGAGCCCGTAAGCCATCGCTGCATCTTTGTCTCCAACCAGCCAGCGATTGTAGCCATCAATGCCACTGATGATCGCACTCAGTACACCTGAGGCAGCGTTAAAGCCAATCGAAAAAGTTTGAATTCTGACACTTCGTGAAAGAATTTTTTCATCGACCGCCAAGGTTTTGACAAACTTTTGAGTATCAGCTTGTGAACCGTATAATCGCTTTTTAATCTGCTTAGCGGTGCCGTATTTGGCTTCATGGACATATTGTATGGCAGAAAAAAGCGTCGCGGCGAAGTCGATCAGTGCACTGCCAAAGTCGATAAACTTACGGTAACTTCTATCGTCTATAAACGACTCCGCCGCTGAGCTGAGATTGTATGACTCAAAGACCATCATGCCGCCATTGAGGTACATCAGAGTGTTCATCCGACCTTTAAAGTGCCGTTGTAAATGCCCCTGATCAAGAATGCCTTGGTATTTTTCTATCGTGCCTTCCAGTTCGAGAATTTTGTTACTGCTTTTATCGATTAGGTTCTGAGTCTCCGTAAGCACCTTGCCATTGCCACTGCTCATTGCACCCAAGTGGTAGACGCCTTGCTTGTCTCGTGTTATCTGCTTTTCTATCTCGGCGAGGCGCTTTTCATTGTTTTCAATTCTCTTGGCCCGTTTCTCATTCTCTGCGATTTCGTCACTCACTTTTGCTCGTTCATCGGAAATCGCCCCCATCTTTAAAGCCACTTGTTTCACACGGCTTTGACTGTCTTTGACGACGTCATCGAGCTGACTGTGTGTGATGTAGGCGAGATACTGTTGCAACCGATCCATGTCATTAATGGCCAGGTCTACTGGTACACGCACCTGTCGATTCGCATCGATCTCAACGTTAGCCCACTCCCCCTTGTGGTTTTTAAAACGTTTTGCAATGTCGAGCATCTCTTCTAGGCGTTTAAGACGGCCTGGCATGCTCATGGGCATTAGCCCATCTGGTATGCGATCCGCCAGCAGGTCGTTGTGCGAAATATGCAAGACTTCCAGCTGATCGCCCGCCATTAAGGCATACAAACTCGCGACACTGGCATTGTGTTTTTTGAGGTTACGCACGCTTTTAAGGGTACTGGCACTTAACACCCCTTTAGACTGCTTTAACGCCTGAATTTGGGTGTCGACGTTTTTTAAAGCATTATTAACCTGCTGTTGTTTTTGTTGAGTGTGGCTTATTTCCCTACGTAAGCCTGTTTGCTCTTCTGCTAGCAAAGCGATTTGCTCGTCTAGCACAAGGACTCGACTGTATGCCACGATATTGGCGTTTTTCAGCTTTTCGATGCTGCCGTAGCCTTCCAAGTTTTGCTTTCGATAGGATTGGGCATCAGCAAGGTTATTTTGACTATCCTTAAGGCTCTTCTTTGCTTCGTTAATCTTTTTATTCAACTCACCCTGTTTTTGACTTAATTCTTCGAACCTCTTTTGATTACCTGAACGCTTTGCTTTTTCTTCAGCTATCTTCTCTTTGGAGCTACCTATTTCAATCTCAGCATTTTGTATACTGCTGACGTTAGCGTGCGCTTTTTCCGAGACCCTAGCGCCATAGGCATGGACAGCATGCCCCATAAAACGCCACGCCTGCAGCATCGTACTTTCTGCAGGGTGTGCTTGTTCTGGCAAAGGCGGTACCGTCGCCAAACTTAATGTAAAGCGAGCAAGGGCTTGGCTGACAAACTCCTGCATATTCACCGTGCGACCGTTTACCTTTATGGGAGGCCAGTTTAAGTACTCACCGCCTTTTAACCCTGCCATGGTGGTTTGGCTTTTGTTGGGGTCGAATTGCAACGCGTCTGGCGCTGGCGTTGTCATATCAATGGCTAATGGATCGTCTTGGTCGCCTTTGAGTTTGGGGAAAAGCAGGCTCTTTATAGGGTGGGGTTCAAGAGTGAGATGAGTGCCCGTTAAGCGTCTGATGAACTCGACGCCGAGATCATTCTCAAGATGCAGGGCGTAGTCATCGAGATCCAAAAAGAGGTCTTTATAAGCAAGCGCGACGGGCTGACTGAGGCGCTCAATAAGATCACTCATGAGGTGAAGCAAACAAAACCAATGCGCCCGTTCGAGCGAATGAAAGTCGTGCAGGGCAGCTAATAATTTTGGGCTGTCTAACACCTCGATCAATGCTCTTCGATACTCTAATGCTTTAAAAATAATGTCATCGCACGCTTGAGCATTGAGGGTGTCTTGCATCAGATTTTTGTCCAGCAATTCACGTTCTTCTACGCGTTTATCCAATGCTTCGCGCTCATCTTCACTCAAATCGTCTCTCTGGAGTTGCTGATCGATGGGGGCAAAGTAGTGCTGATTCAGCAAGGTCGCCAGACGGCAGTCCGCCACTTTTTGACGAAGCTCATCGGCGTTTTTACGATGCAGTGGGTGAGCATCCGCTGGCAACTCCGCATTGGTCATGGTCTTTACCAAACTACTGAGCAAATCAATCATTTCTGACTGAGCTTCTGCGTAGTACCTCGCTTGACCAATTGCGTCCTCAATAACCACGAATGGCACACTCTGCTGTAGTTGCAGCAATATGTGCTTGCGGTATTCGGGGTCGAACTCTTCGGATTCTCTAAGCCGTATTGGGCTGCTTTCATCAAGCCCTTCGAAATGCATTCTATAAGCGCTAAGGTGTTCCAAAAGCGTAAGGCGCTGAGTGCGCTGTTTTTCACAAAACTCATCACTGTAGGAGGTTACGGCACGCTCGCGTCCCTCATTTGGGTAGTTCTGGCGCGGGTCTTCGTCGTTCATTCCACCAAGTTGGTCAATCCGCTCCCAGCTCCATTGCTGCTCAGAAAAACCCACCTGAACAACCGCATCTTCGTCATTAATACGTGCGGGGAGCACCACTTCTCGACAAACTTCGCCGGTAGCGGCTCTTGGGTAGGATCGTCTCTCGTAGGCCAAATTAACATCTCGGTAGTGACAACCTGTTTGGCCTTCACTAACGACCTGTAACTCTCGCCAAAGATACCCATTCAGGTAAATATACAGCCACCCATCTCTTAGCGGCCTGTTGTATTGTTCTCGTTCAGGGTCGATTGTGTCGTAATCACGAAAAGCAAAGTAAGCTGGCACCAGTGCGACTTGCTGGGTTTCTTGCGGCTCCTCTTTGGGGACGGGAATCCCTCGATAAAGCGGAATCTTATTGTGCCCGTGTTTGTCGTCACGAAATATAAGCGATAATTTTTTCTCGCCTTCTGTGACATTTTCCATAACCATTTCCCGAAGTCTTGGGTCTTCGGTTACTTTTCCAGAGGAAGCTAGCGCTAAGCTTTGTACCATGTTGCTATGTCCTTATATTTATCGCTTTATATCGACTACTCTATTCAGAGGGCTCTTCTGCTTGCGTGTACCCGCTTGCGTTTCCGTCGCTGTATTGATCAATGCTGATTACGTTAGTTGTAATGGTTTCTAGTTCTTCTGGAGCAGTCACTGTGGCCGCTAGAGCAGGCATACCGACCGCTTGCATAAGCGGCATAGGGGGGGTGTTTTGGGCATTCGACACCATCAAATCCATGGCGCGAACCGCAGGCTCTCCTTCGATGAGTACATCAAACGAGCTGGACATAAAACAGGCTTCGCCACTGATTTTGCCAGAAACAATTCCTTTGCGGTTGCCCGCTTCATCGCCACTGCTTTTCGCGAAAACCGATTTAACGTGACACGCTGGATTACCGTTTATTTTGACACTGTCTGCGGTTTTATCTGCATCTGCACTTTGTGAGGCATTCATATAGGGGATCGGCACAACGGGCGGACCAACCTGTGTTAGACAAACGTCAATCGCCATTACAGTGCCATTTGAACCGGCGTGCACCGCCGTCCTGCCATTTATCAAAACATTATTCGACATCTTGCTTTCCTTGCTCAATCTTATATAGGTGATAGCCTTGCGGGAGCTGAGCGTCAACCAACCAAGCGCTTGTTGTGGTCGCTAACGACAAGGTTAAATAACCCAGCGCACACAGTACTCCAATACTTGCGCTGGCGACGCCTACGTAACCAAAACTGCGCGCTAACCAAAGGTGAGGCGCCTGTTCAATCGCTTGAGTATCAGTCAATTTCAGCCGTCCAATCCATTGATACCAAGCACTTTGTTGTTTGGGTAAGGCACTGACAGAGTTCACCATTAGGTGCTGCAGTGGCTCAATCTCAGCATGGTCGCTATGTAGTTCCTCCAAACGACGCCAACTACTCTGATACACCCTCAGCCTTGCAAAACGCTCATCTATGTAAGACCTGTTTTTATATGACTCTTCTTGGTTATTGTCCATGTTAGCTTTGTCTATGTTATACATGCTTTCATTAAACTTGCTAAGCCATAAAATGGCAGACGCTTCACCTGGAACAATGCCTTCAGGGTATATTTCATTGGCAATATGGTCTTCTAATACATCAATGCTTGTTCGGTTTAACAAACTATCGACGCTCAACCAAATAACCTCTTCAAATGCTTCTAATTTGGACCAATCTTCCGGCTGGCTTATAAAAACCTTTTCTAACGAGTCTAATCGGTTGCCGATATCCTGCAGGCCAAGCTGAAATAGCGCGTTGTTTAGGTCCTCCATAAACGTGTCGTGCTGTACGGTACTACCAAGTTGAAGTGCAATGGCACCTTCCATGGGCATGACGTCGCACGTTTTAGCAAACTCACTCAGTGCCTGTGCTGCTAGAACAGCACAACGACTACCTGGCTCGATCACATCATCATTCACAGGACAAACTAGGCTTGAGGTAACGACTCCTTCGAAATTCACCGTTAAAGACGAACATGGAACTACACGACTGCTCGTCGTCTGAACGCCTGCATAGATTTGAGCGGGGGTTACGCCCTGCCCCGTACAAGCACTAGCAGCTTTTATGTACCAGTGACTCGCACTCATGTTCTTCATCCTTAATTTTTACAGCGGCTTGTACTTGGAACCGTTCTGAAAACCCTGCCATTGAGTGGCGATACACCAGATGCAAACGCTTTTCCTTTGTATCAATAATCAAGGTATCAGCCTGTAAGTCCGTCGTCTGAGTTTGCTGGCGGGTGATCATCTGACACTCTATGCTCGGAATATGCAGGGGCAATGTTAATGACTCAGTGGCGGATAGCCCCTTGGTCATACCTGTTAGCTTGACACTTACCATGCCAATCAAGGTGTTTTCCAACTGTTGATCTTTGGGCGCAGAATTATAAAGCGCCTTAGGCAAAGCCGCTCGATAGGGAAACTCTCCTTCATGAAGCGCTCGCTCATCAATCTCGGGAAACAGTTTATATCGACTCTCCCAATGCAACCCGATCGGCCCGAAACCATATGGAACGGCTTTATATCGAGGTTTCTTAATGAGATCATTCAAATGCTCAACTTGCGGCAACGGATTACCTTTGGCCTTGCCTCGAGCAACGTACCCTCGCCCTACAGGGTTAGCAAGATACACATCGTGCTCCTTGTGTGGATTCTTCCCTCCAAATGCGTACTCATATGACACTGGCAATTCTGTAATGAGCTCAGGGTTACTCGGATAATAATCTAGAAGGCGTCGTCGCCAATAGCGGGGGCCAATGACGACCAATTGCTTTTGCCAATGCTCTCGTACGGTTTTCAGCTCAGCTTTTACAAGAATTCGATGGGTTGGCTGCTCACTGTATGCGTGTGCATACAACAGTATTTCAGCGCCTTTTTTAAAGGGTACTAAATCCGTTGTCGCATTGAGGGCAAAATTAGCAGGGTCATCTTCTGGGTATCGGTCTGCAGGTGTTAACGGTTCGCTTGTTTCTAGACAAGTAACACTGCCATCCAAATCGTATGCATAAGACGCTTTTACGGCCACTACCCAGATTTTCTCGCCTGTTGCATTCCAGCTTTGAAACGCCTGTGCCTGCAAACCTCCCTGCGGGAGTACTTCAATCATGTCGCAACCTCTTTCAGTCTCGCCTGCCGCTGACGGTTAGGTTCATTGGGAAGACAGACAAAATTCGTTTGGCAGTGTGCCCATACCGTATGTAACATCCGCTCGCTGTGAGCGCCGTAGGAATGCAAGCTCTCTATCACTAAGGCTTTTTGACTGAAAGGCTGACCTCGCCAGTACGCTAGGCTTGGATCAAGTTGACGATACTGTTTCTCGGCGTCGTCTGGACATGCCCACTCTCCGACCTCATCTCCAGCATCATCTCCAACCTTCTCTACGTTTCCGCCTCCATTACTGGTTGAGACGTGATCTCCTGATGCATCGGCATCAGAGTTGCTTCCCACCGTCTGAATGCGAGCTCTCTTTGTCAATGGTGTCGCAGTTAACCTTTCCCACAGTTCTGCGGCCTGCTTATTGAAGCGGGGGAGCTTTAACAGTTCAAGACAAAAAACGAGGTGCTCAGGGCAACCATGTAAGGCCAACTCAACCGCTTCTATATTCTCATTCTTCACTGCTTGATGTAGCGCAGACGCAAACTCTGCTCGTCCAGATACAATACTGGCTCTTAATGCCCAAGGAGACCCTGGCACCACGTCTAACCATCGGCGCATAAATTCACTAGTTTGATGATGTCCTGACTTATTGAGCCGTAGCGCAAACCAATACAAATCGGCTTCGAACGCTTGCTCTCCGATTAACTGAAACGCTGGATTAAGCATACTGTCTACGACAAAGGTAGATTGACAGGCCAACGCAGAAAGCTGCCCCGGATAGAACAACACCCCTTTAGTCGGGCTTACTAATGAGCTTGGTTCCAGCAATGGTGAAAAACGAGCAACAAGTTTCCAAGAGACGTCGTCGGGAAGAAGAGATCGCAAAATGATATATTGAAGTACGGCCTTCCAAAGGGTAAAACCGGTAATGTCTATCGCTTCGAAAACCAGAGTTAAATGATCAAAGACGTTCGCTTCTGTTAGCTCAGTTGCGACACGTTCAACCTCACGGCTGAATCGAGGTTGCAATGCGAGTACACAAAGCTGGCACGTTATCGTTTTGGCGTCCGTGAAATCTATCTCATTAGGGAAATCTCCGAGATAGCTAAGATGACCTATCAGCTTTTGTCGAGTTGCCTGGTGCTGAGCGCCGTTACACGCCTTTTTGAGCAAACGTGCTCGTCGATTTATAAGCGACTCCGCCCCCGCCAAATGCTTCTGAAAAAGCAGATCTTGATTAATCACGAGCGTTTAGTTCAAACTTACGGGTTGACCGGACAACTGATGCAACCCTGAGGATTCACTCAGAATATTTTTTCCATTTAGTCGAAGGTTACCGTTGCGATTAAGTTCTATTCGGGCATCCCCCAAAGCGACGGTTAAGCGGTCAACATGTTTAGGCATACTCACCTGCGCGTGGCCTTCCTCTTCGGTATATTCCATCACGCCACCACGGCGGCCGTGAATGTTGTCAATCACATCACGAATGATGACAGATCCCTCTTCCGTTTCGTCGATAATAACCCAGTCTTCCACTTGTAGCTCGGGAAGCCCGCGGGCGCAATAAAGCACATCAACTTGCTTTTGCGAAAGCCATACGGTGATATTTCCATTCGGTGAGACGGAGGCGATTTTAGTCAGGCAGCTGCTTTTTACTTTCGATTGAGATAGGACAATTGGACTTGTACTAACAGACATGAATATTCCCTTAATGATTTTTATGAGCGTTCCTGCTCATCTTTATCTAAAATCAATGTGGTGTTTTAGCACCGAAATTTGGGGCGCAGTATAGAAAGGAAGCGATCGAGTGTCAACTCGGCTTAAAGGCACACTCTTAAACCTCATTGACTAAAAAGGTGGCAGATAGGCTCACTTACTCTACGTGCACTTTTATGCAAATCGAGCTATTATCCATCGCGTTCTCACTCCCTACTCACGGTTAATTCACCTATGTCAGACAACGCTCACATCGACGCTCAGGATATTTGGGCAACGCCCCTGTTTTCGTTTACGTTACCCGATCACGACTTTTTAAAAGACGATCTCATCACGCACATTCGACATTCAGAAAAACAACAAGGTCGCGCCATCGACAGTTTGGTCGCTGAGACAGCCAAGCATAATTTAAGCGAAAGCACGTTTGACTTTTTAGACAGTGAAGATCCGACGGTAATGGAGCTTCGCAGGTTATTGGAAGAGGCTATTCTAGAGGTCGTAACCGACTTAAATCAGACATTTTGGCCAGACGGGGCAGAAGCGGAGAGCCATATTATAGAGTCATGGTATCACGTAACGAAAAGCGGCGGTTATCATGATATGCATTCCCACCCAAATTGTTCATGGTGTGGTATTTATTACCTCGATCCAGGAAACACGTCGGAGACAGACAGCATAGGCGGAAAAAATCGCTTTTATGATCCGAGAGTCAACGCCGATCACTTTGGAGACCCTGCTACTGCCTACATCGGAGGACATGGCGTTTGGGATATCACGCCTCAATCCGGACAAGTGGTCCTGTTTCCGTCCTATCTTAAGCATTCGGCGCTGCCTTACTTTGGAAAACAAGACCGCATCGTTATCGCCTTTAACAGTATTACCGAGTTGTATTAGGTTTTCGCTGGCACTTGCCAGCCGCCAGAGATGTCAACCGTCAGATGGCATCTTTATTATCCCGTCGTCAATTCCAGTAACCATTCACGAAATGCTCGGATACTAGGTTCGTTTTGAGTATCTTTTAAACTGACAATGTAATAAGCGTAATCCAACGTAACCTCTGGCCCAAACGGAATGACAAGTTGTCCGTTTTTGAGCTCTTGTTCCGCCAATTGCTTTATTCCGAGCACGATACCTTGCCCGTCGACCGCTGCGTCGAGCGCAAGCGATACTTGGTTGAACCGAATACCGTGATCCGCGTTGATATGATGAACGCCCGCTAGTCTAAGCCACCCATTCCAATCTGGTCGCCCTTCGTTGGCCGTATCATCGTGTATTAGACTATGAAACATCATATCTTCGACGTTTTGTAAGGGATGCCCTGAATCGCAAATTAATGTCGGGCTGCACAGAGGAACAATATCAACACCAAACAATTTATCGGCCCGATAATCTTTAAACTCACTTCTGCCATAAAAAATACCGATATCAATGTCTTTCTTATGAAATGACTTAGCGGGAATCATTCCGGCAGCTTCGCCTGAGCCAATCATAATGTCGCTCGCAAATACGGATAAATCGGTATTTGGATACAGGTTTGAAAAGTGCTTCAGCTTGGGGAGTAAAAATTTGCTCGCGAATGAAGGAGCGACCCATACTTTCAGCGCCGCTTGTGTATCGCAATCTCGAATTGACTGCATGGCATCATTGAGTAGATCAAAGCCAGACTCGATTTTGCCAAAGCCAGCTTTAGCAGCATCGGTCAATTCTAAGCTGTGGTGCAGCCGATGGAAAAGCTTGACACCTAAAATGTCTTCCAAGGTTTTCACTTGCTGACTCACTGCCCCAGTCGTTACATGCAGTTCATCAGCGGCTTTTTTAAAACTCCCAAGTCTAGCCGTCGCTTCAAATGCTTTAAGCGCTCGAAGGGGAAGGTAATCAGCCATTTAAATCAACCTCTCTTTAGCAAAGCTATAGATTATGTTTAGAACAAATCGATGGAGAGTATATCGTGATGTAACTAGAATGTGCCGCAAGAAAGCCCACGCGCTTTTCTATAGAGAAACAGGCCGAAGCACAGTAAAAGCCTCTATAAAAACAAGAATAGTCTACAACGACAACTTTCTGATTCGTGCCTGTTAATACGGGAGGGGAAATACCTTCTCTTCAATCGTATATTCTCATTTTTTATCCTATTTATTGTTTTTATATCTTATGGAGGCTAATTATGGCACGCACAACTTTTACTACGCTCACTTCTTGGTTGATCTCACTTCAAGCCAAATTAGCGACTCGTAAAAAACACCTTTTCGTTATCAAAGAACTTGAAGCATACAGTGATTTAGAGTTATCAGGCATGGGTCTATCACGCGCCAATATACGCCGAGCGGTTACATTCGGACGTTAGTCTAGAGTAATTACGTGCTAGCAAAAATTCTGACAGCTCCATTTAGTTAGTAGGCGCTGTCAGAGTAACACTTGAACGCGCCTTAAGTCTCTTCATTCCCACAAGCGTACGTTTGAACTTGCCCCTCGGCGTTCCAAGACTCCAATCTCACATCAAACCCCCATAGCCTTCGAAAGTGCCTGATCACTTCGACCGTATCGTTATTTAAGGGCCGGTCGTTATCCATTACATGACGCAGTACAATACTTCGATCGCCATCTATGTTGACTCGTTGAACTTGGATATTGGGCTCTCGATAACTCAGATTGTATTGCTGAGCAAGTCGTTGACGCAGACGTTGAAAGCCCTCTTCATTATGGATTTCTTTCACTTCAACAAAAGGATCCAGTACATCATTCTCAATGCCGAAGAAGCGGAAATCACGCATGACTTTGGGTGATAAAAATTGCAGTATGAAACTCTCATCTTTAAAGTTTCGCATCGCAAAATCGAGTGTTTTTAGCCAATCACCACCCGCAATGTCAGGGAACCAGTGTCGGTCCTCATCAGTCGGCTCTTCACACATGCGCTTGATATCCGTATAAATCGCAAAACCTAACGCGTAGGGATTGACCCCACTGTAATAAGACGAATCAAATTCAGGTTGAAAAACAACGTTCGTATGAGACTGCAAGAATTCCAGAATAAAGCCTTCGTCCACTTTCTTTCTGTTATACAGTTCGTTCATTAGCGTATAGTGCCAAAACGACGCCCACCCTTCGTTCATCACTTGAGTTTGGCGTTGAGGATAAAAATACTGCGCCATTTTACGAACGATGCGTATCAGCTCTCTTTGCCAAGGTTGAAGTAACGGCGCATTTTTCTCTAAAAAATACAGTAAGTTTTCTTGAGGCTCTTCAGGAAAAACACGCTCTTTGTTCTGCTCTCCAGCGCTTTTACCAAATTTGGGAATGGTTCTCCAGAGGTCGTTTACTTGTTGCTGAAGCGCTTTTTCACGCTCATCTTGTCGAGCTTTTTCTTCTTGAATGGAAAGAGGAACCGGACGTTTATACCTGTCTACACCAAAGTTCATCAGCGCATGACAAGAGTCCAATGTTAACTCAACTTCTTCGATGCCATATTTCTCTTCACACTGTTGGACATACTTCTTAGCAAACACAAGGTAGTCGATAATGGCGGTTGCATCGGTCCAGGTCTTAAAAAGATAATTTCCTTTAAAGAAGGAGTTATGGCCATAACAGGCATGAGCAATCACGAGCGCCTGCATCATCATGTTGTTCTCTTCCATTAAGTAGGCAATACAAGGCGAAGAGTTGATAACAATCTCATACGCTAAGCCCATACGACCGCGCTTGTAGTTTTGCTCGACTTCAAGAAACTGCTTACCATAAGACCAATGGCTGTATCCTAACGGCATACCCACTGATGCGTAGGCATCCATCATTTGCTCTGAACTGATTATTTCGATCTGATTTGGATAAGTATCTAAGCCAAATTCAGAGGCAATCTTACCAATCTCTTCGTCATATTCTTGTATCAGCTCGAAAGTCCAATCAGGGCCTTGGGATAAAAAACCGTTCTTACTTTTACTGGCTTTACTACCTTTACTGGTCGCTCTACTAGCGGATCTATTGCTTGTTCGAGTCATGCTGCCTCCTTTGGAACAAATCGCGGAAGACAGGATAGATGTCTCCAACATCAACGATGTGTCTCATTGAGAAGTAATCTGGGAATTGGTTTTGCAAGACATCATAAGCATGCCACAGGCTTTGATGGTCTCGTGGTGTAATTTCGATGTAAGTGAAGTATTGAAGCTTTTGTATAATGTCATCGGCCACTAATTTGCGGCAAATTTCGGAATCATCATCCCAATTGTCACCATCGGACGCTTGAGCCGCATAGATATTCCAAGCATCAGGGGAGTAACGCTCATCGATAATTTTATTCATCAATTTTAAGGCACTTGAAACAATGGTTCCGCCAGTTTCACGGGAATAGAAAAATTCTTCTTCCGATACTTCCTTAGCACTTGTGTGATGCCGAATAAAAACAACGTCGATTTTTTCATAATTTCGCGTCAAAAAGAGATAAAGCAGAATAAAGAAGCGTTTTGCAATGTTCTTGGTTTCCTGCGTCATTGAACCGGACACGTCCATGACACAAAACATCACAGCTTTGCTGCTGGGTTTTGGTTCTTTAACATGGTGGTTATAGCGAAGGTCATACGTGTCTAAAAATGGGGTTCGTTCGATCTTTTCTTTGAGTAGCTTAATCTTTTCATCTAACCAAGCTAATTGAGCCGGATCTACCTCGCCATCACACTCTGCAAGCAGCTTTTCTCGCTCTTCTTCCGCTTCACGAAGCTTACGACGAGAACCTCCGCTCATCACCATTCTACGAGCGTAGGCATTGCGCATTGAGCGAACAATATTGAGCTTGGACGGTGTACCTTCCGACACAATCCCAGCATGACGCAAGCTAAATTCTTTGACTTCTTTTAACTCTTTTCGAAGGAGGTTAGGTAGGGCTAAGTCTTCAAAAACATAATCTAAAAACTCATCTTGGGAAATTTGAAAAACGAAATCATCTTCCCCTTCTCCCTGATTGCCAGGCTTTCCCTGACCACTACCGGAACCCGCACCACCGCCCTGAGGTTTGGGAATACGGTCACCCGTTGTGTACTCCTTGTTACCTGGATGAACAATAGAGCCGCGGCCACCTTCACCATGACCAAAATTCGGTTCATGTATGTCTTTTTGAGGGATGGTGATTTTCTCACCTCGGTCAAGATCTTTGATACTACGCTCATTTACGGCCTCTTCTACCGCTTTGCGAATATGCTGGCGATAGCGACGTAAAAAACGCTGACGATTAACACTACTCTTGTGCTTACCATTTAGGCGGCGGTCGATAATATATGACATGCACGCACCTCCTCATAATCATCTTGTCGGCCAAGTGCCGCCTTCTAAAAGTTTGCTAATGGGTACGGTTTGATCCATCAAACTTACCTCAACGCTGCAAACTCATTGAAAGCGGTATAAAGCGAGCAGTATTGCCATTAAGCCTATGCAATTACCCGTTTAGACTTAACGGCTCTTTTGCTTTACCACTAACCTACCCAACATACGAACTCAGTAGATTAATCTGCTCGCTTTACTCTGGAGCTTTCGTTTTCCGTTACTGAGATTTACGAACACGTAAGTACCATTCCGACAACAGTCTAACTTGCTTCTCGGTATAGCCTCGCTTCACCATTCGCTTCACAAACTCATTGTGTTTTTTCTTCTCTTCACTTGACGATTTAGCACTAAACGAAATAACAGGTAGCAAGTCTTCCGTGTTAGAGAACATTTTCCGCTCAATGACAACACGTAGCTTTTCATAGCCTAACCAGCTTGGGTTTTTACCCGCATTGTTCGCTCTCGCTCTTAACACAAAGTTCACGACTTCATTCCTAAAGTCTTTCGGATTGCTGATACCCGCTGGTTTTTCTATCTTCTCAAGTTCGTCGTTTATGGCCGATCTGTCCAGAATATCGCCCGTTTCTGGATCACGATATTCTTGATCTTGAATCCAAAAATCAGCGTAGGTGACGTATCGATCAAATATATTTTGACCGTATTCAGAATAGGATTCTAAATACGCTGTTTGAATTTCTTTTCCTATGAATTCAACGTATCTAGGGGCTAAATACTCTTTAAGCGCACGCAAATAGCGATCATGTCGCTCTTGATCAAACTGCTCTTGCTCTATCTGCTGTTCCAAAACATACATTAGGTGAACAGGGTTGGCGGCTACCTCTATGGGGTCAAAGTTAAATACCCGAGACAAAATCTTAAAAGCAAACCGGGTTGAGAGGCCATCCATTCCTTCGTCAACACCCGCCGCATCTTTATACTCTTGCAGTGATTTCGCTTTAGGATCGATGTCTTTTAATGACTCACCATCGTAAATACGCATTTTTGAGTAAAGACTGGAGTTCTCAGGGTCCTTCATGCGTGAAAGCACAGTGAATTGAGCGAGCATTTTAAGCGTATCTGGAGCGCATGGCGCACTGTCCAAAGAAGAGTGTTCGAGCAACTTCATGTAAATGCTCATTTCTTCGGATACACGTAAACAATATGGCACTTTAACGGTATAAACACGGTCGATAAAGGCTTCATTTGTTTTGTTGTTCTTGAAAGACTGCCACTCAGACTCGTTCGAGTGCGCAAGTATAATGCCGTCAAATGGAATGCTTCCAAGACCTTCGGTGCCGTTGTAGTTGCCTTCTTGAGTCGCGGTTAGTAAAGGGTGCAACACTTTAATCGGCGCTTTGAACATCTCAACAAATTCCATGATCCCGCGATTACCTCGACAAAGACCACCGGAATAGCTGTACGCATCCGCGTCATTCTGCTCAAAGAACTCAAGCTTACGAATATCAACCTTACCGACTAACGATGAAATATCTTGGTTATTCTCATCACCAGGTTCCGTTTTTGAAATGGCCACTTGCTTGATAGCAGAAGGGTAAATTTTGACGACTTTGAATTGTTGAATGTCACCATTAAATTCTTTCAGTCGTTTTGATGCCCACGGCGACATAACCCCTTTCAAATATCGACCGGGAATGCCGTAGTCTTCTTCCAATATCTGCCCATCTTCATTTAAATCAAACAAAGACAAAGGCGACTCAAAGACCGGGGAGTCTTTAATGGCGTAGAATGGAACAGATTGCATCATCTCTTTCAGCTTTTCAGCCAGCGATGATTTCCCCCCCCCAACAGGACCAAGTAAATAAAGAACCTGTTTGGATTCTTCAAGCCCCTGCGCGGCATGCTTTAAAAACGCCACAATACGTTCTATGGATTCTTCCATTCCATAGAAATGTTCAAAAGTTGGGTAACGCTTGATTAATTTGTTGGAAAATATTCGACTTGACCTAGAGTCTTTGGACGTATCAATGACCTCAGGCTCTCCTATTGCCATCAGAAGACGCTCTGCGGGTGAAGCGTATGCAGATTTGTCCGTTTTACAAAGGTTTAAATACTCATCCAACGTAATCTCTTCGTCTTGTTGAGCATCAAATCGGGCTTGGATATGTTCAAATATACTCATCTCGGCTTCCCCTTAATTAGGTATAGCAAGGAAAGATACAAAACGCCGAAGCACTGATCCCTAAACACTAGGGCAACATGCTCCTTGCCCCTGATCACGCCTTACGTTTGACTAAACTCGGTTTAACTGTTCATTTTTTATACGAGCAATATTCTTTCCAACGTCACTTATTTTAAAAAGCTTTTCTGAAAAAGAGCGCTACTCGCGTTGCATCTCGAACGTAGAAAATAGAAAATCGAATGAGCTAAGCTTGCAAATAGTTACGCGACACACCACTGTCAGGTTCGACGTTTACAAAGAGCTAAAAGCGGGTGTTAGAAGCGATATCTACGCGCCGAGCGCTGGATCATTTCGTTTTGCTCACCCCCTTATTTAAAGAGCTGAAAAACACATTCGCCTATATGAAAGGTTTAGCATAATCTTCTAGGTTAACAAGGTTGGCGTTTAAAACACCTTTAAAATAAATCCTCACAAAAACAAGGTGATAGCGCATTAAGTCGCTGAAAATAAAGCGTTTAAGAGAAATTTAACTTTTTGATGCAATATGTGTCGTTTCGCAATAATTGCACATAGTTAACGTAAATTAAGCCAATATTAGGCTACGAAATGGGTACTAATTAGGCGGCCCTTACAGCACAATTAGTTGATTCGAAAAACAAAATGTCGGTATGAAGCACTCGATCGTCATACCTAGACTGAAAGAGGTAAACAGTGGATTTTAACTTCAATGAACTCAGTAGCAATCAACGTTATCATTTGATGACGCAAACAATCACACCTCGTCCAATTGCTTGGATCTTGACTGAAAATGAGGATGGTTCATTTAATCTTGCTCCTTTTTCTTACTTTGCAGCATTAAACTCCGATCCCGCTTTAGTGGTTGTCTCCATTGGAAACAAATCCAGTGATACGCCTAAAGATACAAAGAAAAACCTTTTAAGAACAAAGGAATGCGTTTTGCATATCCCTAGTTTAGAGCACGCAAACGCGGTAAATGAAAGTGCAGCGACACTTGACTACCACGACACAGAATTGACACGTTCTGGCGTCACAATAGCACCGTTCGTAGATAGCTTACCTCGAATAAGCGAAGCGAAAGTCGCCATGCACTGTTCTTTATACGATGTCCACCAGTTTGGTGATGCAGGGTTCGAAGCGTGCTATCTTGAAATTCAGGCCGTCTATATTGACGATGAGCTCGTAACAACGGATGAACAAAGAACAACAGTAAGCGCAAGTATATTGAATCCGCTAGGCCGCTTAGGTGGCAGTGACTACGCAACGTTCGGCGGCTCCTTGACACTTAAGCGACCAAAATAAACGAGTAAATTAGGTAGGTATTGAGAAAGGTATGCATGCTCCCCCACGCGCTGACTCAAGGGGGGTTTTAGCTCTTTTTCCGGTGTAGCAGATTATTAATGAGGTACCAAGATGGACACAAACGAAATCGTACCAGGTCTTCCGTTCACACAAGATGCACCAGAAACAATCATCGACGCTCTAAAGCAGTGCGGCACATTGAAAGAACTCAGTGCTGGCGAATCCTTAGCGAAGCAGTTTGAAATTGGGCAGGAGATCTATTTTTTACTAGACGGTGAAATCGCCATTACGATTCCACTTAGAGAACAACAAAAGTCGTATCATGTTGGCTTAATAAGCGAGCAGTATTCTCCAATAGGCTGGTCTGCTTTCAGACACCCATCCCGCTATGCGACGAGCTTTCATGCAACGAAAGCGACAACCTTAATCAGCTGGCCGATCCTTGAACTCGTAAAATTAATTGAATCGGATCTTGAATTTGGTAATGCCTTTTTACGTTTCGTTTATACTGAATCCCTTCCGGTACTTACCAACATACAAAATCAAACTCGCCCATTCTTTGCAAACGAATCTCTCGCGTTTGAAGAAACGAGACCATTACGTGACCCAGAATCCCAACAACATACTCTAAAAGAAGCAACGACACTACTTAGCAATTCCGCTTTTTTTGAAGGTTTTACCCAAGCAGAGTTACACTCATTTGCCAAAAAATCGTCTATTATATTAGCCCATCAAGGCGATATTATTTCTCAGCAGGACGAATATGCGGATGGCATATACTTGCTGGCAAAAGGGAAAGCGATTATCAGCTACCAAACTGATCGAGGGGAGATTATCACCACACGCTCAATCTCACGCACAGGAACCGTGCTGGCATGGTGTACATCGGATCTCAACTTGAAGAACCGCACCTCTATTGTTTCGTCCCGAGACTCTTCAATTTTATTTATCAGTAAACAAGATTTAATATCGATTTTAAACGACTCTCCGAAAACAAGCGTTAAATATTGGTTGAGATTAATTTGGCTAATCGGCACCCATTTGCTGGCTGCGCGAATGAGGTATTTGTCTCAGATCGCAAATGATGAAGTGTTGGCCGTAAACAACGTTATTGAACAAAACAGCGCGGTTCTTCCTGTTAGTTCGGCACTTTATAAGGTTGGAAAACTGCTCAGCTCTGTCGTCACAACAGACGAAGCGTTCGGTATTTTATATGAGTGTCTGCATTTTGGACAAAAGATAGAACGAACCATCTCTGGAATGTGCCTCGATATTTTAAAAGATCAGCAACGGGAAAACGCATTCTACCGTCAGTTGATGTCTATTTACGATCATATTCATGAGTTGCCACTGGAAATGCACGCACATGATGTCCGACGTAAAGCATCGGAGCTTTTTAAACTCGCATTTCAGCAAACTCCCTACGTCATAAAAGGGCTAGAAAATTTACCTAGAAGCCCAAATACCATTTTTATTTATAATCACCTGATGGGGGCAGAGAGCACCCAGCTACCGAACGGCTTTCGCTTCTCTCTTGACGCGCAGTTTATCAATACGATGGTCATCGACAAGCAGTACGGTAAAACGGGAGAACGAGTGGTTCGTCGCAGTAAGGACCATGAATACTGGCGGGATGATTTCTATGAACGCTTTGGAAACATTTTCGTAACAAGCTGGGATGACCTAAAGAAAGGCACTCAAAGCCATAACGATTTTATTGAGTTAGGCAAAGAAACACTTCGCAATGGCACACCATTGCTTATTTCTCCCGAAGGGAAAAGCTTTCCCACCACAGAATCACCGGGGGAGCTTCTCCCTTATGTGTTCGAGCTTGCAGACGCACTCAAAGGTGAAGAAGAGCCTTGGATCGTTCCAATTGCCGTTGCAAATTTCGATCGCCGTGTCGACCATAATATCTACACCGTCGTGATAAAACCGGCTTTTCGTATTTCAGAGGTTGTTGATGTTGAAGACTCCAACTCGTTAAATACCTTTTTAGCGGAATACAAACAGACTTATCGAGGTTACGTCGAAGAAGCAGAGTCACTTTCTCAGGAAATAAAAGCCCAGCCAGTACTAAGCTACCAACAGGGCTATCGCTCGAATGTCCGACGCGTCAACCAAATTGACGTTGAGTTTGAGTCAGATGTGCGAGAGTTAGAATTTAGAGTCAATAACCGAGGACATGGTAATAATGCCGTTGCCTTCTATGGCTCGTCAACTATGCGACTCTGGGACAATTTCTCTGGTGCCTTCCAACCTCATGACGCCATTAATTTGGGTTTTGGTGGTGCCAGTATTAAAGCGTGCGTTTATTACTTTGAACGAATTGTCATCCCGCATTCGCCACGATCAATCGTGCTATACGTGGGAGATAACGACATTGGCAACAACAAATCCACGAACAAAGTGGTCTCACATTACGTGGCACTGCTTGAAAAAATAGATCAATACCTTCCAGGTATTCCAGTAACCATCTTGAGTATTAAGTCGAGTCCAACGCGTGAGAAGCTACGAGCGAACATAGAAAAGACCAATAAACAGCTCGAAATGCTCGCAAAATCGCGCCCAAATACACGTTATCTCGATTTATTTTCAAAACTACTGGATAAAAATGGGGATATTGACGAATCTTATTTTGAGAATGACAGACTTCACTTAAACGCGAAAGCTTACAAAGTATGGACGAAGGAACTTCTTACGTTACAAAATTTTATATTTGAATCAAGAAATTAGGTCTACATAACTGTTAGTATTAGAAAAGTATTCACGTACGGACAATAGCAATGACAGAAAAAAAATTCCGACTAGTAACCCGCAGTGACTTCGATGGGCTTGTATGTGCCGTTTTATTGAAAGATATGGACATGATCGACGACATACTGTTCGTTCACCCCAAAGACATGCAAGATGGCAAAATTGAAATTGGTGCAAATGACATCACCACCAACCTTCCCTATGTGGCAGGTTGCAATCTAGCCTTTGATCACCACTTAAGTGAAACCGTACGAAATGACGGTAACATTGAAAATCATATTATTGACCCAGAAGCGCCCTCAGCTGCGCGCGTCGTATATGATTATTATGGCGGTAAGGAAAAGTTTCCTAACATATCCGTTGATATGATGGACGCCGTTGATAAAGGCGATTCGGCGCAATTCAATGAAGATGAAGTGTTAAATCCGAAAGATTGGGTGCTGTTGAACTTCATCATGGATGCGCGCACAGGACTTGGACGTTTTCGTGAATTCCGCATTTCAAATTACCAGCTAATGATGAAATTAATCGACTGTTGTAAGGATATGTCGA
The DNA here is from genome assembly GCF_000192865.1 of Marinomonas mediterranea MMB-1. Lineage (NCBI taxonomy): Bacteria > Pseudomonadati > Pseudomonadota > Gammaproteobacteria > Oceanospirillales > Oceanospirillaceae > Marinomonas > Marinomonas mediterranea. The sequence continues at coordinate 3,374,397 of NC_015276.1, forward strand.
TTGAAGAAATACAAGAACTCGAAGACGTCAAGGAAAGAACCGAGTTGTATTTTGACCATGACGCGAAAGCCAAAGAGCAAATTCAACGCTGTGCAACCGTCCATAACAACTTGGTTGTTCTCGACTTAACCAATGAAGAAACGATTTACACCACAAACCGCTTTGTGATCTATGCGTTATACCCAGATTGCAACATCTCTATCCACAAAATGTGGGGATTGAAAAAGCAAAACACGGTTTTTGCGATTGGTAAATCCATTCTAAACCGTTCATCTAACACTAACGTTGGTGAATTGTGCCTTACTTATGGCGGCGGCGGTCACCTAAATGCAGGAACTTGCCAAGTTGAAAATGACTTGGCGGATGAAAAACTAAATGACATCATCGCAAAGATTAATCAAGACGGATAACTATAGAACAGCCTAACAGCAGTTTTTCTTGATGACATAAATGCGATTGCAAAAAAGTATTTAAAAAAAGCCACTCATGCGGATTTCCGTTATGAGTGGCTTTTTCATGTGATTGTTCTTATGTGACTCTTTATATGGCACTCAACGTCATCATGAACTCAATACGACTTTAGTTCCGAGCACAATCAGAATACTTCCCATTGCTCTATCAACCCAGCGAACGTTACGACGTAACCATGTCATAATAGGGCCACCAGCCAAAAGTAATGCGACGATGATGTACCAAGCGCTGTCAATAAAAACAACCGTTGCCCACATTTCTATCTGACCAAGAACGCCCATTTCAGGCTTAATAAATTGGCTAAACAATGCAATAAAAAACAACGCTAATTTAGGGTTAAGTAAAGACACAAGCAAGCCATCTCTCATTGCCATCAGATAGCTTGATACACTGGTACTCGGTTCGGTAACCTCCCCCTTCCCAGCGTATTTCAAGGCTTTGATCCCCATCCAGATCAAATAGCCTCCACCAGAGACAGACACCCAATAAAACACTTGCGGGTACTCTTGAATCAGCACCGCTAGCCCAACCATAGAAACAATGGCCCACAGGCCAACACCAAAACCGTGAGCAATGGCAGTCGCGACACCATGCTTAGAAGACTGAGTTAGCGTGACACGTAATACAACCGCCAAACTTGGGCCAGGAGACAAGGCTCCCATAATGCAAATCATAACCAACGACAACCAACTTGCTAACGTCATTCCTATTCCTCTTTATCGACAATACTCAGAGTATGTTTGGTTCGATGCAAGCATGACCAAAAAAGAGGTTGACGTAAAGCCCAAAAACCGCCACGATGTACTGACACAAACATAACCACTTTGTATTTTATATTATGACTTTTCAACTTGTTGCATCCAAACGTAAAGGCGATAAACGTAAAGCTAAGAAGCTTTGCGGCGCTGGCGTGTGGATACGATAAGTTAAGTATTTTCCCGGCAGCATGTTTGCTGACGGGACCTCCCTCAACAACATGCTGCTCTAACTTCAAGACAAGTTAATTAGAGGTAAAGCATGTTTCAAGGCGCAATCACTGCACTAATCACACCTTTTAGCAACAATGAGCTGGACGAAGCCGCTCTGCGACGAATTGTACGCTGGCAAATTGATCAGGGCATTGATGGTCTGGTTCCCGTAGGTACTACTGGCGAATCACCCGTTCTGACAGAGCACGAGCATAAACGTGTGATTGAAATTACCGTTGAAGAAGCAAATAAAGCGATCCCTATCTTAGCGGGAGCAGGCTCCAACAATCCAGCAGAAGCCGTGATTTACGCTCGCCATGCCGAAAAGGCTGGAGCGGACGCTACGCTTCAAGTAGCAGGGTACTACAACAGACCAAATCAAGAAGGCCTGTATGCCCATTTTGAGCACGTACACAATAACTCGGCACTGCCTATTGTGCTGTACAACATTCCACCTAGAACAATCGTTGGGTTAGACGTGGATACGGTTGCAAAACTCGCTCAACTAGAACGCGTTATCGGTATTAAAGATGCGACTGGCGACTTAACTCGCCCTATTCAGGAAAGAGCATTAATCTCAAAACCATTTTCTTTCTTAAGCGGTGATGACGTCACGGCAGTTGCTTATAACGTCGGGGGCGGTAATGGCTGTATCTCAGTAACGGCGAATGTCGCACCAAAGCAAACGGTCGAACTACACAACTTGTGCCGAGAAGGGAAATTTAGCGAGGCGGCAATATTGCAAGATAAGTTATTTTCGCTACATAAAGCACTGTTCTTAGAGCCAAACCCAACTGGCGCAAAATACGCATTATCACTATTGGGACTGTGTTCAGAAGAGTGTCGTCTACCGATGATACCATTAAGCGAGACGACGAAACGCGCCATTAAAGAAGCAATGACTTCGCTCGAACTTATCTAGGACTTTTCGAGAACTTCTCAATAGAAGCGCCCTGAGCTCAATATTGATTCAGGGCGCTTTAACCAACTAGCATTTTGATACGCCTACAAATATGTCTACGAGATTTGGGTCTGGTGCGCAGCAATGCCGTCATCCTGCAAGAATGCCGCTTCAAAGTTCGTTGCACTCATGGGTCTGCCAAAAAGGTAGCCTTGAACAATTCTAACGCCAATCGACGCCAGCCAATCGGCTTGCGGTTTCGTTTCGACCCCTTCGGCAACCACATCCATTTTTAAATTTTGAGCCATCGAGACAATGGTTTTAATCAGAATATCATCTGCTTCATTTTTATTGATATTGTTTACGAAAGAGCGGTCAATTTTTAACGTATCAATAGGATACTTAGATAAGTAGCCGAGTGAAGAGTAGCCCGTTCCAAAGTCATCGAGCGCAATAGAAAAACCAAGCGCCTTAAAGTCTCTAAATATGAGAGGCAGTTGGTCATGATGCTCTAGCAACACGCCTTCGGTTACCTCTATTTGAATCGCTTTTGGCGTCAGTTTATGCGATTCGATGATGTCTACGACCTTATCTAGTAATTTTTCATACTTAAATTGCAAACCAGAAAAGTTGACCGCAATTTTTCCGCCAGTATCAGTGAGCTGCTGCCACTTTTCCAGCTGACCGCAAACCATGTCCAGCATCATCATATCGACCTCTTCGACCAAGCCCATTTCTTCAAGCACGGGAATAAAGTCAAATGGCGGAACAAGCCCTTTTTCAGGATGGTTCCACCGAACTAACGCTTCTGCTCCCAATACCTCTCGTGTTTGTAGGTCAAACTTCGGTTGATAATACGGAATAAACTCTTTGTTCTTGAGTGCACGTCGCAGATCATTTCGCATTTGAAGACGTTCTTGAGCTTGCTTGGTCAACTCAGGGGTATAAAAACGAACCGATCCGCGTTGCTCATGCTTCGCCGCGTACAAAGCGGAGTCTGCGTAACGAACCAAACTGTCAAGCTCAAACGCATCGTCTGGATATAAACAGGCGCCTGTACTAATTGATATCGGCATTTCTTTGCGACCAATCAAGACCGGAAGAGAAAGCTCTCCGCTAATGTTCGTCGCCATGCACACAAACTCTTCGCGGTCTGGGATAGTGGGAAGCATGGCGGCAAATTCATCACCCCCCAGTCGAGCAATAATCGCATTTTTCGGAAGGATATCTCGTAACCGATTGGAAATACTTTTTAGAATAAGGTCACCGTATTCGTAACCTAAACTGTCATTAACGCCTTTAAAGTGATCCAGCCCAAATACTAGTAACCCAAGTTTCATAGCAGAGGCTTTACTGTTACTTATCAAACGCTTTCTCACGTCATTCAGAAAAGTCGCTCTATTTGGCAATCCAGTTAGTGAATCATGATAGGACAAATAGCGTACTTGCTCTTGATAACGCTTCACTTCAGACATGTCTTTGCAAACCGCAAGCACAGAAACCAGCTCATCGCGGTCATTAAATTCAGGCGTCAAACTCACTATACAATTCATCGGACCTGAAGTACTGGGGATCTCCCGCTCAATCTCGACACTCGTCCCCGTCTTAAGCACTTGTCGCATACTTTCATCAATCGGAGATTCGGCGAGCGTGGCAACTTCCTCAAGTTTAGTATAAATATGCTTTTCTATATCGGTAAAACTCAGTCCTAGGAAGTGGATAAATGGAGTCCCAGAAAGCCGCTCTAATACAGGGTTTGCGTAAAGGAGACGACAGTGATCATCAAATCGTGCAATTAAATCTGGAGAGTTTTCAACTAAACTGCGGAATCGTGACTCACTCTGACGCATTTGCTCCGCTGAACGTTTCTTTTCCGTTACGTCCCGACCAATTAGAATCACCGACTCAACTTCTTCGTCTTTATTCAACTCAGGAATGCCATGCAAATCAAAAATGATTCGACTACCATCTGGAGTGCTGTGGTTTAGCTCCCCTGCTTTGAACTCTCCCGTTTTAACAATGTCTGCGACAAATTCCTGCAAATAGCTCGCCGCAACCCCAACACCAGAATATTCCTTGGGAGTGCGCCCGATGACATTCTTTACCTCAACACCCGTGACCGTTTCAAATGCTTTATTGGCATACATTCGCCTGCCAAGACAGTCATAGCGGATAATTACATCTGGAGAATGTTCTGCCACATTTTCAAACAATAGAACCGATTCTAGCTTGCGCTCAATGTCGGTCGTGACATCTTTAATACTTAACTGAAGCAAGCACCTTTCTTCGTGTCCAGACGTTTCAAACGGTATATACATCAAGTTGAGCGTAGGCTTACCTAACCCATTTAAGGTCAACTGTTGATCAAATAAACAATCTCTAAGGCTTTCCTCAAACATTTTAACGCTCTGCTCATACTCGTGAGAAAAGCATGCAGCTAATTTAACGGGGTTACTTAACGTAGGAAGGGACAACATACTATGAGCAGAACGACTCGCCCACGTCACCATATAGTCACCTAAATTCGGAGCAAGCAGCAGATACGCTTCATCTTTCAAGTCAAAAGAATGCTTAAGCTTTTCAAGATCAGCGTCAGACTCAATAACGAATGGGTATAAACTCCCCAAAATACACCTCCAAAAAAGCGCAGTACGTGTTACGTCGCATTTCCTTATGGTGAACAGAACGACAGATTAACTATTCAAAAAAACCAAAAATACGAATAAATCCAAGGAAGGCCAATATCCGCTACTTCAATTTAAATAGGTAGACGCATCAAAGCCGTATTAGTGAAAATACAGCAATGAACGTCGTAAAATTTGCCTGCATACCTTCAACTAAGAAGAGTATAGAAGTGATATGAAAATTATTCTGTTTTAGAGGTGAAGCAAAATGTAGCAAGTCGTAAACTAATTGAGGGATTACTGTTACAGACTCTGCTTGATAACGACAAATATCTTAGCTAAACAAGCGTCGAAGCAATACTTCGACGCTATAAAAAAGACGCGATCTTGTTAATCGCCAATATGCCAACCGTTCGTAATCGGGTAACGACGATCACGTCCGAATCCACGTTCAGTAAGCCGAACGCCCGTTGGAGCTTGTCGGCGCTTGTACTCATTGAGGTCAACCAATCGCAGCACCCTATAAACCGTTTCCCGATCAAATTGCCCAATTTCAAGAATGGCTTCAGCACTCATGTCTCTTTCAATGTACAAATGTAAGATTTCATCCAATTCATCGTAACTAGGCAATGAATCTTCATCAATTTGATCTGGCGCTAACTCAGCAGAAGGCGGGCGGGTGATAACGCGCTCGGGAATGACATACCCTAACGTATTTCGATAACGGCACAGCTTAAATACCAGTGTTTTAAAGACATCTTTTAAGACTGAATAGCCACCGACCATATCACCGTAAAGCGTCGCATAGCCAACCGCCATCTCACTTTTGTTGCCGGTGGTCAATACCATATAACCCTTTTTATTGGAAATAGCCATCAGGGTGACACCACGTGTTCGTGCCTGAAGATTTTCTTCTGTCGTGTCTTTCGCGTAACCTTCGAACTCTGGCGCGAGCGTTTCCATAAATGCGGTAACCATTGGCTCAATAGGCAATACGCTGTAATTTACACCCAGCAATGTCGCTTCTTCTTCCGCATCTTCGAGGCTCATTGAAGACGTATAGGTATAAGGCATCATAACGGCTTGGACTCGATCAGCGCCAATCGCGTCTACCGCAACGGCCAACGACAACGCAGAATCAATCCCTCCGCTTAACCCCAGTACAATACCTTTAAAGCGATTTTTCTCTATATAGTCTCGAAGCCCAAGTACCATTGCTTGGTATACGCTTTCTTCGATACTAAGCGCAGGGGCGACCGTGCTGGCTAGAGGTATTACTTTTTGCGTTCGAGTCTCTTCAACACTGAAGTCGACGGTGTAAATACCCGACTCAAACCACGGTGCCTGTGCTATTTTTTGGCCTTGAGCGTTAACCACAAATGAACCGCCTTCATACACCAACTCGTCTTGAGCGCCCATGTAGTTCACAAATACGATAGGCAACTGTGTTTCAACCGCTCTTTGGTGCAATAACTGTTCGCGAACACCCATCTTTTCGATATGGAAAGGCGACGCACTCAAATTGATGATCAGCTCGGCTCCGGCTTCTTGAGCTTGAAGGCTTGGTTCAGGGTGCCAAATATCTTCACAAATACTCAGGCCAACTTTGACATTTTTAACATCAACGATAAGAGGTTCTGTCCCCTCTTCGAAATAGCGCTTGTCGTCAAAGACTTTAAAATTGGGAAGCTTTTGCTTAGCGTATTCTCCCAGCATACGACCTTGGTGAAACACACCAGCGCAATTGAATAAATCGCCATCAATTCGACGTGGATACCCAACTACGACATAAATGTCATGCACTTCATTTAGAATAGTCTGAATAGAATCTTCTATTCGACTGTCTAAACTAGGTCGAAGTAGTAGATCTTCGGGCGGGTAACCCGTTAAAGTAAGCTCTGGAAATACAACAACATCTGCTTGATGATGATCGCGTGCTTCATGCGCAGCTTTGATTACAGACTCTGTGTTATTCTTTATATCACCGACCAGCATATCAAGCTGGGCCATTGCAACTCTAAGGGTCATGTTGTGGTTACTCGTTACACTTTATTAAACCAAGGCTATATTGTCGTGGAATTGCCTAAGTAAGGTAAAGCTTATGATCGTACGTTTAATACTTTTTCTTCTGATTTTCTTTATTGGTTGGACAATATATCGCCAAGTAAGCCAATATTTGAGTAAACAGAAGACGCGAAATGCTAAAAACAGTCAGTCGAAACCCGGTGAAAAAATGACGCCATGCGCACATTGCGGAACCTATGTCCCTGAATCGGAGTCAATTAAGGACACTCAAGGCAATCGTTTTTGCTCTCAGGGCCATTTAAAACAATTTCAAAAGGGTTAATGAAAACATCATCCCCTTAAAATCGGGTTCACCGGATCACAATCCGCGCACTGCCTAATTGTGTGCGGTTTTTCTGCCAGAAACAACGTGTTGTGTGTTTATCCTGTGTTATGCATACACGCGTTAAACGATCGCCATTTTCATTGACAATATAATGGCTTGTAAACCAATAGCGCCTACCAAATAGAGACTCTTGCTTCCAATTCACCGTCGTAAGAGGACAAAACGACACACACTCACTTAACTGGGAGGGCCGCTGAAAAAGTACATCACGTTCAATTCCACCAGCCTCATTTGATAACCCCCTCGTATCAGCCGCCGCGTTTTTCATAAGCAACATACGTTTATCTAAAATTTCATGATAATGCGCCACCAATACGGCTGAAAAGATGACCGTAATGACAATAGCGGGCGCTGAAAACCAACCTCTTTGTGCTCGTTTCATAACGCTCCTATTTCACACCTAATTCAAGCAAGTAGCCAGCAACGCTCTCGCATGATGGATCATAGGACCATCTCTTCTCTCTGAAGTTGGTATAGTGGACGACTGTGCTAGAACCCGAGCCAACATGAGAAGTAGGCGCTGTAACCAACGTCGAGCAGTGAGTAAAGCGATAAACATATTCCACCCAAATCCCAATTACTTGGCTCGACATTACTGCTCCGTATTCAGTTGAAATTGCATCCGCATTACCATCTCCGTCTGTATCCAGCAGTGGATAAAACGCGATATGCTCAACGCCCGACTCTATCTCTTGAGCGGCTCGCTCCAACTCTGACTTTTTCCAAAGTCCATTCCTCCCAGCTTGTCCGAAAGCCACATACCATAACGTAGGCTCACTTGAAGCTATTAGCCCACTGGTTTCGATTAATTCGGACGGAAGGGTAATGTTGAAACGACCATCATGATTAAGGGAAGTATTGACTGAGAAAGACCTTGAACATTGATCCAATTGAAAGGTATTAATTTGATTGATACTGCAACCCGAGAATTGGCCGACTAGGTGGCTCCCTGTTTGATGGTACTCTGCAACACACTCACCGAGACGCAGCCCTTTTAACCAATCAGAACCCGAAGCGAACGCTCTATTAGAAAGTGGGGCATTGAACTCATTACCGATCACAATCGATCTTGGTACACCTGAACAGCCAAATTTTCCGATGCTCTGCCATTGAGCTTCAAACTGGCTTTCCAGGATTCTTCGCTTCTGAGCCTTATTTAAGACATCTTGCTGATGAGACTGAGTTCGAACTAACCACTGCTGAACAGGAATTAAGATTGACAGACATAGACCTAAGATGGCGCAGGCCGTCAACACTTCAATCAACAAAAAGCCATTTACTGTCGCTTTTATTGCGCCTCTTGCCGAACATCTCATTGCCTGCTTGCCTTCTCTGCCCATGCTCTAAAAAGTGTCCCTGTACACATAGAGCATCGAGGAAATGACGTAGACTCACTCGATGGCACGCCCTCCGCTTTTGTCGAAGGAAAACTCGTAATCAACTCATTCCCTGTTATTTGAAGATAACGTCTTTTAAAGTGGTTCTGGCTAATTTGAGACTGCTGCAATACAAGTTCATTAATTTGATCACTGCTGTTTGAAACCAAAGGTCTCGAAAAATGGAGTAAAAAAGCAATGACCATCATGCTAAGTACCATCTCAAGCAACACCCATCCTTGGTAATCGCGCTTTAACATGCGCCACCCGCTATAAAGGCAGGGTCTTCATACGCTCTGCCCGCCTTGTTGATTACGACACGCATCTGTTGAATACCTTTGAAACAAAAGTAGAAAGAGCCATTTTGGAAATTAGATATACCAGTTGGCAAGAACGAAATAGCCGTCTTACGAGCAGGAAAACCTCGCCAAACAAGGTCAATTAACTCTGGAAATGCCCATGTTTGATAAGGCGTCGAGTGACCACTTTGAAGCAGTGAAATACCGTCCGACCAGCGACCATTGCAGGACACTCCACCGCATAATTGAACAGGAGAATCAGAACGAATGGCTAAAGATCGCGACGTCGCGATGGCCGTCTGTAATTGGCGATTTGCTTGATGCAGTTGCTGCCTATCAGACCATGAATGGTAATAAGACAAGACACTGGACGTGGCATTTGAAGCCGCCAACAAAGAAAGAATAAGAAGCACGCAAAGTACTTCCCAAAGGCTAAATGCCTTTTGTAGATTCATGGAAACCTCCTTGTCTCCATTAAATAGATAGAAACCCTTTAGCAAGAAACTCGCAAAGAGTAATTTCTTACATTGTACTGATTTAAATCTTAATCATTTAGATCTTACTCCTTTAGACCTTACTCGTTTAAAGCACACATAATTGAACTATTTTAACCGAGAGAATAAGTCCCTTCCTTTACGCTATTTCAAATCAGTTTATGGCGTTTCAGTACTTGATTCTGAGCCACTCGACTCAGAACTGCCTGACTCAGTGCTACCCTGCTCATTACCTAACGAGTCGCGATTCGCTGAGCCAAACATCGAGTCAGCCATCCTTTCGATCAATGAACGCTGAAACTCATAAAAATCGGGCAAATTATTGGCGCTCTTGCTGTCCTGATCACCACCCTCTTCCTTATCCTTTTCGGCTTGACGCATTTCAAACATGCTTTCTAAGCTGTTTTGAATAATTTCTCGGTAGTTGTCAAACAACTCAGAGGATTTTTCAACTGCCGATAATAAGGAATCTTTATATTCCGCTAACGGTTCTTTCAACGAAGCGGCCAAACCTTGGTCCGCCGTATTGGCATAAGCATTGGTCGCTTGAGCGGAGCGATAAGTCTGAGTCATTTTAAGGTTCATGGTGAAACCGGAAAGTTGTTCCGTATCAAACCCAACCTCAAGCGCTTTTTCGAACGCAGAGCTTAAATCACCATCGAAAAACTCATCAGCAATATCCCCTAATGAGTTTACAAGGTCGTTTATCGCTTCTTGCTCTTCTTCATTCAAATCGCCATCCACCGCGTATTCGAACTTAAAGCCACTCGTTGAACTTTCGTAACGCTGATAGCTCAAACCTTCTTCAGACACATCATAGCTCTCACCACGCGCAGCGGCTTGTAACGCATATAGATTTAGTTTAACCGTATCACCTTCGGCTGTTTTGATTTCAATTTCAGAAGATTGAGTACGAGAATAGCTTTCAGCAAAATTTCGGGAAATTCGGTTGATTTCTGATTTTGGATCAATCGAATTGGAGGCTTGATCATTAACCTTGTTCGCAGGCAGTGTAGCGTCGTCCAAATCTTTAAAAGCACCAAAGTAAGACTCATGCAATGCCTGTAAACCTTCGTCTAACAGGCTATCAGTCTTATCTATATTTTCTTGAACCTCTTCATTTAACCACCCTAGATCCTCAAGTTTCCCCATTGCATCTTCCATGCCTTTTGCAATGGCTTCTTCCGCTTGTTCCAGCACGGACTTTAAGCGGTCATCATCAGCACCTTCGCTTTTCAGCTTATCCATGTAACCACCAACAAACCCTAGAATTCGGTTGGATACCGCTTCTGGTGAAAAATCCATTTGAGATTCAAAGGCGGGAGCAGAAAAGGATGACGATTTAGAGGTATAAGATACCGTTTCAGAAAATGACATCTGTACGCGCTGCTGTACGACTCCCAACGCACGAGTTGAACCCGATGCAGGGCTGTACTCATCTCCTGCAGCGAGTGCACTTTGGCTAGAAGACGACTGAGTCGACGAACTTTCAGTGTTTTGCTTATTTCCATTTAACAGTCTACCTGTTAAGTCATTTAACCCATTTATCGACGCCGCCATGATGCCTCCCAAAAATCATTCACTATGACTATCTTAACGCCCAACCGTAAAGAAACTTTAAAGAATATTTGATTATTTATTGATCTTTTATTCGCCGCTATCCAACTCGCTTTCAAACCAATCAGTTAGTAGCATTGCTACTCGCTTAGGCTTTTGAAAAGGTAGACTGTGATCACAGCCACTCAAAACAGAATGACGCCAGTTAGGATACCTTGACGCAAGGGCATCATAGTGTGATCTAAGTGCTTCGTTACTTAACGCGCCAGATAAAAGCAGAGCAGAATCGACACATTCAATCAGTTCATTACGGGCATCTGGATTATTCACCATGTCTTGAACCCAGTTCGTAACAGCATCAAGTGCATACGCGAACCCATGCGGTCTATGTGCCAACCTAGATTGAGTCGTGGCCTCTGCTACAGGGTGTTTTCTACGGTTGGGCGCTACGCTATTCATAAAAAGAGCGACACCTTGTTCAACGTCGCCCGTTTTTCTGATGACCGTTGACGCTTCTCGATAACGCTCACGGACAATAGCAAGTGTAGCAAGGTCTTCTCTATCTAGGGACGCTGGTTCAAGCAAAGCCATTTTAGAGGGTACTTTGCGCTGCTCTTTACGCAACTGATTCAATCGCAGGCCAACAAGCCCACCGAGTGAATACCCGACTAGATCAAATACATCCCATTCCAATGACATCAATAATGCATTTATTTCCAACGCCAATGAGTCAATGGATACTGGCTTTTCTTTTTTTTCAAGGAAGTAACTTTCTCCCATACCGGTTAAGTCTGGTAATAAAATCCATCGCCAGTAATTCAAGTGCTCTAAAATTGGCAAATAAGTAATGTCAGCCCCAACACCTGCTCCATGTAGCATTAAACACGACGCCTTGGTCTTACTATCAGGGTTATAGACTAGCCGATAACGCAATGTCACATTTTCTAGATTAAGATAATTGATCTCTGACACTTTAAATTTCCTCATAACCCCCCATTCAATAAAGGGAATTAAATTTGAATTTGTAAACGGTTGAATTATGTCAGAAATAAAACTGATAAGCCTACCTTATCAGTCATCGCTGGTTGAGCTTTTTGCTCACTATCGCGATCTACCAATGCCCATTTTGCTAGACAGCAATCATGAGTCGTTTAGCGATACTAGGTACGATATGATCGTCGCCGACCCAATCGCGATGATCACAGCTAAACAGGAAGAAACCAAGTTAATTTGGCGGGATTCACCGATTTACAATATAGGAAACCACCAAAACCCACTCGATATTTTAGATGAGATTATGGCGCATAATGTCGAGGAAATTTGGGCAAAAAATGCGCCGAAAGACATCCCATTTACAGGCGGTTTAATGGGCTACTACGGGTATGAAACTGGGCAGTATGTTGAAACTCTGCCTAACAGTGGAATTGACGATATTCTCTTACCAGATCTATCCATCGGCCTGTATGGTTGGGCTTTGATTACCGATCATCAAAAGCTCGAAACCTATTTAATGATGACGCCTTGGTGCTTGGATGAACAAGAAGATCTGCTAGAGCGATTTAAACTAAGCGAAAATATTGAACCTTTGTCTTTTAAGCTGAGCGGCCACTTTACGTCTAACATGACGGAAGAAGAGTATTCGGAGAAGTTTCGTAAAGTTCAAGACTACATTCAGGCAGGTGATTGCTATCAGGTAAACCTAGCTCAGCGCTTTTCAGCTCGTTATAAAGGCGATACCTATCAAGCGTACAGGGCACTCAGAACGTCCGTACCAACGCCCTTTTCGGCGTATATCGAGCTAGGAACCGGAGCCGCTATCTTATCGCACTCTCCTGAACGTTTTTTGAAGTGTGATAGAGGCCGAGTTGAGTCTAAACCGATTAAAGGCACACGCCCAAGAGGAGCAACACCGGAAGAAGATCGATCTCTGGCGGAAGAGTTGTTAAATGCAACCAAAGATCGCGCAGAAAATCTAATGATCGTCGATCTACTTCGTAACGACTTAGGGCGAAGCTGTGTTACAGGTTCAGTCAGTGTCCCCAAACTGTTTGCGTTAGAGAGCTACGCAAACGTGCACCACCTTGTATCAACAGTCGAAGGTAAAATCGAAAAAACACAGGATCATATAAAAGTTTTTCACCAAAGCTTTCCTGGTGGATCGATTACCGGCGCGCCGAAAATAAGATCAATGGAAATCATTGATGAATTAGAGCCTCATGTCAGAAGCGCTTATTGCGGCTCAATTGGCTATTTCAGTAACAATGGTCAAATGGATTCAAATATTGCGATTAGGACGATGGTTGCCGATGGCCGTTTTATTCACTGCTGGGCAGGCGGCGGACTGGTTGCTGACTCTGTTTGTGAAGAAGAATATCAAGAAACCTTTACTAAAGTTGGAAAATTGACTCATACTTTAGAACAAGGTTTCTTGGAGAAGTAGAAAGTGACTGATGTAGAGCATTTTTTAGAATCCCCTCCTCTTGATGTCGATATCGAGGACATTCGTACGGCGCTCAACGTAGGTAATACTCACTTTAAAATTCAAAAAGACGAAGAGCGCATTGAAATGCTCGCGCACTATTCGGACAAATATGGAATCAGTTCAGAAAAAGTGGCTTTGCGTGCGGCAGCCGTTTTGATTCCTATTCGTCAAGATGAAGCAAGCAACAACTTAGAAGTATTGTTGACTCAACGAGCACTCCACATGCGCAACCATCCAGGTCAAATTGCTTTTCCTGGTGGGAAGCATGACCCTGAAGATTCAAGCATTCAATATACGGCGCTTAGAGAAACGCTTGAAGAAGTCGGTTTAGCACCTGATTGTTTCGACCTACTTGGCGAACTTGGAGAGTATTGCTCCATATCTGGCTTTTGCATCAAACCCATTGTTGCCGAAATGACTCGCCAAAGTGAGCTCAGCTTAAGCAAAGATGAAGTTGAGAGCGTTCATTGGGTCCCATTGTCGTACCTTTTGGACCCAAGAAACTACCGCTACAAAGAAAAGAAAATAGGCAGTGTTACGCGAGGATATTTCGAAGTCGAATATAAAAAGATCCGAATATGGGGTGTGACAGCAGGCATATTGCACGGACTCTATCACACACTAAACCACGCTAGAAAATAATCGCCTTACCTTACTAATAAGCCTATCTAAGCGTCCTCGCTAGTCGGTCTACTAAGCCGATTTTTTCTCAACTTGCAGTTCATCCAAACAAGCCTGCCGACTCCAAATAGTTAAGAAACGTTCATAACATTTCTCCAACTCTCGTACGTGATCAAATAATAACTTTCCAGCAGGTGTTAACTCTGTACTCCTTCCATGGCGAATTAACAATGAGCTCCCCAAACCTTTTTCAAGCTTTTGAATGTGTTGACTGACCGCTGGTTGCGTCAAACCCAATAACTTTGCAGTTTGAGTAAAGCTGCCCGTTTCGACAAGCACCTTAAATGTCGATAGATGTTGTGTATTAAGCATAATGTTTCCTTATGATTAGAATGTCATTATGCCCCCACGCCACTATTGGGACATTGACCTACATCGTGTTTTAATGACTTATTTATAAATGCAGTATGGCGTTTGGATTGGACGAGGAAGAGTAAATGCAACATAGTAAGCAAGACGATTTTTCGATATGGGCGGAGCGCCAATCAGGCCCGAAAGTTAATCGGGACAATGATTACAGAACAGTGTATCAACGTGACAGAGCGAGAATTATTCACAGCGCGGCATTTAGAAGGCTTCAATCCAAAACTCAAATACTCGCCATCCGTCAAAATGATTACAGCCGCACTAGGCTGACACACTCATTAGAAGTGTCTCAGATTGGCGGCGGCATCGCCTTTCACCTTAGACATCGGTACAGCGACAATACGAGCTTTCTGCCCTGGCTTGCTGATGACGCATTGATTGAAACGATCTGCCTTAGCCATGACATTGGGCATCCGCCTTTTGGTCATGGAGGCGAAGTCGCCTTAAATTATATGATGACCGAGCATGGTGGCTTTGAGGGCAACGCCCAGTCTCTCAGAATCTTAGCGAAGCGAGGCTCGTATTCCGAAGAGTTTGGAATGGATGTCTCACGAAGAAGCATGTTGGGCGTATTGAAATACCCTGTACTGCATGACCAGGTCGTTGGTACCTATCCAGACAAACCCAATAATTTAAGACAATTTCAGGCAAAGCAATGGTCTCCACCAAAATGCATCTATACCGAAGAAGCAGACTTATTGGACTGGATATTGTCACCGTTTAGCACGACTGACAAAGAAAGGTTAACTAGAACAACCTCTACAACAGGTAAAAATCACGCATCCTCTTTATATAGTAACTTCGATACCTCAATTATGGACCTAGCTGATGACATCGCATACGGTGTTCATGATCTAGAGGACGCCATTGTTTTAGGTATGGTCACACGGGACATGTGGTGCGAGCATCTTGAGCCAAAGCTTGCCAAACTAGACACGCCCTACCTCAATACCCATCTTAAGACCGTTCGTGAACAATTATTTAGCGGTAAAAGTCATCTCAGGAAAGAAGCAATTGGCAACCTCGTTAGCTGGTTTATCACCTCTTGCGAAATCACAGAGAACACGCACTTTGAGCACCCTCTCCTACGATACAACGCAGCACTACCAAAGGCTGAAAAAGAAGCCTTAGCCACATTAAAAAACTTTGAGATGCAACACATTATTAAACGACCAGAAGTACAGATGCTCGTATACAAAGGCCAGCAAATGTTACTTGAAATCTTTGAGACTTTGAACGCTGACCCAAATCGACTGCTGCCAAGAGAAATTGCAGCCGAATGGCGAGCCGCAGAAGAGGCCGGACACAATAGTCAACGCATCATATGTGACTATATGTCCTCTATGACCGATGACTATGCCAGCCGAATGTACAACACGTTCTTTGTTCCAAGTGTCGGCTCCGTCTTTGAACCGATCTAACCCGTAATTTCCAGCCCCATTACAATAATATCTTCTGTGTGATGGGGCATTTTTACGACGCGTGGAAGTGCGCCATATCGTTGAAAATTCAAACTTTCAAAAAATCGAATACTGGATTCGTTCCCGGAAAAAACATTCACAACAAGGTTAGTTAAGTTTATACAAAGTGCGTTTGCCATCACTTCCGCCATTAACTGGCGCCCTATTCCCTTTCGCCGCCAACTTTTGGCGATATAGAGACTCAATTCGGCCATATGATCTAACACCTTCAAACCATAATAGGACTCTAACGAACACCATCCTATAAGCTCCCCATCGATAGTCGCAACCCACATCGGTCGATGCGAATTGGCCTGCTCTATCCAATGGACAGCCGACAAAAGGTTAATATCATCAAACGGTATATGTTGTTGATAGATCTCTAAAATAGCCGGCGCGTCATCTAAGACAGCATAACGCACCTTGATAGCGGAGGGAGTCAAACCTGACACAAGTTAACCTTGTTCTAGTAACCTACGTAGGTCAATAATCGCTGCATTTGCTCGTGATATATAAGATGCCATAACCAAAGAGTGATTCGCTAACATGCCAAAACCACTTCCGTTTAGGATCATTGGAGACCATACCGTTGCCTGTGTCGATTCTAGTTCCCTAATAATCTGACGTAAGCTCACCAGCGCATTTTTATCTTGCAACGTAAAGACAAAGTCCACTTCGATTGCTTTCAAAATATGAATCAATGCCCAACTTGCGCCACGAGCTTCGTAGAATACATCATCAATTTTGGTCCACGGTGTACGAACATAGGTATGAGATCCCGTTGCGGTAGACTGACGTGCGGTCGGATCTCCCGCAAGATCCGTATTTTCACGCACCTTAGTCACACTTGCAGACAGACGCTGAGAGAGTGAACCTAATCGCGTCGATACGTCTGATAGCCAATCACGTAGGTTATCGGCGCGCGCGTAAAATTGCGCATTTGACTCAGACTTGTTCGCTAAACGATCCAAATACTCGAGTAATTCATCATTACCTTTTTGGTATTCACTCTCACTTGAAGGCAACGCCCAACTCTTATTGTCAAAGTTGAACTGAGGCTCAGCCACTTTTAAATTCACATCTTCGGTCGATTGAGATTGCGATCGACTAAATTCCTTTCTCAATGCGCGCGCAAGATCACGCGCCTGAACCAATACACCAAATTCCCAAGCAGGCATATTATCCATAAAGACACCTGGAGGCATGATGTCATTTGTAATGAAACCGCCCGGCTTCTCAAGCAACGTATCAACCATCTCATAGAGTGTATTTGTCGTGGTATAACCCACCGCTAGTTTCTTGCTATTGTTTAAATAACCCCGCTCTTCTGCGCGTGCTTTCGCGGCTGCAACGACGTCAAATTCACTCGGCGCTTGGCTCCAATAGAATCCAAGCCCCCCAATGAGTAATACAATAACTAACAGACCCGCGACTGCGCCTTTGCCTATACCTGACAAATTATCGGTATGCTTCCAAAACGCAATGCGATCAATAAAATTCGCCATGCAATTGCTTCCTAATGTGGTTTAAGTTCTATTGAATAATCAGTTCGATGATGAATCATCGCCCTTACTCTAAATTCTGGCGTACGACTGTTAACAATTTGATAAATCGTTCGCGCCTCTTTATCGTTTGCCCAATTAATAACCAGGCGCTCTTGCTTCGCTGCTACTCTATCTATAATAGGTTGCATTTTTGCAAGAATCTCCTCTTCACTCAATCTAAATAGATTGGGAGGTAAATAGTAGCGGTTCGACACAATAGGGTTATTTCCATTTACCATGCTCGCTCTCTTACGTTTTAACTCACGCTCTTCACTGGATATTTGAGTTTCAGTCTCAGATATCAATGGATCTTGCGTGTTGACCGATTTTGCATTTTCCAAATAACGATAAGCGGTACGATATTGATGATTGGACGCCGCTGATTGCGCCCAATCTACATACGTTTCAACTATCTTAGCCAGCCCCTGTGTTGCATAGTAATTACTAGGTTCTCTTCCAAGCGCTGCCTGATAATAAAGGTTGGCGTTATCGTGTTCTGGCGTTAATAGTCGCTTTTTATCGTAGGCAACACCCGCTAAATACAGCAAGCGGTTCACTATTTCATCTTTGCTTTTTACGATTTCTCTCGACTGAGCACGTGAGTCTACATCAGCTTGAACGGCGTCACCTTCGACCGCATCAGTGGCAGTCGACTTTTCTTTATTAGAAACATCTTGATTGATCGTATCATTTTGCATTTTTTCAACAGAGATTCCGCCATTATTTCCAGAGCCTGACTCAGAAAGTACGGCAGGTTGATTCTCTTTTTGCGTCGGCGTCCCAGCACAGCCTGATAGCAATAAAGCGGTAACTAGGAAATAAAAGTACTTTTTTATCAATTTAGGTCTCTCGTATGGCAACTTTTTATCGCACTGGTAGTCTATAGTGCTGACATTAATATGAAAACTCCCACGACAATTTTTTAAATGACACACTTTTTACGTAGTATTTCTATTTTCCTTTGGCTTATCAGTGCCTCTTTTGCAAACGCATTCGACTTCGGCTCTTCTTTTGGCGCCAATAGCCGCTCAAATAATCCTGAGTTTCTGCCAGTCGAGCAAGCCTTTGTTCTCTCTGTAAACAAGAGAGGGGAGCATCTCATCGCGACCTGGGACATCCAAGATGGGTATTATCTGTACAAACATCAATTAAAACTCAAAGGCCGAGATGGTAACAAATTAACCTTTAGCAATATTCCATCGGGCACACCCAAAACTGACCCTTATTTTGGCGATGTCGAGGTCTACCATAACTCTCTTTCAGTCGATATATCACCCGTAGGTGACCTCGAAAATGGAACCGAGCTAGAAGCCTTAATTGGGTTTCAAGGGTGTGCAGAACGAGGATTGTGCTACCCGCCACAATCTTCACCTATTTATTTTACCGTAACCCAATCGGACTCTGGCGTATCGAAAGCGCCTCTCTCTATAAACAACGAGAGTACAAACGACGCAAAGGCAGAGAAACCAATTGAGCAGAACAGCCTTCAGACAAAAGCATCAACACCAGAACCCTCTATCGCGGCCAATGTTATTGACCACTTAACAAACGACTCCTGGATGGCAAGCTTAGCTATCATGTTTGGCTTAGGGTTACTTTTGTCATTGACGCCTTGTGTTCTGCCAATGATCCCGATTGTCAGTGCTATTGTAGTGGGCACCAAGTCATCTGCTTTAAAAGGTCTTGCTCTGTCAGCCGTGTATGTAATTTCAATGGCACTTACTTATGCTGCCATCGGCGCTTTGGCAGGACTTTTCGGAACACAACTAAACCTACAAGCCACCCTTCAAAGCCCCTTCATCATTTCAATCAGTGCGTTTCTTTTTCTTCTTTTAAGCTTGGCAATGTTTGGAGTTTACGAAATAAGGTTACCCGCTTTTATTACAGACCGATTGCAATCTTATTCGACTAAGCTTGAATCAAACTCTCAACGCGCTTCACTATCACAATATGCTGCCGTGGCTTTATCAGGCGTCATTGCCACGCTCATCGTGTCACCGTGTGTGTCCGCACCACTTGCAGGAGTCGTACTCTACATCAGCAGCTCAGGCGACAGTGTGTATGGCGCTGTAATGTTATTCACGATGGCGCTTGGCATGGGTGTGCCATTGCTGCTAGTCGGCTTTTTCGGGGCCAGCATCCTTCCTAAAAACGGAGATTGGCTGAACGACATCAAATCCATTATGGGATTCGGCCTGCTTGGCGTGGCTATTTGGCTGCTATCAAGATACTTAGATGGACAATTAAGTGTCTTACTCTGGGCTATCTTCTTCTTAATGCTTAC
Source organism: Marinomonas mediterranea MMB-1 (assembly GCF_000192865.1). NCBI lineage: Bacteria > Pseudomonadati > Pseudomonadota > Gammaproteobacteria > Oceanospirillales > Oceanospirillaceae > Marinomonas > Marinomonas mediterranea. The sequence continues at coordinate 3,394,314 of NC_015276.1, forward strand.
TTCCTACTTCATTCATAGGTCTGTTTCAATCCAGTCTCACCCTATACGCTGGTTCTGTGCTCTCATCTCTGGTGTGATGGGCATTAGCCTTGCTATAGGTGCGTTAAGTGGTGCTCGCAATCCCATTGAGCCATTTGAAACGCTAACGAGCTCCAGTACCGCAATAACTGAAAGCCGTGACGTCCCGTACGCGGTGACCATTGGCTCACTAACAGAACTACAAAAAATAAAAATGGACTATCAAGGAAGCCCCATTGTATTGGATCTCTACGCGGACTGGTGCATTAGCTGTAAAGTAATAGAAGAAGAAATATTCAAATCGACTGACGTCATGCCATATTGGAGCCATATCAAAATAGTGCGAGTTGATGTTACTGACAATACACAAGACAACAAACAATTAATGCAACATCTGAATTTATTTGGACCGCCCTCTCTCATTTTTATAAACCGTAAAGGGCAAGAAGAAGCACAACTTAAAATCATTGGCGAACCGACTAAAACAGAGGTCATTCAGCGACTACAGTTACTCTCAACAACACAGCAAAGTTTACAGTAGATCAATTTATAACCTCAAAATATAGTTTTAGCATATTTACCGACAAAACTGGACATTTTCGCGTATTTTAACGATAATTTACGGTCAAATAACCCAGAGAAATATATCAAATTACGAATCACCGTTTAATCAAGGACGTAATTTGATGCACAAGGTAATGCCGTTCTCGACGTTAACAAAATTTACTTTAAAGCCTGATCCTTATTATTGGGCGTTTCATACAATACGACAGAAAGAGTACCATCATGGACATTCGTAAAATTAAAAAACTAATCGAGCTTCTTGAAGAATCCAACGTTTACGAAATCGAGATTAAAGAAGGCGAAGAAGCCGTTCGCATTAGTCGCGGTGGCGCTCCAGTTCAAGTTGCTACCGTTGCAGCTCCTGCTCCCGTAGCCGCTGCGCCCGCTGCAGCTCCTGCTCCCGTTGCTCAAGACGCTGCGCCTGCTGAAATTTCAGGCCATGCAGTAAAATCTCCAATGGTAGGTACTTTCTACCAAGCATCTGCTCCTGGTGCGAAAGCATTTGTTGAAGTTGGCCAGAAAGTAAATGTTGGCGACACTATTTGTATCGTTGAAGCAATGAAGATGATGAACCAAATTGAAGCGGACAAAGCAGGCACAATTGGTGCTATCTTGGCCGAAGACGGCGAACCTGTTGAATTTGATCAACCTCTTGTAACAATTGTTTAATTCACAGCTATAGGTTTTATCATGCTTGATAAGGTATTGATCGCAAACCGAGGCGAAATTGCACTTCGAATTCTTCGTGCATGTAAAGAGCTCGGTATTAAAACAGTTGCAGTACATTCAAAAATAGACCGCGACCTACTTCATGTGCGTTTGGCAGACGAAACAATTTGTATCGGCCCGAACCCATCCAAAGACAGCTACTTGAATATCCCTGCTCTAATTAGCGCCGCTGAATTGACGGATACCTCTGCTATCCACCCAGGTTATGGTTTCCTTGCTGAAAATGCAGACTTTGCAGAGCAAGTTGAAAACTCTGGCTTCACATTCATCGGACCAAAAGCAGAAACTATTCGCTTAATGGGCGATAAAGTTTCCGCTATCAAAGCCATGAAAGCAGCAGGCGTACCTACTGTACCCGGTTCAAATGGCCCTGTACCTTCTGATCCAGAAGAGTGCATAAAAATAGCGCGTGAAATTGGGTTCCCTGTGATCGTAAAAGCGGCTGCCGGTGGCGGCGGTCGAGGAATGCGAGTTGTTCACAATGAAGCAAGCCTCTTAAAGTCCATTAGTATCACTCAGTCTGAAGCAGGCTCATACTTCGGCGACAGCACGGTTTATATGGAAAAATTCCTACAAAACCCTCGCCATGTCGAAGTTCAAGTCATCGCCGATGGTCAAGGCAATGCCGTTCACCTTTATGACCGCGATTGTTCTTTACAACGCCGTCACCAAAAAGTTTTGGAAGAAGCGCCTGCGCCAATGCTTGATCCAGAATCACGAGCACAATGCCTACAAGCCTGTGTAGACGCGTGTATTAAGATTGGATATCGTGGCGCCGGCACCTTTGAATTCTTATATGAAGATGGTGGTTTCTACTTCATTGAGATGAACACTCGTGTTCAGGTAGAGCACCCTGTTACTGAAATGGTAACAGGTGTCGATATCGTCAAGGAACAGTTGCGAATTGCCTCTGGACAACCTCTTTCTATTAAACAAGAAGACGTTAAGATCAAAGGCCACGCTGTTGAAGCTCGAATCAACGCTGAAGACCCTAAAACCTTTATGCCAAGTCCCGGAAAGGTGAATTACTTCCACGCTCCCGGCGGCATGGGTGTTCGCGTAGATTCACACCTCTACAGCGGTTATTTGGTGCCACCTACCTATGACTCTATGATCGCTAAGATCATCTGTCACGCAGACAGCCGAGAGCTTGCTCTTAAACGATTGTCTGTGGCGCTTGATGAGACATTTGTAGACGGCATCAAAACGAATATCGCTCTACAGCAGGATCTTGCAACGGATCCGAACTTTATCGAAGGTGGCGTTAACATCCACTACCTTGAAAAGAAACTCGGTCTATAATTTATTGACCACTGTTGAATTACATCGTAATGTAACCAGACAGTTTGAGCTTCAAGACGCATCAAAACATAAGTTGTGATGCGTCTTTTCTATTTCCTTCTCATATACCGATTATAAACAAGCTCATTACTTCAGTCTTATATCGGGAAAAGTACACTTAGGACGATTCACTTTTATGTCTTGGCTACAGATTCGCATCCACACCACACCAGACCATGTCCCCGCTTTTGAAGATTCTCTTTTAGAATGTGGCGCTATGGTGGTGACTTTTGAAGATGTATATGATGATCCCGTCTACGAGCCTGATTTAAACACTACCCCTTTGTGGAAACACACTAAGGTCACTGGCCTATTTGAGGCTGACTCCGATATCGAACACATCCGCCCAGTGATAGAACACTGTGCTGAAAAACTAGGGCAAACAGACATCGATCTAAAAATTGAAATTCTCGAAGATAAAGACTGGATTCGAGAATGGATGGATAACTACCATCCTATCAAATTTGGAAATCGACTTTGGGTTTGTCCAACATGGCGAGAAGTGCCAGATGAAGATGCGATCACCCTGATGCTCGATCCAGGTCTAGCATTTGGAACCGGCACTCACCCAACAACGGCGCTGTGCTTGGAATGGCTAGACAGCGTTGATTGCAAAGATAAAACGATTATTGACTATGGCTGCGGCTCTGGCATTTTAGGTGTTGCAGGACTTTTACTCGGCGCTAAACAAATGATTGGTATCGATATCGACCCACAAGCCGTTGAAGCAACCCGTGCAAATGCAGAACGAAATAATATAGAATCTTCAAAATATGAAGTAAAACTTCCACCGTACGACTCCGATTTGCAAGCTGATTTAGTCGTTGCGAATATTCTAGCAGGGCCTTTGGCTGAGCTTTCCTCAACTATTTCTGCAACCGTAAAAACAGGCGGAAAACTAGCGCTTTCCGGTGTACTAGCAAATCAAGCAGAAGATGTTGTTGAAGCGTACAAGCCTTGGTTTGACATAGAAAGTGTTGTCGAAAAAGAAGAGTGGATTCGAATTGTTGCCACGAAAAAATAGCAAGATAGAAAAGGAAGGCGTTCGTCGAAATGGCTGGTAATTTCATTACTCGTTGTCCAAAATGCTCTACTGCATTTCGTGTAACCGATGATGTTTTAAAGATGGCTGCTGGAAAAGTTCGATGCGGCCAGTGCTTCCATATATTCGAAGCACAAGCAGCGACGCCCTCTGCACCACCTTCTCTTTCTAAAGCACCCTCCAATGACGACTCTACGTCAAAGACAGCAAACAATAATCAGAACTCACCTGAGCTAGCTGACTCTGGCCAACAAAAGCAACCCGCACAGAAAGACAATTCACATGCAAACAGTCCGCCTCTATTTACGGCAGCGGACGAAGAGATTGTTAACCCTAACTGGTTAAATACTCTCTTTAAAGAAGACGACCTTGAGTTAGTGAGCGAACCACCAAAGGATGACTTCAAAATTGCACCGCTCGAAAGCGAGCAGTTCAACACAGGCATATCGCAACAGGCTCGTCCTCAAGGAAACACAAGAACAAACTCTAACGATGAGCCTGCACCTTGGGAATTAGAGCTTGCTGAAATCGAAGCCAATTTAAGCAGCCCATCGACAACAAAGCGTATTTCTGGGAGCGACACTTCTCAGAGCACACTAGAACCCTCACCAGAGCCACTAGCTCGCTCAAAAAACGCACAACTCAATAGAAATGTAAGCTCACAGCCCGACCGAGCCTCTAACGAAGCTTCTGAAAACGACGAGCCTGATTATATGCAAGCCCTACATTCGCTAGCGCAAAATGTATCAGATCAGACACCAAAGTTAAGTAATGGCCAGCTCGAACTGCAAGAATCAATGAGCTCAATCGCTGCAACAAACAGCCTCGCTCAGCTTGTGGAAGAGGAGCCGACAACAACTCAGATAAAGAGCAAGCGCACGCTCCTTTGGTTCCTTGGCGTTGTAATTGGCATTGTCATATTGGCGAGCCAAGTATTGACTCACTTCTTTGATCAAGGAAGTCGTTCTGAACAATTTAGAGGACTTTATCGCACCGCGTGTACCTATATAGGGTGCGCTCTCCCAGCCTTTGAAAATGTAACTGCGATTTCTATTCAACATGTTCGAATTCAAAGCCATCCACAAAAACCAAATGCATTACTGGTCAATGCGATCATGACAAATACGAGCGCGTACGCTCAGCCTATGCCTAAAATTGCACTTGAGTTTTACGATCTAAATGGCTCACCTGTTGCCGCAAGGCTGTTCGCACCAGAGAGCTACTTACATAGAGATTTTCTCGACATAACCTACATGCCACCAAACACCCCTATTCACTTAGTTATTCCGATTGTTGACCCGGGGGCGAGTGCTGTTACGCATGAACTTAAAGTGTATTCATCGGATACAAGATCGTACTAAGCGTGTACTTTAGGCAAAGCGTGTACTTTAGGCAAAAGTCACTGGATCGCAACTGCCGAATACCATCTATCTTAATCGTGTAAGAAAGACTAATAATTGGCTAAAGAAAGACTTAGAAGCGTGCCCAACAGCCAAATCCTTCGATAAGATGCAAATAAGAACAAAAAATAGCCAATTTTTGCATTGTCAAGACTTCAAAAAAACAATTCCCATAGGTATTATTCTCGCCCGCTCGACAGAGTTACAGATCTTTAACATTTGATTCAGTTTTCAGGAGCAATATGGCTTTCGCTATTGGCTCATACAATATAGATAGGCCCGTTATTCTAGCGCCGATGGCTGGCGTAACAGACCTACCATTTCGACGCCTTTGTTATCAACAGGGTGCTGGTTTAGTTGTATCTGAAATGGTGACCTCTGACGTACGGCTTTGGAATTCCACAAAGAGCAAGCATAGACTCGTTCATGACAAAGAAATCCAGCCACGATCAGTTCAAATTGCAGGTGCAAATGCTGAGATGATGGTTGAAGCGGCACAAAAAAATGTCGAATTGGGCGCTCAAATTATCGACATCAATATGGGTTGTCCCGCGAAAAAAGTGCTGAACAAAGCTGCGGGCTCTGCGCTACTGAAAGACGAATCACTTGTCCAAGACATACTTAAATCTGTAGTTGATAGTGTAGAAGTACCCGTTACATTAAAAATTCGTACGGGGTGGTCTTCCGAACAGCGTAATGGCTTGACCATCGCAAAAATTGCAGAAGATTGCGGAATACAAGCATTGGCGGTACACGGCCGAACTCGAGCCTGCAAATTTCAAGGCGAAGCCGAATACGACACCATTGCAGAAATAAAGCAATCCGTCGGCATCCCTGTTTTCGCAAATGGCGACATTACAGATGCACAAACAGCTCAACGTGTAATGACATACACAAAGGCTGACGCTGTCATGATTGGCAGAGCAGCTCAAGGAAGACCTTGGATCTTCAATGAGATAAACCATTACTTGCGTCATGGGGAACTACCTCCTTCGCCAGATATAGAAAGTATCAAAGAAACTGTTGTTGAGCACGTAAAAGCACTGCATCAGTTTTATGGTGAATTTATGGGAATTAGAATTGCACGCAAGCATGTCGGTTGGTATCTAAAAACACTGGCAGATACGAGCTCATTTCGCAGTCTGTTTAATAAAACAGACGATGCAAACGAGCAGTTAGACGTATTGGAAAGTTTTTTTGTTTCTCGCAAGAGCACATCGTTACATATATAAACGACGCGTTCTCAGAAACAAACTTAGTAAAAGGCAGACATTACGTTTTTTTATCGCGGGGACTCCCTGTAATAAAGAGCGCAACGAATGCTTCATATTGAGTTAACACGAGCTTCTTGTATCCTCGTTTTAACTTATATAGTTGGCTTAAATCTAAAAGGTTATTCTGTGGTAGAACAAACACACACTCAAACGTTCCAGTCTGCATCTTCGGAGCAGTCACAAACTCTTCGTGACAACGTAGAAAAGGCTCTTCAAAACTACTTCACTCATTTAGACGGGCAACCTGTTACGGATCTCTACCAATTAGTATTGGCAGAAGTCGAAGCTCCTCTACTTGAGTCTGTTATGAACTACACGAAGGACAATCAGACCAAAGCATCGACTATTCTTGGTTTAAACCGAGGCACATTGCGTAAAAAATTAAAGCAATACGGTATGCTATAGCAAAAAAGGGCGTCTTGGCGCCCTTTTTTCATTTTACCAACTCACTCCCCTTTTATTTATCACGTTAACTAGATTGCGAGAACCACAATGGCAAATCAAAACGTAACCCAAATTAAACGCGCACTAATCAGTGTTTCCGACAAAACAGGCATTGTCGAATTCGCTCGTGAACTAGTCGCACAAAATGTTGAAATTCTTTCGACAGGCGGAACTTACCGTCTATTGTTGGAAAACAGTGTTGCAGCGACGGAAGTATCCGATTACACAGGCTTCCCTGAAATGATGGACGGTCGTGTAAAAACACTTCACCCTAAAGTTCACGGTGGTATTTTGGGACGTAGAGATATCGACGGTGCTGTCATGAAAGAACATGGCATCAACGAAATCGATATGGTTGTTGTTAACCTTTATCCATTTGAAGAAACCATTGCACGCCCAGATTGCGACCTGCCTTTGGCAATTGAAAACATCGATATCGGCGGCCCGACTATGGTTCGCTCTGCGGCCAAAAACCACAAAGATGTTGCTATTGTAGTCTCTCCAGCAAATTACGAAGGCATTATCAACGCGATAAAAACAGACGGTGGTCTGACTTACGATCAACGTTTTGACCTTGCTGTAGAAGCATTCGAGCACACTTCTAACTATGACGGCGCGATCGCAAACTACCTTGGTAAAAAAGTGGAAGGTGGAAGCGAAGACTTCCCACGTACGTTTAATCTTCAGCTAAACAAGCAAGAAGAAATGCGTTACGGTGAAAACCCACATCAAAAAGCGGCGTTTTATGTAGAAGCAAACCCTCAAGAAGCCTCTATAAGCACTGCTAAACAAATTCAGGGGAAAGCACTCTCTTACAACAACATTGCAGACACAGACGCTGCTCTTGAATGTGTTAAGAGCTTTTCTGAAGCCGCTTGCGTTATTGTTAAGCATGCCAACCCTTGTGGTGTTGCGACAGCATCCACTCAGCTTGAAGCGTACGATCTTGCTTTCCAAACAGATCCTACATCTGCATTTGGCGGCATTATCGCATTCAACCAGCCACTAGATGCAGCAACCGCTCAAGCGATTGTTGATCGCCAGTTTGTTGAAGTCATCATCGCACCAAGTGTGAGCGAAGAAGCGAAGCAAGTTGTTTCTGCAAAACAAAATGTGCGACTTCTAGAATGTGGTGAATGGTCCTCAGAAAAACCTACCGCCTTAGACTACAAACGTGTCAATGGTGGTCTTCTTGTTCAAGACCGTGATGACGGTGCGATCACCTTAGACGACCTTAAGGTGGTTTCTAAACGCCAACCTTCTGAGGAAGAATTAAAAGACCTTCTATTTGCTTGGAAAGTTGCAAAATTCGTTAAATCTAATGCCATTGTCTATGCGAAAGCAGGTCAGACAATTGGTGTTGGTGCAGGCCAAATGAGCCGTGTATACAGTGCTAAAATTGCTGGAGTCAAAGCAGCAGATGAAAACCTACAAGTTGAAGGCTCTGTTATGGCATCGGATGCGTTCTTCCCATTCCGTGATGGCATTGATGCAGCAGCTCAAGCGGGCATTACTGCTGTGATTCAACCGGGCGGCTCTATGCGCGATGAAGAAGTGATCGCTGCGGCAGACGAGGCCGGAATGGCGATGGTATTCACTGGCATGCGCCACTTCCGCCACTAAGTTTCATTGCAGGTTTAAAGGAAAGTAAATATGAAAATTCTCATTATCGGTAATGGCGGCCGTGAGCATGCCTTAGCTTGGAAAGCAGCACAATCTCAAAATGTTGAGAAAGTCTTCGTTGCACCAGGCAACGCAGGTACCGCTTTAGAGCAAAAAGTAGAGAACGTTAATATCGGTGTTACTGCTATTGACGAGTTAGTCGCATTTGCAAAAGAAAATAGTATCGGCTTAACCATTGTTGGCCCTGAAGCACCACTTGTAATCGGTGTTGTTGATGCATTTGAAGCCGCTGGCTTAGCTATTTTTGGTCCTTCTGAAGCAGCCGCTCAATTGGAAGGCTCAAAAGCGTTCACTAAAGACTTCCTTGCACGCCACAAGATTCCAACCGCGGAATATGGAAACTTTACAGAGATTGCACCCGCTGTGGCGTACATCAAAGAAAAAGGCGCTCCAATCGTTGTTAAAGCAGATGGTCTTGCCGCAGGTAAAGGCGTTATCCTAGCTCAGACTGAAGCGGAAGCCATTGAAGCTGTTGAAGATATGCTGCAAGGCAACGCGTTTGGTGATGCAGGTCATCGTGTTGTTGTCGAAGAGTTTCTTGTTGGTGAAGAAGCAAGCTTTATCGTCATAGTGGATGGTGAAACCGTTCTGCCTATGGCATCAAGCCAAGACCATAAAGCGCGTGATAATGGTGATACTGGTCCAAATACTGGTGGTATGGGTGCATACTCTCCAGCGCCAGTTGTCACATCTGAAATTCATGAGCGCATTATGAATGAAGTGATCATGCCAACGGTTAAAGGCATGAACGCGGAAGGCAATCGCTACCGTGGTTTCCTATATGCGGGTGTTATGGTTGCTCAAGACGGCACACCTAAAGTGCTTGAGTACAACTGCCGCTTTGGTGACCCTGAGACTCAGCCGATTATGATGCGTCTTCGCTCCGACCTAGTTGAAATGTGTCTTGCTGCGATTAATGGAACACTTGACTCAGTTCACACAGATTGGGATCCAAGAGCCAGTTTGGGTGTCGTTTTAGCTGCGGGTGGTTACCCTGCAAGCTACAACAAAGGTGATATTATTACAGGGCACGATGCAACACTGCCAGCGCACCAAAAAGTCTTCCATGCAGGCACAACCGACAAAGAAGGCCAAGTCGCAACCAATGGTGGACGAGTATTATGTGCTGTCTCTCTAGGCGAAACAGTAAGTGAAGCGCAAGCAGGGGCTTACGATGTGGTAAACAAGATCTCTTGGGATAATGTTTACTTCCGCACAGACATCGGCCACAGAGCAATTGCTCGCGAGCAGAAATAAGTCGCTCGTAAACGCGTTTATATCTCTTAAAAAAGGGCTTGTTCATTGAACAAGCCCTTTTCGTTTATAGGTCTTTTACGCCTTCTGACACCTAAGCATTCTGGTTTTACTTAGCCTCGCACCAAACGTATATCGATTACTTTTTTAGTCCTGCTTGCTTTTTATCCAACCACTGCTTGAAGACTTTACCAACTTCCAAGACGATGAGACCAAAAATGACGCCGGCCACCCAATCTAACGCCAGTAAAAAACCTAATACGGAGATCATTCCATATAAATACAGTAAGTTTTGTCTAAGCTTTGGATGCTGCTTTCGCGTTATCCACGTAACGCCCAACAATGCGAAGCAGAACCATAAATAGTACTCGACTAATATTGGATATAGCATTTAGTCCCCTATCAGTTAATAATGATGCCTAATGGAATGGATGATCAGGCTTAGTATTTTGTTTTATCGATTTATTTTACTCTTCTTTGCCCTAATTAGCAGTCTCACATGGGCATCTAATGATATCGCTTTGATTAATAGTAAAGATACCTCTATCAACATTGGGGAGGTCGGAAGCTATTATATTGATGAATCAAAGCAGCTTGGTATCAAAGACCTTGAAAATGATCATATTGATCGCCGTTTTCTGCCACTAGACAAAGAGTTTCTTCAATTCGGATTGGTCGACGGCAATATTTGGATTAAATTGAAAGTAGCAATCCAGACGAGCATTTCAACTCCTGTCGTGTTGAGTGTCCATGCACCAAGGCTCCAATACTTGGATGTTTATATGCCGAGTATCTTTGATGCACAAGCTCAAGCCGAAACAGGTGAATTGCGACCATTCGAAAACCGCCCTGTTAATCATGCAAATTACATTTTTCCACTACCTGCAAATACACCTCCCGTTTTTACACTCTATGTAAAAGCGTCGTCGCGGCTCCCCATAAACGTTAGCGCCAACATCGAAACCCTTTCTTCATTTAGCAAGCGCTCTCAGTTGGACTTTACGGTGACTGGGGTGATGATGGGAATATTAGCAATACTTTTCCTCAGCAACTTGATCTTCTATATAACAAGTCGACACTCCATGTATATGGTATATGGGTGTATGCTGATCAGTATCGCCGTTTTGCATTTGGCCCTGCATGGTCAGGTATATCAATTTTTTCCTCAATATACGGGGCTTCAAGAAAGGCTTTATAACCTTGCCGCCTTAACCTGTATTGCCGCAATTTCTCTTTTTTCCAGGTTGTATTTGGATACTAAGAATGTTTTTCCAAAGTTAGATAAAGTCATTTACGGGGTCGGCTTGCTCAACGCTTTCCTAGCCGCTATTTACGCGATCACTCCTCAAACACTCAACATTCTGTACCTTTCAAGCATTGCTTTTTTAACCCTTTATTTTCTATTCTGCATAGCGGTCTATGCTCAAATAAAGAAGGTACCTTATTCAGGTTATTACGTTCTTGCTCGCACCGTATTATCTGTTGGTCACACAACGTGGCTTCTAGCGGCCTATGGCATTATTCCAAGTGAGTTTTGGTTTGAGTGGGGCTTAACCTCATCCATCATTGCTGAGGCGTTAATCCACTACTCAGCCATGATTATGAGACTTAACCCGTTTATTGGACGTGCTTCTCATGCCGTTAAAGAAACGAGTGTTCACAACCCCGCACTGTATGCTGATTTATCAAGTAGACTACGTAGACAAATCAAAGTATACGACGGCTTCATCAGCAACCTTGATAAAATGCCTAACGTGAATGAAGCTCTACTGGAGACAGGCAAGGCTGCAACCAATAATCTAAAACACATAGTAGATCGAATCGATTTCTACCATGCATTAAAAGATAAACCTCAACGCCCCCCTCCGCAATCTGAATCAATCATTAGTGTTATAGAGAGAGCGTATTTTCGTTTCCATGAACTCGATCAAGATCAATCTGTCATTGAACTATCGACAAAAAGTATCGAAAACATTGAAGTCCTTGAAAACATTGAATTGCTTTGCCATCTAATCGAAATCTTAATGATGGAATTCAAACACTTCACAGATCAAACGCTTGATATGAATTTCTCAGTGACCGCAGACAAACGAGAAGGGATACAGACATTAAAGATTGAATGCAACCCGGTTCCAGTACGTATATTTGAAGACCCAAATAAAGTAGATATAAGCTTGAGTTACATAAAAGCCGTCGTAAAGCAGTTAAGTGGCAAGCTTTGGTTCACCGGTGAATCAAAAGAGCGAACGGTCGTGGTAGAATTCCCAATCGTTGCCCATGAACAAAAAGAACAGACATCGTTTGATTTGCTTTCAGGCAACGACTTTGAAGTTGTTGTATACGGAGAAAGCAGCCCGTTGATGAGTAAGACACTAATACTGCTCCAAAATTGGTCCTCTAGTATCATCCAAGTTCAAGAACAAAGTGAACTAGCACATTTATTTGAAGAGAGTCAGGGGCTAAATATAGGCCATGTTCTTATTATGTTTGAGGATCAAAAGAACCTGCCTATTCCAGATCTAAAACGAGTAAAGCCACTCTTAAAAAATACAGACCGCTGTGTACTCATTACAAACAACATAAAAATGTCTACCGCATTTAGTCAGATCATTGGATTCGATTCTATGATCAGCGAATCCGAAATAGAGGTGAAACTCGTACCTTACTTAACTGGCGTCACACGTCGATTAGTAAGAAATAACTTGTCAGAAGTCAATAAAGCAACCCCTTGAGTATTGCACTGACAGAAATGAACTAGATAATAAACACGATACGACAGGAGACACCATGGATTGCTTATTCTGCAAGCTCATTAACCGAGAAATCCCTGCTACCATTTTGTATGAGGATGACGACGTTATTGCGTTTGAAGACATCATGCCTCAAGCACCCGTGCACTTTTTGGTCATTCCTAAAAAACACATCAGTACTTTGAATGACATTAGTGAAGAAGATGCCCCCGTAATTGGTAAGTTGCCGATCGTCGCTGCTAAAGTAGCAAAGGAAAAAGGCGTCAGTGACGATGGCTTCCGCGTTACGATGAATTGCAACGAAATGGGCGGTCAAACGGTTTACCACATTCACATGCATGTACTTGGCGGTCGACAAATGACATGGCCTCCAGGTTAATAGGAGTCAGAAATGCTATCAAAAATAGACAAAGCGATTCTTCAGCTTGACCGTGCACTGCAAACCCTTACTCCTAAGGTTGCAAAAGCTCAGCGGGCGAACCCAGCTCATTCAGAAACACACAGTGAGTTAAATTCGTCAGAGATCAAACACGCTGCAGGGTTAATGCGTATTAATCACACAGGGGAAGTCTGCGCGCAAGCCTTGTATGCAGGCCAAGCACTGACCGCCAAATTAGACACGGTTCGGGACGAAATGGAGCACGCGGCGGATGAGGAAATCGATCACTTAGTATGGTGTGAAGAGCGCCTATATGAACTGAGCAGTCGTCCAAGCCACCTCAATCCACTCTTCTATAGCGCCTCTTTTATGATCGGCGCAGGAGCGGGTTTGATAAGTGACCGTCTTAGCTTAGGTTTTGTAGCGGCTACAGAAGATCAAGTCTGTCTGCATCTTGATAAGCACATGGAAGCACTCCCCGCACAAGATCAACGTAGCCGAGCGATTCTGAAGCAAATGCACATTGATGAAGCAAAACACCGACAAGCGGCCATAGATTCAGGCGGATATGTCTTCCCAGCGCCCGTCATGAACGTTATGACCCATGTATCTAAAGTGATGACCAAATCAACTTACCGGATTTAGAAGAATGAACAGAGACCTACATTCCATTCGTCGTGATTACCAATTCGATGATTTATTAGAAGAAAAAGCGGGTGATGACCCACTCAGCCTTTTCGATTCATGGTTAAAGCTGGCTATCGATTCATGTCAAGATGATCCGACTGCGATGATGTTAAGCACCGTAGATAGAGAGCATAAGCCTCACAGCCGGATTGTTCTTCTGAAACAGCGCGACGAATCGGGTTTTAGTTTCTTTACTAATTACGACAGTGATAAAGGCCAAGATATTGAAGCGAATAACCACGTTTGCTTAACGTTTTTCTGGGCACCTCTGTCTAGGCAAATCCGAATAGAAGGTACAATTGAGAAAACGAATCAGGCAACGTCAGAAGCCTACTTTGCGACCCGACCAAGAGCGAGCCAGATCGCCGCATCCACATCTCCTCAAAGTCAGATAATCAAAGACAGAGCGTTTTTAAGCGATCAATTTAATCGACTCGACGAAGAACTGAAAGAGAGCGACGTTCCGTGTCCATCAAACTGGGGAGGCTATATTGTCAAACCCAACTCCATTGAGTTTTGGCAAGGCCGCCCTAGCCGTCTACACGACCGGCTCATTTACACATTTGAAAACGACAGCTGGAGTAGAGTAAGGAAAGCACCTTAATCGAGCGAACAGTCGCTTTTTCATATGAGGAAGCTACTGTTAAACAGATAAAAACAGAAATGCAGCAGCTATCTTAAAGCAACATACATTGATACCAGATCCATTAGGAAGGCATCATTGTATGTTCAATTGAACCGAATACAGAACGTCCATCCGTTCCTTTAACGTCAAACGTCAATCGATCACCATACTTAAGAAACTCTGTACGACACTCGCCATACTCGATCAATTCCAATGCACGTCGCTCCGCCAAACAAGCAGAACCAACTTCCTTCCAATTGGTATTAGATACCGTTCCGGATCCGATTATGGCACCCGCTTTAAGATTCCGGTTGTAAGCTAAATGACTTAAAATTTGACCAAAACTAAAGTCCATTTCACGGCCATTTGGATTACCAAACCTCACGCCGTTATGTGTAACATCCATATTTAAACAAACACGTCCGTTATGCCAAGCGTCACCTAATTCATCGGGAGTAACGGCCACAGGGCTAAACGCCGTTGCAGGCTTGGCGTTTATAAAGCCAAAACCCATTTGTAACTCTCTAAATAAATGCGTACGCATACTCATATCATTTAGGGTAAGAACCAGTTTAATATGATTTTCTGCTTCTTCTGTACCGATACCCATCGGCATATCATCAACAATAACCGCAAATTCCCCTTCAAAGTCAGCATTATCAGCTTCACTCGGAAACGTATAATCATCGCGAGCACCTAAAAAGTCATCGCTCTGACGTTGAACTAAAATGGGAATGGTTTGTTCTTTTTTTACATCAAGGTTATAGGCTTGTTCCATAATATTGCCGTGGTTCAAAAATGCTGAGGCATCCACAAACTGATAGCACCGCGGCAAAGGCGCCATGGCTTTGATCGGGTCAAAATCAAACGCTTCGTTCAAGCATCCCTTGTTGAGTAAGGCGTAGCGATTTCTAAGAGGCGTTTCGACTTGATGCCAGTTTTCAAGCGCTTCAATCATCGTATCGACAATGGTTCCAGCATAAACAGCCTTCGTCAAATCGCGAGAAACAATCGCTAAGCGCCCATCTCGATGCCCATTTTTGATCGTTGCTAATTTCATAACGTACTCCTCAAACACCGCCCTACGTAGAAGCTTCTAAAGCGGTGCTGTCTTTGATGTTTCGTAGTGTATTTCAACAACCTTAAGTATTTCGCTTTTTAACCAATGAATAGCAGGATCCAAATCCCGATAAGAATGCCACTGTATACCCCACGGAATAGAAGAAAGCAGCAAAGGCACTGGCATTATTTTCAGAGGCAAAAAATTAACCCATTCTTCTGCAAGATGACGATATACCGTTGCGATTCTGTTTGTCCCTGGTAAAAATTGGGGAATTGATGCAAAAGTAGATGTCACAACATCCACTTTTTGAACAATTCCATATTGTTGCTCCAAAATAATTTGATCCTGACTCCGTTTGCGTTGCGACCCAAAACGGACTGATACATGACTAAGAGACAAATACGTCTCTTGTGTTAATTCAATCTCTAAAAAAGGATTGTTTTGGCAACCAATGACGACAAAGTCTTCATCAAACAACTTAGCTTTTGGGTGTTTATCCGATAGTTCTTTTTCTGGCATGATTAGAAAATCAATATTCCCCTGCTCCAACTTTCCCTGAGGGTCATTTGTTGGAGCAATCAACTCTAACTTCATACGTGGTGCAATGTCTGAGATTTGCCTTACCACTTTTGCCATTAACGTAGTCGACGTATAATCACTTAATAAGACCCTAAAGCAGCGTTCTGAGCTAGCTGGTTCAAACTCTAAACGACGCTCTACAGTCGTTTGAATCTGCATGAGTATGTTATGAACAGGGATTTTCAAGCTTTCCCCCAAAGGCGTTAATACCATGTGAGCCCCATTTCTACATAACAATTCATCCTCAAAAAACTCCCTTAGCCGAGCCAGAGCACCGCTCGTTGCAGGCTGACTAAGGCAGATTTGATCTGCCGCACGCGTAATACTTTTTTCAGTGAGAAGAGCATCAAGCGCCACTAATAAATTCAAATCCAGTCGATTTAATCGCATGTATCCTCCAAGGTTATTAAGAGCAAGATGACATCACTGAACAGCGAATTCAACTCTAAAATACACCACACTCATTCAGTCAGGCCTCTTAATATCCGTCACTCAGATTACTCGTTTATGCGTATTGTTCTTGTTTTTTTGACATTTGCTTTCTAAGAAAAAGAGCAGCAATAAAACAGGTTAGCAATGCAATGGCACCAAATATTTGGAAGGTACTTAAGTAGTTTTCGCTCCCCACTTGCGTCGCTACCCATGAAAACGCAAGGGTGCTAACAAATTGACCAAAAGCAAAGGTGGATTGCCATATACCTACCCCTAATCCCCGAACATCGAATTCCAATTTGGACACCGCCCAAGTTAACATGGTCGGCAGCAGCATGCCTGCGCCAAATTGATTAAAAAAGCCCGCTAATATAAACCATTGATAGTTTTCAGCGTGGCTCATGCTAATAAAGCCCACCGCTAAAATTGCAAACTCTAAGAACACCAAACTTTTTGTACCGAGTAATTTGTGTGCATAACGATAAGCAATAGCACCTATTGGAACACCAAGAGCCGTAATCGATAACAACAAACCAGACAAGGACGCATCATTTATATCAAAGTGCCCCAAAGCCGTACTCAGTTGAAACATCAGGATATAAAAGAACACACCACCTACCAGCGTAAACGCGCACACAGTGAGCATATGTGACTTTGGCAACCGCCCTCTGCTTGCTTTCTTTTCATCAGATTCAACCGAGCGTTGACGGCTTGAAAAACGGTTTTCCCAAGTAAATAAAAGCACCAAAATAGCCAAAATAAGGCTGCTACCATAGAGTAAAAATGGACCTTTCCAGCCAAACTGACTCCCTAAAAAACCTGACAAAGGGAAAAGAAACATCGCCGTCACGGTCGCTAACGCAGCCTGGCTGCCAAGCCATTTATCTCGCTTATCACCCGAAAAGTAATCGCCTATCAGCGTCGTTGAACAAGTAATGATCACAGCTTCACAAAGCCCAACACAGATTCTGGAAATAAAAATAGGCCAATAATCAGAAAGTAAAATCGGAGACATACCACTGAAGGCATAGATAATCATCGACCAGATAAGCAGCTTCCTACGCCCTACTTTATCGGCAAGAATGCCCGCGACCGGAGCCCCTAAAGCAATGCATAATGCCGGAATCGACAGTAACAAGGGGACCCAATATATGGCATTTTCAATATCCTTGAACTGCTGCATTAACAAAGGCACAATCGGAGCTAAAAGAGCCGCTCCCATTACCGTCAACGTAATCGGAAGTATTAACACGACTCCCTGTAGGTTTCCTGCGCTTCTCTCTTGACTCATATTATCACCGTATTGTTTTTATTAGAGGGCTATATTCTTATGCTAACGAACAGGATTACGTGGCACTAATCGCGATATCAAATACACGAAATCTGTTTTACAGATAGTGTTCAAGGATGTACTTCTTCTAGTGGTGTTCCTTTTATATTGACAGGGAATGCTTCGGTTAAAACAAACACGATACGACACGTTGTTACATCACTCGGGTTACGCCATTGATGTATCGTCCCTCGTTGGACAACAATATCTCCAGGATAAAGTCGAGTGTTAACACCATCATCGAGCACCAACTCCAACTCACCGGAAATAACGACACCGTAATCAAGGCTGTTTGTCCTATGCATGGGAGATTCCTTACCGGGCAGCATATCGACTACTCGGATAACGGAGCCTCCTTTTAAAGTAACGCCCGCATCACGCTCAATACCATCGACTGGGTCATTATTGTCAACAGGAAGTTCTGCCGTGGACCAGATCAACGTAAATTCAGCATCTTCATTCTGAGGCATATATTGGGGAGGAAGGGCGTTATCTTTCCAAATTACTGCGTTACCTTTTTCATCGTGACCAGTGACGACACGCCTAACAAGAGAGGTACTCTTCATATTAATTTGCCTTTATTGCAACCGAAAACATGGAATAAACGTAAATATCGTCAAATTTATAATCTAAATTTTCGACAACATTCATTTGTTAAGCTGTTATAAATTTTCTAATACATCGTTAACTAGATTTTTTAGTGTCCCGTTGTGTTTTAAACCAATAGAATCGGCTAACAGAGTCTCTAATTTTGGGTAAGATCCAAACGCACGCTCCAGCTCATCATCCGGCTCATAAGTCACTACATTAGATTGATTGTTTAACTGTGTATTAATTTCTTCTATTAACTCCACCATAGAGCAGCGAATTGCAGGCAGTGTGATTGCATTTTTTAAAGCCAAATTATCGGAATTGATACTAGAAGCCTGAATTAAGTTAGCAACACATTGTTGAACGGACATAATCCAAAGTGTCGCATTCGGTGACACCGGAGAAACAAAAGAGGCTCTCTTCTTTAACGCATGAAAAACATCACTCATAAATGCAGACTTTAAACCACTGTTACTTAATGGACGAGCCACAATCCCTGGTAGGCGAACGGAAACAGCGTTTAATAACTTACGACGATTCATATCGGCCAAAGCCAATTCCGCCATGGCTTTATGCGCTCCATATGTCAACGCTGGAGACACAGGTGTATCATCTGTCACTTGTTGAGGCAGATCTTGTCCTAACACAGCAATAGAACTACTAAACACCAACCGAGATTGAGGTGATTTCATCGCCACCTCGTCGAACAATGAAAGCGTTGCATCTAGATTGATTGCTTTCGATAAGTCCGGATTTTTTTCTGCCGCCCCGCCAGGCACCGACGCTAGATGAAAAAGGACATCTGAACCATCCTTTAAAAACTCTTGTCGAACCATCTCACTACTAAAGCTCCCTTCGACAAATCGAATCCCCTCCTCTGAGCGTCGTTGAACATTGGAAAACGCTGTATCTAACAATGTAAGCGAGTTATTTTTATTCTTAGAAAGTGCTTTTACAAGAGCACTACCAACAAAGCCATTTGCACCCGTAATTAATATATTCAAAACACTTATTCCCAAATCTTATTCAAAAAGTAGACACTAAATATAAATTCGATATTTTGATTTAATAAATCATCCCAAAAGACTTAAAAACAAACTAGCAAACAAGATTTAAAATATCACCAACAACCCTATCGGAATTACAAATAGCCTTATTCCAAACAATCAATATTGATTTTATTGAACATCCAAATAAAAACATTCACATTAAGATTCCCTCTAAAAATAATGAGAGAGCTAGAAATGATTTATGAGGTTGCAGAAATATCAGTATTGATCGGACAAGAAGAGTATTTTGAAAAGGCCGTATATAAAGCCAGTCAGCACTTCAAAGAAGCCAAAGGATGTATCGGTCTAAAACTCGAACGGTCAATTGAGACCCCCAATCATTATCGACTTATCGTGGGGTGGAACACGGTTGAAGATCATATGGTTACCTTCAAAAATTCAGAAGGTTTTAAAAAATGGCGAGAACTCGCATCCCCCTTCTTTGAAAAACCACCAAAAGTTGAGCACGTAAAGCAAGTACTAGAGGCGTTCTAATAAAATAATAAGAGGTTGTTATGGCACACTGGATTAAAAAAAGTGTTGGAATGGACATAAGATCGAACAATGATCGTAAAGTTAGAGACATTGTTGAAACCACTTTGGCAGATATTGAACAAAATGGCGATACGGCAATACGCAAGCTCTCTGTAAAGTTCGACAATTGGGACCGTGAGGATTACCGACTATCAAGTGCAGAAATTCAAGCATGTATCGACAGTTTGTCCCCTCAAGCACTCAAAGATATCGAGTTTGCACAAAAACAAGTTCGCCATTTCGCGCAAATTCAACGTAACTCCATTCAAGATGCCGAAGAAGAGACGCTTCCGGGTGTTATATTGGGACACAAAAATTTGCCTTTAAATTCAGCGGGCTGTTATGTTCCCGGCGGTAAATACCCATTGCTCGCCTCTGCTCATATGTCAGTAATAACAGCAAAAGTCGCCGGAGTTCCAAGAGTCATTACCTGTGCGCCGCCATTTGAAGGTAAATTAGCGCCCGCAATCGTAGCGGCTCAAGCGATGGCAGGGGCAGATGAAATTTATGCGCTTGGTGGCATTCAAGCCATAGGTGCGATGGCTTTGGGTACAAAATCCATTTCGCCTGTCGATATTTTGGTTGGACCAGGTAATGCTTTTGTGGCTGAAGCCAAAAGGCAGATGTTTGGTCGCGTTGGAATTGACCTATTTGCAGGGCCAACAGAAACCCTAATTATTGCCGACGAAAGTGTCGACGCAGAGCTGTGCGCTACAGACATACTAGGACAAATAGAGCACGGTCCAGATAGCCCAGGTATATTACTGACAAATTCAGAAAAACTCGCACGCGAAACGATTTCAGAGATTGAAAGGTTACTTAAAATTTTACCTACTGCAGAACACGCACGCATTGCATGGGAAAACTTTGGTGAAGTCATCGTTGCGGAAAGTTATGACGAAATGGTGTCCATTGCCGACGATATTGCATCAGAACACGTTCAAGTTATGACTGTCGACCCCGACTTTTTTTTGAACAAGATGACAAACTATGGCGCCCTTTTTCTAGGGCCTCGAACAAATGTTGCCTACGGCGATAAAGCCATTGGAACAAACCACACTTTGCCGACTAAAAAAGCGGCACGTTACACAGGTGGTTTATGGGTCGGAAAGTTTCTTAAGACATGTACCTATCAAAAGGTGATGACGGACGAAGCGTCTGCGCTCATAGGAGAGTATTGCTCAAGACTGTGTGACCTTGAAGGTTTTTCAGGTCACGGAGAGCAAGCCAATATTCGAGTACGCCGATATGGACATCGCGATGTCCCGTATGCAGGTATAGCTCCCCCTACTCCGGAGACCATAGCGAATGATTAATTCCTTGCCCCATACCCCCAGTTTTAGTTTGGAGGGAAGGCGAGCTCTTGTTACCGGTGCTAGCCGGGGAATAGGATTGGGCCTTAGCACCGCTTTGGCTCAATCAGGCGCACACGTTACCTTAGTCGCTAGAAATAAAGAAGACGTGACGCTCGCCGCCAATGCGATAAAAGCCGAAGGCTTTCTAGCGGAAGCAGTTTCGCTTGATGTGTCGAACTATGAGGACGTACAGCGTTTTTGTAGCAACCAACCTCCGTTTCATATACTCATAAATAATGCCGGAACAAATCGTCCAAAATCCATTTTAGATCTAGATCTTGAAGACTATGATGCCGTCCTCGACCTTAATCTAAAAAGTACAATATTTATGACCAAAGAAATTGCGAAGCATATGATACAGGCTAATATTTCGGGCTCTTTAATTCATATCGGATCTCAAATGGGTCACGTTGGTAGTGCTAACAGAACGCTGTATTGTGCGTCGAAGTGGGCAATTGAAGGATTCAATAAAGCCCTTGCGGTTGAGTTGGCTGAATATGGAATCCGCAGCAATACCATTTGTCCCACATTTATCGAGACGCCGATGACACAGCCTTTTCTCGAAGATGAACACTTTCGCACTCATGTATTATCAAAAATAAAGCTTGGTCGTCTTGGTCAAATAGAAGATCTTATGGGAGCGGCCGTCTTTCTTGCCTCGGACGCCTCGTCCATGATGACAGGAAGCAGCATGTTAATCGACGGGGGATGGACGGCAGATTAAAACAACCTTCTCATGTCGTTTTAATTATTCACCAATTTACATCTCAGTGTGAAGCCTCTCTAAGAATCTGCCTAAACGTTAAACTGATTCGCTCCTCTGTTACCTTTTTCCTAACAGGGAGCGAGTGCTGCCATAAAACTTGAGCTGATGCGCTCATAATTAGCCAACTTTCGTTTTCAAGTTTTATCGACGTTTTCGTTTTGTGGTTGTGCTTTAAGCGAAGTAAAAAGTCACGTTCTGCCCCGACACTGTATGTCACTACAACAGGAGCCGGTCCAAGTTCTCGTTCATTATCACTGTGCCAGCCCATATAATCATCGCCATGTCGATAAAGATTGGCTAACACCGAGTTATAGGATTGGCCTGCAAACACTTCTGCTCGGTGCTTAAAAACCTTCATCCAATCTGGCCAGCCATAACCAAAGTGAGTTTTACCAGAATAAGCGTACTGAAGCCCATCGTCAGCAATAAAAGACACTAGCCTCGGAACCAATATCTCTTTCCCAAACATCATCAATGATTCTTGCTGCCAATCTATTTTTTGTCGCAATAATTGAAAATTATCGCCATTACTTGAGCTCGGCGGAATATAGCGATAAGGTGCATCATACATAGATATTGGAATCTTGATTGTGTTGTCCCTAAACTTAAACCAACTTCATAGACCTGACAACCGCAGTGCTTTTTTAGACATTTATCGCGGTACTGCGGTGCTTCTAATGATTGTCTTTCATTTTTGTTGGGATCTCAGACATTTTGGGTATCTAGACTATTCATTGACAGCGCCCTTTTGGGTTGGATTTAGAACGGTTATTGTATTTTTATTTTTATCTGCCATTGGCTGGTCAAGTTACTTAGCGGTACACGCTGGCCAACCCTTTTCTCGTTTTAGAAAACACATGGCGGTTTTACTGTTCGCTGCCACCTTGATTTCTCTTGTGACTTACATAGTCTTTCCCAAACAATGGATATTCTTTGGAATATTACACTTCATATTCTTTGCTTCCATTGCTGTTCGACCATTAGCTCAAAGACCCGTTATTTCATTAGCTCTCGGGATTGTCATTGCTGCTATATATTGGTTAACAGATTGGTTCGCCTTTCCAGACTTTAAACATTTCCTGTACAACGATCTACACCTTCCTAGAAAAACCGTCGATATTATTGCGCCGCTTCCTTGGATCAGCGTAGTCTTCATAGGCCCGATATTAGGGTATTTAAAAATCCATACTTTCATGGTTCCCAGCAACCTTGTTACAGCGGCAATTACCTTCTTCGGGCGGTACGCTTTGCGAGTTTACCTGATACATCAGATCATTCTTTTCACTCTTGTAGCGGCTGCTCATTATCTCATCAACTTCTTCATCTAATTCCTCTTTTTAAACTGATATAAAACAAGAAGTATGAGGCGGATTTTTTTTTGTTTAAATCCCATTATGGGCTTGCCAGCTCGCTTTTCTAGAGTCTATCTATCGGGCGACGTAAGTGACTACTAATCTCAGATAAAAAGATTGAGAGAGGCGCAAAACTGATGAATTTTCAAGCCTTGATTTTAACCTAAATGATCTCTATTGTTCGTCTCATAGTAAGCCTTATTACACTACATCTAGTGTCTTGATCTAAACTCACATACTAGATACAGTGTTCTAAACACAACATGATAGACACCGATGGGAACCTAAAACATGAGTACTCTCACAGTTACTAAACGTAACGGCGTAACCGAGAATATTGATCTGGAGAAGATCCATAAAGTAATTACATGGGCAGCGGAAGGCCTTGAAAATGTTTCAGTTTCCCAAGTAGAGTTAAAAGCTCAAATTCAGTTTTTCGAAGGCATCCGGACAACCGACATCCACGAGACGCTCATCAAGTCTGCAGCGGACTTAATTTCAGAAAACACACCAGATTATCAATACTTAGCTGCTCGTCTAGCTATTTTCCACCTTCGTAAAAAAGCATTCGGTCAGTTTGAACCACCACGTCTGTACGAGCACGTTTGCAACCTCGTAGAACAAAACCGCTACGATGCACATATCCTAAATGATTACAGCAAAGAAGAGCTTGATCAGATTAATGAGTTTATCGACCACTCTCGTGATATGAACTTCTCTTACGCAGCAGTAAAGCAGCTGGAAGGTAAATACTTGGTTCAAAACCGAGTTACCGGTGAAATTTACGAAAGCCCTCAGTTTATCTATATCCTTGTTGCTGCTTGCTTATTTGCAAACTATGAAAAAGAAACACGCTTAGATCTAATCAAACGCTTCTACGACGCCGTTTCTCAATTTAAGTTATCGCTACCAACACCAATCATGTCTGGTATCCGCACACCAACTCGTCAGTTCAGTAGCTGCGTGCTTATCGAGTGTGGCGACTCTTTGGATTCCATTAATGCGACATCAAGCGCTGTTGTGAAATATGTCAGTCAACGCGCAGGTATTGGTATCAATGCCGGTGCAATTCGCGCTCTTGGCAGCCCTATTCGCGGTGGCGAAGCATTCCATACTGGTTGCATCCCATTCTACAAACACTTCCAAACAGCCGTAAAAAGCTGTTCACAAGGCGGTGTACGAGGTGGTGCAGCAACCGTCTTTTACCCAATTTGGCACTTAGAAGTAGAAAGCTTGCTAGTGTTGAAGAATAACCGTGGTGTAGAAGAAAACCGCGTACGTCACCTTGACTACGGCGTACAGTTTAACCGCTTGATGTATCAACGCCTTATCAAAGGTGGCAACATCACGCTGTTCAGCCCGTCCGATGTTCCCGGTTTGTACGATGCCTTCTTCGCAGACCAGGAAAAATTTGATCGCTTATACACCATGTACGAGCAAGACGACTCTATTCGTAAATCAACAGTTAAAGCATCCGAACTGTTTACACTATTTGCGTCAGAGCGAGCTAGTACAGGCCGTATCTACTTACAGAATGTTGACCACTGTAATACTCATAGTCCATTCGATCCAAAAGTGGCGCCCGTCAAGCAAAGTAACTTATGTTTGGAAATCGCTCTGCCTACTAAGCCACTAGAAAATGTGTCTGATCCAGACGGCGAAATCGCACTGTGTACCTTATCTGCGTTTAACTTAGGTGCGCTTGAAAACCTTGATGAGTTGGAAGAGCTATCAGAACTTATTATCCGCGCTCTGGATGCTTTGCTTGATTATCAGAACTACCCTATCCCAGCAGCACAAAATGCGACTGAATTGCGTCGTACTCTGGGTGTCGGCGTGATCAACTATGCCTACTACCTTGCGAAGAACGGTGTTCGTTACTCTGATGGCAGTGCAAATGAGCTTACGCACAAGACATTCGAAGCGATTCAGTACTTTTTGCTCAAAGCGTCGAATAAACTCTCGAAAGAGTTTGGCCCTTGTAAAGCCTTTAACGAAACGACTTACTCGAAAGGTATTCTACCTATTGATACCTATAAAGAAGAAGTCAACAAAATCGTCTCTTCTGAGCTTTACTATGACTGGGAAAGCCTACGTAAAGACATCGTTGAATACGGATTACGTAATTCAACATTGTCCGCTCTAATGCCTTCTGAAACGTCTTCACAGATAAGTAATGCAACAAACGGTATTGAGCCTCCTCGTGGTTTCGTTTCCGTTAAAGCGAGTAAAGACGGTATTTTGAAACAAGTGGTACCAGAATACGAACGCCTGAAAGATCAGTACGAATTGCTTTGGAGTATTCCTTCAAACGACGGCTACTTGCAACTCGTTGGTATCATGCAAAAGTTCGTAGACCAATCTATTTCTGCGAATACAAACTACGACCCTCAAAAGTTTGAGTCTCAGAAAGTCCCTATGAAGGTCATCCTAAAAGACTTATTAACTGCCTATAAGTTAGGTGTCAAAACGCTGTACTATCACAACACACGTGATGGCGCGGAAGATAAGCAAGATGACATGGATGACTGTGCAAGCGGCGCATGTAAGATCTAAACGACTTAATTCGTGCCGTAACTGACGAAAACGTAACACAGCCTCATCCAATGTTTGTTGTGTTACGTTTAACAAGAAATACCATTTTATTATAAGCATCCATTATAATGGATGCTTTTCTGTGAGCGCCGCTTCTATTGTGTTAAAGATCACATATAAGAAGCCGTTTCAAATGATCTGAGGACCTTATTAAGCGATGAGCTATTCAACTTTTAATCGCAAGCAATTCGACAGTTTAAAAGAACCCATGTTTTTAGGCGAAAACGTCAACGTAGCTCGCTATGACCAGCAAAAACATCCTATTTTTGAAAAGCTTATCGAGAAACAACTGTCTTTTTTCTGGCGTCCAGAAGAAGTTGATTTATCCAGTGATCGCAAAGATTTCTTAAACCTTGCAGAGCACGAACAACATATTTTTTTGAGCAACCTAAAATACCAAACACTGCTTGATAGTGTCCAAGGCCGCTCTCCTAATGTTGCTCTACTCCCTATCGTCTCTTTGCCAGAACTTGAAACTTGGATTGAGACTTGGTCTTTCAGTGAAACAATACACAGTCGCTCGTACACCCACATTATTCGAAATATCGTTAATGACCCAACCGTTATTTTCGATGACATCATCGTCAATGAAGAAATTACAAAACGCGCCGACAGTGTTTCAAGATACTATGATGACTTAATCGAAAAAGTGAATCTATACAATACACTTGGATTAGGCGTACATAACGTGCCCGGTAAGGGCGAAGTTGATGTTTCGATGAAGGCTCTAAAAAAAGCTCTATACGTCACATTAGCCTCCGTTAATGTATTGGAAGCGATTCGTTTCTACGTTAGCTTCGCGTGTAGCTTTGCATTCGCAGAAAGAACGCTTATGGAAGGCAATGCAAAAATCATTAAGCTGATCGCGCGTGACGAAGCCTTGCACTTAACAGGCACGCAGCACATGTTAAACTTGATGACCTCTGGTAAAGATGATCCTGAGATGGCCATCATTGCCCAAGAATGCCGTCAGGAAATCACTGATATCTTCATAGAAGCGGCACAGCAAGAAAAAGAATGGGCAAAATATTTGTTCAAAGATGGTTCTATGATTGGTCTGAATGCAGAAATTTTAGGCCAATATGTCGAATACATTTCTAACGTGCGCATGCAAGCCGTTGGTCTTGAGCCTGCCTTTGAAACAAAATCGAACCCTATCCCTTGGATTAATGCGTGGTTAGTAAGCGACAATGTTCAAGTGGCACCGCAAGAAGCTGAAATAAGCTCATACCTTGTAGGTCAAATAGATAACGATCTCGACGATGCAGAATTCGACGACTTTGACCTCTAATCACGCTTCAAAAGACACGGTTCATCGAGTACTACTGGGCAAGAAGCAATTCTTAGTCACGGAAGATGAACCTCTCTTACCTCAACTAGAACGAGCAGGACTGCATATTGAGTATCAATGTCGCGAAGGTTACTGCTCGTCTTGTTCTATACGATTACTTTGGGGGCAAATAGAATACCCTTTCGAACCGCTAGCATGGGTTCAAAGTGGCTTTTTATTAGCCTGCTGTGCCATCGTCAAAAGCGATATTGAGATCGCATTTTTCAACGACTAATAAACGGACAAACTATCCTTTAGCTGACACAGTACTATCTAACTAACACTGTGCTCTCGAGCTAATAAAACAGTACTCTCTAGCTAAAACAGTACCCTTGAGAAGCAACGGCCGTTAGCACTATTTTAACGTGCGGTAAGCCGCATAAATTCGAGTAACCGTCGTGAGCCAGCACATCAATCCAAATGCCACTGCTATCTGAATAAAGTAATCGGGAAAAAGGCACATTAAAACAAAGCAAGCAATCGTCTCTGTGCCTTCTGTCAGACCACCAATAAAATAAAGCGATTTACGGCCGTATTCGAGTGTTTCAATGTGCCTCTTCTCCGCCATGATCGCAAACGCAAGGAAGCTTGCTCCCGTTCCCATGAAAGAGAAAATAAGAAACGCGGAGGCTAAACCATTTATCTCTGGCTGAGCTAATGCAAACCCAAACACAACACCCGAATAAAATATAAAATCAAGCGTTATGTCTAAGTAGCCGCCTAGATCAGTAGGCTCGGTTATACGAGCAAGCTCGCCGTCAATACCATCGCAGATTCTGTTCAAAAGGATCGCAATAAGCGCCCAAACATAATGCTGCTGCCATAAAAGTGGGATGGCGCAGGCTCCGATTAAAAAACCCGCTATCGTCACGTAATTAGCGCTCACCCCAAAAGTATCCAACACCTTAGCAATCAGGTTTAATGGTTTCTTGATAATAGGCAACAGTCTTGTGTCTAACACAGCAACATCCTGATCAATAAAAGGAGCAACAATACTCCAAATAGCTTAATCGCAGTCTCTAGACGAATCAATACAATCTGCTTTCTAGCTAACCTTTACTAACCTAGGCTTTCCTTTCTCATGTTACAAAAAAGAGTTTGATCAGCGACTGTAGCTCAACGAGCTAGAAAGACAATCTAATATGCCAACCTTATGTAGAAAATTTCAAACAAGGAAATAGGATGAAGTGCTCGATTGCAGTACACTAAAAGACATGCAGTTTAGATAAGGTACACTATGATCCACTCAAAGAAATACGGCGAAAATAAACCAGACTTGATCGTTCTTCACGGCTTATTTGGCAATGCCGACAACTGGCATTCGATCGCACAATCTTGGTCAGAATTTTATACCGTCCATTGTCTAGATTTACCGAATCATGGAAAATCATCACCAATGGAAGCACTCAGTTACCCAAAAATGGCGGATTCTATCGTCTCATGGATGACAGAATCTGATATAGATGAATGCTATTTGCTGGGACATTCTATGGGAGGAAAAGTAGCGATGCAGCTGGCATCGAACTACCCTGATAAGTTCAAAAAACTCATCGTGGTAGACATTGCACCTGTCGACTACCAACCGAGTCATTTAGAGATTTTTCAGGGACTTGCTGAAATAGATTCGCAGCGCCCAGCTTCTAGGAAAGCGGCTGACGATATTCTCGCAAAATTTGAAAGTAGTGTCGGAGTAAGGCAGTTTCTATTAAAAAACCTTAAAAAAGAGGAGTCGGGCTTCTCCATTGCACTTGCGCGTAAAAACATCGAAGAAGGCTATTCAACCATTCTAGTCAAACCCCGTTTGAGCGCGCCATACAACAAGCCAACGCTCTTTATAAAAGGGGCTAACTCAGACTATATACAACAAAAACACACGCAAGAAACTGTTGCCTTCTTCCCTGAAGCGAGTGTCAAGGTCATCCCTGATACTGGCCACTGGTTACACGCTGAAAAGCCTGTTCCTTTTACTAACCTAGTAAAACGTTTTCTTCAACATTAAAAACGCTTTTTTAAAACACCAGAGTAAGGGTATCGCTTAAGCTTTATCCTTACGGTACGAGTCTGCTTCATAGGTACCAAGGATACGAATTTCTTCAGAGAAAAACATCAGCTCTTCCAGTGCCGCCTGCATCTTCGACTCTTGAAAATGCGCTTCTACATCTACATAGAACTGTGTCGCCGTAAAATGCCCATTCACCATGTAACTTTCAAGTTTCAGCATATTGATACCGCGTGTGGCAAAGCCGCCCATGGCTTTATATAGCGCCGCTGGTATGTTCCTTACCCGAAACATAAACGAGGTTATATACGTTTTATCTAACTCAAATTCTGGCTGTTTTTGCTGGCGTGAAAAAACCAAGAATCGGGTTGTATTTCCAGCAACATCGTTAAAATGAGACTTTGCTATTTGTAATCCGTAAAGCTCCGCTGCAAGCTCAGATGAAATCACAGCCAATGTATCATCGTCATTTTCAGACAAGTGCTTTGCTGCTCCTGCCGTATCGTACATAGCGACGTTTACAGCACCCAATGCTTTGATATTACTATCACATTGCGCCAATGCTTGAGGATGACTTCCTACTCTCTTGATATGCGCGGTTGTTGAGCTCTCTCTTATAAGTAAGCAATGGTTTACAGGTTCAAAGTGCTCTTTTACCACATATAACTCTGTGCGCTTAAGCTCTCGATATATTTCCTCTACTCGACCTGCCGTCGAATTTTCAACCGGGATCATTGCGTAATAAGCGTCGCCATTTTCAACCATCGTTAGCGCATCTGAAAACGTCGCACAGTGTACAGCCGTCCAGTCAGGAAAAGAGTGTTTGCATGCTAAATGAGAATACGCCCCCGGCTCCCCTTGGTAAGCAACAATGTTTGCGGCAGACGGATCAAATTTATAGGTAGATACAGAATGGTCAGACATAAATTTTTTCAAAATACTCTCTATTCTATGGAACGGTAGGCCTATTCTATGAAACGGTAAGTCCATTCGATGAAATGATAAGAAGGTGTTACGATACATCAGAAATGCTCGCCTGTCGGCTAACAAAACGATCAAATACAATGAAAATACTATTTATTTACCTAGTCAAAGGCTATCAATACTTTATTAGTCCATTGCTGGGGAGCAACTGTCGATTCTACCCTAGCTGTTCACAATATATGATTGAAGCCATTGAAGAGCATGGCGTTTTAAAGGGGGTTTGGCTCGGAATGAAAAGGCTCGGTCGCTGTCACCCGGGCTGTGACGGTGGTCTGGACCCGGTACCAAAAAACGAAAAGAAACAAAACTCGTAGTCAGAGAGCACATCCTTACGTTCGACTTAGTTCCAGATCACTTGCTATCAATACCGCCTGAGTTCGGTTGTTGACCCCAAGCTTACGGAAAATAGCGGTAATGTGTGCCTTAATTGTTGCTTCAGAGATATTCAACTCATAAGCAATTTGTTTGTTCAACATCCCCTCATGCAAGTAGCACAGCACTTTAAACTGTTGAGGTGTCAGCTCAGCTACTTTTTTCTGCATGTCCAAATTAACGTCGTTTTGGTTTTCTAGAACCGCATTTTTAGGAATCCAAATATCACCCTCTAATATTGAATTTATAGCGGACGCGTACTGAAACGGTTCACTGGTTTTCGGAATAAAGCCTAATGCACCAGACTCAATAACAGTTGAGATGATTTTGTTGTCTTCTGAGCCAGAAATAACGGCAACGGGAACGTCAGGAAAATCCGTACGAATACGTATCAAGCCATATAACTTGCCACACCCCGGCATGTTTAAATCCAACAACAGTAAATCCAGGTCAGAATGTTGTTGCAGCATCTCAATCGTTGAGTCTAGGTCATCCGACTCATGGATACAGACATCGTTGAATTCTTGCTTCAGGGCACCAATTAAAGCGCTGCGAAATAAGGGATGGTCATCCGCTATGGCCAGAGTAATCACGGTAAGTCCTTCTCATCATTATTGAGTAAAGACATAGAAGAATCTATTGAACACCAAAAGACAAGAGAGCCTTCCACATCATACTTTTTTGTTAGTGTGGAAGACTCTACTAAGAGAAAAGTAAAAAAGCCAGTCACGCAAACGTAAAGTCAACAGAAGCAATACGCCAACGCTAACGACAACAAGCCGAATTTAATCATTTAGTCGGTTATCAATTAAATCATCAACAACGCTAGGGTCAGCTAAGGTAGTGGTGTCGCCTAACTGCTCATGCTCGTTCGCGGCAATTTTTCGCAAAATCCTTCGCATTATTTTACCAGAGCGAGTTTTAGGCAAACCACGTACCGTCCATTGAATCAAATCGGGCGTCGCGACGGGACCGACTTCCTGACGAACAAACTGCCGTACTGACTTCGTAAGCGCGTCATCGGGAGTTACACCCGCAATCGGTGACACATAAACATAAAGCCCTTGGCCCTTCAGGTCATGCGGGTAACCAACCACCGCCGCTTCTGCCACCGATGGATGCGCTACCAGAGCACTTTCAATTTCAGCAGTCCCCAACCTATGCCCTGAGACATTCAATACATCGTCTACTCGACCGGTAATCCAATAATCTCCATCGGCATCCCGACGCGCACCGTCTCCAGTAAAATACACGCCGTCATAGGTACTAAAATAGGTTTGTTCAAACCTTTCATGATCCCCATACACCGTTCTTGCTTGACCCGGCCATGAATCAGTAAGTACTAGCCCACCCTCAACTTCTACGCCTTGATCTTCGATTACATTACCATTCGGGTCCATTAACGCAGGTTGAACGCCGTATATAGGAGACGTACAGGCTCCAGGCTTAACATTGGTCTCCGTTAGCCTAGGCGTCATCATCATACCACCGGTTTCGGTTTGCCACCATGTATCCGCAATAGGACATTTGCTATTGCCAATCTTTTGATGATACCAAGACCACGCTTCAGGATTGATCGGCTCGCCCACACTACCGAGTACTCTTAAGCTATCTCGTGAGCTGGTTTCGATCGCTTCATCACCTTTAGCCATTAACGCGCGCACCGCGGTTGGTGCGGTATAAAGAAGATTTACTTTATACTTATCAACGACACGGCCAATGCGCCCCGCATCAGGATAGGTTGGAACCCCTTCGAACAGAACACTTGTGACACCATTGGCAAGAGGACCATATACCATATAGCTATGACCCGTAATCCATCCTACGTCCGCCGCACACCAGTAAACATCATCCGGTTGTAAACCAAAGACAATTTCTTGAGTCATAGACGCATACACTAAATAGCCTCCTGACGTATGAACAACGCCTTTTGGCTTGCCTGTCGATCCGGACGTGTACAAAATGAAAAGAGGATCTTCGGCATTCATAGACACTGCAGGACAATCCGTACTTTGCTCATCAACCAACGCTTGCCAGTCTAGGTCGATGTCTTCGTTCCACTCTATGTCAGCCTTCGTATATCGATAAACCATTGCATTTTTTACTGACGGGCAGGCGTTATCCGCCAGCGCCATATCGACATTCTTTTTAAGATTTATTGAGTTTCCTGCGCGTTTGCCTTGATCTGCCGTCATGACGAGCTTTACGTCACAGTCATTCAAGCGATCAGCAATAGCGCTGGCTGAAAAGCCACCAAAAATAACACTGTGGATAGCACCGATTCGAGCACATGCCAACATGGCATAAACCGCCTGCGGGATCATTGGCATATAAATAGCAACGCGGTCGCCTTTTACGATTCCTTGAGATTTTAGCGCGTTGGCCAAACGCCCTACTTCATCATGAAGCTCTTGGTAGGTAATGGAATCAGACGGCCCTTCTTGATCACCTTCAAGATAGTACGCAACTTGATTCGCTTTCTCAGGAAGATGACGATCAATACAATTATAGGCAACGTTTAGTTCGCCATCTTCATACCACTTGATGCTGACGTTATTACGAGCAAAGCTGATATTTTTCACGACGGAATAAGGCTTAAACCAATGAAGCCGCTTACCCATTTCTCCCCAAAAAACCTCGGGGTTAGAAATAGAAGCCTGATAGTTCTCTTCAAAGACGTCATGCGGAACGGTTCCAGCTGGGCTAAATTTGCGCTGAAAATCGCTTACTTCTTGTGTCATCTCACTGCTCCGTTGTTAATTTTTATATTTGGATGCGAAGTTGGTCTTTTTAGAATAGCGGTACGCTAGACGAACACTATTACACTTTAGTCTATATAAATCGTTTCTTACGATAGGATATTGTTATCCTGCAAGCAACGTTTGGCTTCTTGAACACCACGCACTAAGAAGGCATTAATACCAAGACCCTGCGCCGCATCAATATTTAGCTTGTTATCATCCATAAATAGAATTTCTTGCGGCAATACGTTTAACGCATCTATTACATGTAAATAAGATGAGCGATCCGGCTTAACCAGACCCATTTGATGAGAGGCAAAGTAACTGTCAAATTGACTAGACAACCCCATTTCATCCATCAGGCGTCCCCAATGCGCTGCATTTGTATTAGACAAGATCGCTTTATGAAAGTGACTGGGTACAGCCTTTACAAGCTCTATTGCGCCGTCAAACAAACCATTTGGCCAGGCCACAAAGGCTTCTTTAAACTGGCTCTTATCTCCATGATGACCGACTTCATTCATCAATTGGTTCACAAACTCATCGAGCCCTATTTTGCCTGAATCGAACTTGGCAACGGCCTCTGAGGTAAGCCATTTACGCCATATTACTTCCAACGTATCATCTGTATTTAAGAACGACGCAATTCGACTTTTATCACCTAAATCGACCAATACATTTCCTAAGTCAAATAACACGACCTTTATCTGGTGCATATTCTTAAATGCCTAGCTAACCTATAAGAGAATCGTCTCTACAATATAGGCTAACGAAGCTGCGAACAAGTCTTACAAACGGCTATGCCATAAGAAAAAAACTGATCAAGATGACGTTTACTGTTGAGATCTAAAGACATACCGACAACGCTACATAGCGATTTTTAAACATCAAATAGGCAGCCCTCATTAGCAAAATTTATGATGGGTTGTAATTTTGGGCATGAAAGCCTTTAATAAGGCTCAGTGTTCCATCAGGACACAAAGGACAACGGGGCAAGGAACATTAATAAAGGTTCACGAATAGAAGTTCACTGATACAAGTAAACCGCTAAAAATCCTGTTTTAACCTTAATAAGTTGGAGAATAATAAAATGAAACTGAATTCTTTAAAAAAGTCACTTATTGCAGGCCTAACCGTCGCGACCATGTCAGGTGCCACGGTGACAGCGAACGCAGCTGACAGAGACTACATCTTAGCAACGGCCTCAACTGGCGGTACTTACTACCCAGTTGGCGTCGCCATCGCAACATTGAGTAAGGTAAAACTTCAACCTAAATTTGGTATGTCGTTGTCGGCCATCAGTTCAGCTGGATCAGGTGAAAACGTAAAGCTCCTTCGTGAAAACCAGGCTCAATTTGCGATCTTACAAGGTTTATACGGTGCTTGGGCGTGGAATGGAGAAGGCCCACTAAAACAAGCGGGCAAACAAACTGAACTTCGCTCTGTCAGTATGCTTTGGCAAAACGTAGAACACTTTGTTTTACGAAAAAACCTTGCTAAAACTGGCACCGTAGCAGACCTAAAAGACCTTGAAGGCTCGAATAACAAGTTCTCCATTGGTAAGAAAAACTCTGGTACTGAAGGGTCTGGTCGACAGCTTTTAAGCGGACTAAACATCGACCCTGATAAATTCTCTCTAGCCTTTATGGGTTATGGCCCAAGTGCAGACGCGATGCAAAACGGCAACATCGAAGGCATGAACACCCCTGCCGGAGTACCTGTCAGTGCGGTTACTCGCTTGTATGCATCAATGGGGAATAAAGTAAAAGTATTGGATTTCACCGATGAGCAAATGAAAGAGGCCAATGGCAGTTATGACCTTTGGACTCGTTATGTGATTCCTGCAAACACTTATCCCGGCCAGGAAAAAGCGATTAATACCATCGCCCAGCCTAACTTTTTGGCGACCAGAGCCGATACATCGGAAGAAGATATTTATCAGCTAACAAAATCTTTGTACGAAAACTTGCCTTACCTCAGCGCAATCCACAAAGCGACATCAGTCATGTCTATTGACAAGGCTATTGCTGGATTACCAGTGCCTCTGCACCCAGGTGCGGCACGCTACTATAAGGAACAAGGTATTGAAATACCGGATTCACTTATTGCTAATTAGAGTTTGTGGAAGCTGTAACTAAGCCCTGAAATGTCGGCGTATAAAAAGCCAATCTGTGATTAAGGCTAAGCCGAATGTCGATATTGAACCTATCGACAAAGGGTTTAATAGTCAGTAAGCCCATGTCAATCATGGGCTTACTGACAGATTATTTTCTAATAAAGTTTTCTATCACACGCTTTTTCTGTAACACCATTTTTTGTAGCAGGCAGAGACTTGCCTCTCTAAAAAACCACGACCCAAGTTAGGAACAATACGTATGTCGTCTCCAAACACATCGGCGGATAGCCATATTGACCAAGATGTAAATCTGGAAGAATTCGAAACACAACATCGAAATACCCCTCTTATAAATCGTGTTGTATTCGGATTTAGTATTTTCCTTGCCATTGCACACATTTATATCAACACATTAGGAACCCTCCCAGAACTTTGGGTGTCGGCCTTCCACTTTGCAGGCTTCGGCACTCTCTGTGCTTTGCTTATTCCCGCTCATCCGTCGCTTAGAAACAGTAAAATTGCCTTTGCGATTGATTCGTTAATTGTCTTATTGCTAATCGCAACGGTGTTTTATATTGCACTGTTTGAAGACGCACTGTACGAACGGGGAGTGGTCTTTTCCACGGGCGATTGGATTTTTTCGTCGATTGCTATCATTCTCTCCTTAGAATTGATCCGACGTACAACCGGCTGGTTCATACCATCACTCATACTCGTTGCACTCTCCTACGTTGTACTGTGGGGACAATGGATTAGTGGAGCGTTTTCTTTTCCAGGATTAAGCTTAGAAACACTGCTCTATCGAAGCTTCTTCAGTACCGACGGTATGTTCGGCTCTATTTCACGAATTTCATGGAGTTTTGTCTTCATGTTTATTCTGTTTGGTGCCTTTTTAGTAAAATCTGGCGCAGGTGAATTCATCATCACATTATCTCGCTCCCTAGCCAGCAAAATGATCGGAGGCCCTGGATTTGTAGCGGTCTTAGGTTCAGGACTTATGGGCTCTGTTTCCGGTTCGTCTGTTGCTAACACTGTTTCAACTGGTGTCATCACCATTCCTCTTATGAGGCGCGCAGGTTTCCCTGCAAGGTTTGCAGCAGGAATCGAAGCCGCAGCCTCAACGGGCGGTCAACTGATGCCTCCAGTTATGGGCGCAGGTGCCTTTATAATGGCATCCTATACACAGGTGTCTTACGTCACTATTATTGGTGTTGCAGCCATCCCCGCTCTACTTTACTTTTTGTCTGTTGCGTTTTTTGTCAGAGTAGAAGCAAAACGAAGCAACGTGACATCAACTGACGATGACGGTGTATCGATAAAAGACGTTCTCAAAGAAGGCTGGCATCATGCCATTCCGCTCGCCGTTTTAGTTACCTTGCTCATTCAAGGCTTTACACCAACTTATGCGGCTGGCATTAGTATTTTATCGGTTATTGCCGCATCTTGGCTATCGAAGCAACACAGAATGGGACCGTTGGCGATATTAGATGCGATGGCACAAGGCGCCAAAAACATGTCTACAACAGCAGTCCTATTAGTTGGGATTGGTCTTGTGGTAAACGTCATTAGCACCACGGGCGTCGGTAATACCTTCTCTCTTCTTATCACTGATTGGGCTGGAGGAAGCTTACTTTGGACGATCATTCTTGTTGCTATCGCATCACTCGTTTTAGGCATGGGCTTGCCTGTCACTGCATCGTATATCGTGTTAGGAACCTTATCAGCACCGGCCATTTTTAACCTCATTGCAGAAAGCCAGCTCGTTGATCAAATTGCGTCGGGGCAATTACCTGAAGCCGCATCAGCGATTTTCATGCTGGTTGATCCAAGCGTATTAGGTACACTTACGCAGGGCATG
Source organism: Marinomonas mediterranea MMB-1 (assembly GCF_000192865.1). Classification (NCBI taxonomy): domain Bacteria; kingdom Pseudomonadati; phylum Pseudomonadota; class Gammaproteobacteria; order Oceanospirillales; family Oceanospirillaceae; genus Marinomonas; species Marinomonas mediterranea. The sequence continues at coordinate 3,431,550 of NC_015276.1, forward strand.
CCTATTGAGCAAGCCCAAGCACTGGTCTCTCAAGTTCCTGCAGACTTTAAAAGCATGCTAATGGATCAAGCGTTGGGAGCTGAGTCCGTCGCAATGATTCTAGTAACGGCTCATATGATTATCTTTTGGCTTTCCCAAGACAGTAATGTCACTCCGCCGGTTTGTCTCACCGCTTTCGCTGCTGCCGCAATAGCAAAAACCCCTCCAATGCGCACGGGCGTGACCGCTTGGAAACTCGCGAAAGGGCTCTATATCATCCCATTGATGATGGCCTATACCCCTCTCATTGGTGGTGAGCCACTAGAGTTGTTAAAGCTAACCATTTTCGGAATTTTTGGTCTATATGCTCTAGTCGCAGCAATGGAAGGCTACCTTGAAGACAAGCTGAACATTCTCACTCGTATTGTGACACTGGCCGCGTCTGGCGCTATGCTTTGGCCACATCTTCCTATTGCTGTAAACGCTATTGGCCTTGTCGTGTTCCTAATCATTTTCGTTATCACAAACCGCAGCTACAATGCGAAAAGCGCAAACTAACGAAATCGCTAGAACAAACAAAGCACTAAAAACAAAGCGGGGCGCGCAGCTCGTCCCGCTTTGTTTTAAAACACACCTACCTATCGATTTATCTCACCTTTATATAAATATTTGAAACGCCGTTTTAAATATCAGTTTAAATACTCTGTTTTCTCTTCTATTATTCTGTTTAATTGCACCGGAAATAAAACAAGACCTCAGCAGGAAGTCACAGCGAAGGCATAAATAGACAAGGTATAAATAGACGTAAAAGCGGAGTTTATAAACTATAAATACGCATTTCGAATCTATTTTTTCACCCGGCATAGAAATGCGTAGTAGTCGTGCAAAGGTCTTAGGAAGAGTATGAAATGAGTAAAACACACTACAGCGCGCATGTCTCCCAATCACGTAAACCGAGTACTTTTTCAAGCATAACCCACGCTTTGCAAAGTGCTCCTGATGACAATCGCCCATTCACAATACATATTGATGAGGGGGTCTATGAAGAACGACTCAATATCACTCGGAACAATGTACACCTAGTAGGAGCAGGCAAAAAAAATACCGTTATTACAGGAAGCATGGTCGCGGGACAACTTAATAACAGCGGTGAACTCATTAGTACGCTTGGCAGCAGAACACTCATGATAAACGCAACAGATTGCAGCCTAACATCGCTAACGATACGCAATGACTTTGATTATATAAATAATGCTTTACTGGCACTCGATTCTAACGACCGAGTAAAACATACTCAAGCCGTCGCACTTCTATTGGGGAACGATTGCGACAGATGCATTATTGATGATGTTAGACTCCAAGGCTTTCAAGACACCTTGTTTGTAAAGGGTTCAAGAAGCTATTTTTACCAGTGTGATATTACAGGTAATATCGATTTTATTTTTGGAAACGGCAATGCGGTATTTGATCAATGCACAGTCGTCGCACGAAATACACCAACAAGTTTAAAAAGTATGGGGTATCTCACCGCCCCAAGCACACCACTAGATCAGGAGTTCGGCCTCACATTTCTTGACTGCCAGCTCGTTAAAGAAAGCGCGGATATCCCAATACAAAGCTATGCATTAGGGAGACCTTGGCACCCAACCACCTCATTTTCCGATGGTAAATATGCCGACCCAAATGCAATTGGAAAAACAACCTTTATCCGGTGTTTTATGGGCGACCATATCTATGGTTGGGATAAAATGGGCGGGAAAGACAAACATGGTAATCAGATCTATTTTTTACCTGAATGTGACGCACGATTTAACGAGTATCAATGCCATGGTCCCGGAGCAAACAGTACGCGTTTTCAATTGAGCTCATTGGATGCCCACAAATATTCTATCGATTCTATTCTAGAAGGGTGGCTCCCTAAGATTGCAGGCTAAGGGCTCAAAAAAGGCTCGCCATCGTAGCGAGTAATAAGACAGGTTTGAGCACGTTGCTGTTTTAGCATATTGCAAAAATCAACACTGTACGACCGCTCAACAAATGGCCCAACTTTCAGCTGATAATACACTTTTCCTTTTATCGTATGGCGCTTAATAAGAGGGGCTGTATCGACATAATCTATCGGATTTGCACGACTAATTTTTTGCCAGCCTTTCATCGCTAGAGATTTACTCGCGTAAGCCGCCAATTGAACGCCGTAGAACTGACCTGAGTACTGATTAGACGACATAGAGGTTACTTTGGTAGACATACCTTTCCCTGACGCATTTCGACCAGACTTAAAATCCGCGACAACAGGTTCGCTTCGACTCGAATACACCTCCTCTTCTGGTGAAGCCTTCATCCCTGCTTTTTTCGTCGTATCGCTAGCACTTTGCACCACTGGCGATCGCTGTAGCTTAGCTATCTTCTGTTCAAGGTCAACTAAGTCCTCTTTTAGAAGGGCTTGCTCTCGTTCCAATTCTTCCATCTGAGGTTTGATGGTATTTATTTCTGTGGCGTGAGCCGCTACATGATTTTGCAATTCCGCATTCGAGAGAACATTTGAGGTTCCTGTCAAAGAAGAACAACCGACTAAGCTTAGTAAAGCCAAGCTCGCCGCACTCCAGCAAAATACATGCTTTAGATCACCCACTCTTTCACACCTCGACTAATCAAAGATACTCTACACCCAATAAGAGTATGGCATACCGAGCAGATTTACCAAACAAAACAAGAACAAAGAAAATGAAAAGTCTCACTCTGGAGACGCCTGCTAATATGCACAATGCGTCACCTATTATAGGAAGCCAACTGAATAAAAGGGATGCTGTACCGTACTTATGAAAGAAGTGTGTCGCTTTATTAAGTTGTGTGCTAGAAATTGGAAAAAGTCTATGTTCCTTAAACCGATACAAATAACGTCCTAATAACCAGTTCGTTAACCCCCCTAACGTATTCCCGACACTTGCGATAACCCACAGCGCTATCAACGAATAGGTCGACGTCTGAGTCAAATAAAGCAGCAGCGCTTCCGAGCCGCCCGGTAAAATAGTCGACGATAAAAACGACGTGCTAAAGAGGGAAAGTAGATCAAGCAAAAAATAGCGGCCTAGATTGGATAGCGCATCAGACGATCACGCCAAATCAATGGATTAGAGCTGAAGCAATATACACGTTACATGAGATTGTTACATGGAATTATGCGGTGTCACATGAGTTTAAACAGCATTGGACTGCATTTTTTCAGTTTCAGCTTCTCGTTTTTTCCGTTCCAGCGGGCAAGTATCGATTATCCAACGCGCCATTACCCATGCGCTTGCGTAACATATAAACCCACTAAAAATGATATCACTCAAAAAGTGCCCTCCTTGAAGGACCCTTATTCCACCCACAAATAGACCCAAGCCAAGCCCAAAGAAAAGCCAAGGACGACTCTTTAATACCCAACCGAGTGCAATAAATGCAAAACCCATGGCGGCGTGGCCACTCACAAATGAGCAGTTCTTCTTACACTGATCACTGACAACCAGTGGTGGCGTAAACTGTTTACTACCACCAAACTCTACGACATGACGTGGACGTGCACGATCCCAATTGTCTTTAAAACCAGTGTGAACAATAATACCAGGGCCAACCAATAAGAACGCAAGCATAAAATACCATTTACGTTTGTGGGCTTTGCTCCACTCAGGCCCAGTTTTGAATAACGTCAACACACACAACCCCAACAATACAGGGACGATGACAGCGGGCATCTCTTTAAAAATCCAATAGATAAATTTCACAAATGAATTGTCGTTAGCAGGGAAGCTCGACGTTGCAGAATCGTAAAACAGTCCACTCACATATAAGTCGAGTTCGGGCCACACAGAAAACAACACAGCACATAAAACAAAACAAGCCGGTGCGACACCAAACTTCCAAGGCTTAAACATCTTAAATAATCTCTTTTTGATCTGATTGTGGAATAACATCAAAGATTATGACACCAAAGCCATAACAAAAATGTAATGTAATCTTACTAAAGCACACATAGCTTTCAACTTTATTACGTAATTCATTCTTATTCAATTATTTTAAAATAGAACTCTTTTGGCTAAATTCCAGAAAGTCGTCAATGTCACCGTCTGTAATCTAACCACCGTTTTTTTGACATAAATCAACCTTAGACGTTACTAATCCCCTACAACTCCCCGTAGAATGTAAAGGACTGTTGCAGGAGGCTATATGATCAAGCGTGTAAACAATGTAAAAATCAAATACAAGCTCTGGGCGATTATTGGCCTTATGTCACTCGGCACCGCCGCGTTAATTTTTGTATCTTTATACTCACTCTATCAAACCAATCTTAAGAGTTTATTAAATCAAACACAGGTAATGGTTGATGCTGCGGCCTCAGGCCTAACTTCTGTTAATGAGAAAGAGCTAATCCAAAAAGTCGAAGCACTCCATCCCCCTACTCAATCTGGATACGTCCTACTTGGTAAAGATAAGAAAACCATTTATGCCCCATCATGGATTGAAAATACATCGTTTCAGTCAGTTAACTTTGCACTAAACCCAAGTATTGCTGACATTGCCTCACCTAACGGGGCATCACCCATGTCGGTGCTCATTGCTTCCAAACTACTTAGCGAACACCAGTTGAATGGCAACTATAGGCTTGTTGCGGTTTCCAGTATGAATATTGTCTATGATGCATTTAAAAGCGCATTGATTGATTTTGGGATACTTGTCGCAGTATTAACCATCGTAATAGGCGGAACCGCCTTGACGATCATTAGCCTTGTCACTATTCGAATCACCAAACTCTGCGATACTATGCGTTCCGTAAAACAATCAGGAGACCTCACTCAACGAGTTGAATTTGATGGTCACGACGAAATGGGTGAGATGGCCGATGCATTTAATCATATGGTATCCAGTTTCCGCGCCATTGTTCGCCAAATAGGGAACACCAGCCAAGCATTAGACAATGTCATAATAGAAACAAATAAAGCCACATTGGCCACGACGGACGGCGTAAACACACAGCAAAAAGACACGAAAAGTGCTATTGATTCCATGGCCAATGTCATGGAATCAGTGAATCAGATACTCAACATCGCAGAAGAAGCTAACCTTGCGGCAAATAACCTTGGAGAGCATTCAAAAAGCGGCCTTCATACCATGCATGAAGCCAATGCAGATATTCAAAACCTTTCATCAGAAGTCGGTGAAGCCGCCACGCAATTTCAGCAGCTAAGGGAAGACGTTAAACATATAAACGACCGTTTGAGCATCATTTCCGAAGTCGCAGATAAAACCAATTTACTTGCGTTAAATGCTGCTATAGAAGCCGCCCGTGCAGGAGAGCAAGGTCGCGGTTTTGCCGTTGTTGCCGACGAAGTACGACAACTTGCCCAGCAATCTCAACATGCTGCAGGGGAAATTGGACGTTTAATTGAGCAGCTTACAAACCAGACGTTCAACACGGTTGATATTATGGAAAAAGCACAAGATACGGCAAACATAGGAGCCGAAAGAATGTCGGAGGCCGAAACGGCCTTTAATGATATAGCACAGGGTGTATTAACCATTTCTGAACTAAACGCGCAGATCAAAGCAGGTTCAGACAACCAATATGATATTTCAAATACAGTAAATACCACGTTAAACAATATCGGCAATGTATGCGACCAAACACAACACAACTCTATCGCAATAGAAACGTCCGTGAATCACATAGAGGAATGCGCGCTAGAACTTAGCAGCGTCGTTGCGCAATACCGAACATAGAAAACAAGAAAGCCCTTCTTAGGGCTCTCCTTGATCTCCTCTTTACGACTTATCAAGGCCTTCTTAATTCTTGATCTTTTCAGGTTAAGGAAGGCTGTGCAAAACACGGCATAACGAGAACGAAATCAGATGCCATTCAACCATTATGCGTAACATTCGAATCTCTGCTAAATTTAAGTGAATATAAAGAAAGGAAGCGTTTGCTTTAAGCCCCATAAAAATCTAGGCTTTTAAGGCGCGATTATTGCAGACAAATTAGCGTACTTTAAGTCACCTAATTTTTCAGTGCTTACTCAACTTTTTATGTAAACGGACCGTCGCGATTCATAGGGACTTAACACTTCACAACTAAATTAATAAACAATACGTTTTTAGAATTCGCAACTTGTAATTAAGGGATCACTTAATGGCGTCAGATACACAGAGCAAGCTTGATTCTCTATATCACCACATTAAAAATGTCATTTTATCTCGTCAACACCCTGTAACAGGCCTTTTTCCCGCTAGCACCAGTGTCAATAACCACGGTGACTACACGGACGCATGGGTTCGAGACAATGTATACAGTATTCAAGCGGTGTGGGCCCTTTACTTGGCTTACAAACGAGCCTCAAATCCCGACAAACGAGCGCACGAATTAGAATATACGTGCATTAAAATGATGCGCGGTTTGTTATTTGCAATGATGCGTCAATCACCGAAAGTAGAAGCATTTAAACACAGCTTAGATCCGATCGATTCTTTACACGCGAAATACGACACGAAGACTGGGCTAGAAGTCGTTGCGGATGACGCGTGGGGTCACCTTCAAATTGATGCCACAAGTTTCTATTTACTAACGCTCGCACAAATGACAAAAGCTGGAAGCAAGCTCATCTATAATCGCGAAGAGCTGAACTTCATACAGAACCTCATTTACTACATCTCTCGGACCTATCGCACGCCCGATTACGGTATTTGGGAACGAGGCAACAAAGTAAATAACGGTAAAGCTGAAATAAATGCCAGCTCTGTAGGAATGGCAAAGGCGGCGATGGAGGCTTTAGATGGCCTCAATCTATTTGGAAATGACGGCCCTGAATGGGCCGTTATACATTCTTTCGCAGATGCCGTCGCTCGGGCAGGTTCCGTTCTGCAATCACTTCTGCCTAAAGAATCACGCTCTAAAGAAGTCGATGGCGCGCTGCTAAGCATCATCAGTTTTCCTGCCTTTGCGTTAAACGATGAAAAGCTCACGCGAAAAACACGAAAAGAAATCTTAGATAAACTGGGTGGAAATTACGGCTGTAAGCGATTCTTACTAGACGGTCACCAAACCGTGATAGAAGATCACAGTCGAATTTACTACGAACACGATGAGCTGATTAACTTCGAACACATAGAATCCGAATGGCCATTATTTTATACCTATCTATATATTGATAGGCTCTTTGCTAGAGACTGGGAGAGTGCCAATTTCTACCGCTATAAGCTCGAAGAGTTAATGGTTGAAAGGGATGGAGAAAGACTCCTCCCTGAACTCTATTATGTGCCAGAAGACAAGATTCTTGCGGAAAAAGAGAAGCCAGGTTCTCAAGAGCGGCTACCAAACGACAATCTCCCCCTAGTATGGGCGCAAAGCCTATATTTGGTCGGCAAAATGATTGACGAAGAACTCATCACGACGGATGACTTGGACCCTCTTGGTTTACATAAAGTACAGCATAATAGAAAATCCGTCTCTACCTCGATGGTGGTCTTAGCTAAGAATGAAAAAGTAAAAGAGCAACTGGTGCAAGCAGGTTGCCTATGCCAAACCATTGATGAAATTGCCCCCGTTGGTGTCATAAGCTCGGAACAATTAATAGAGCTTTATCACTATCTTGGCGCCTCGGACAACCTCGGCCTAACGGGCCGACCTTCACGTGCATTAAACAGCTTAGCGACTTCTCAGCCTTTCACTATTAATGACCAGAACTACCTTTGTCTTTCGTGGATTCAAAATGAAGATAAAGACTACACAAAAACAGACCCAACCCTGTTTAAAGAACACATTCAGAATGAGTTAAAAATCATTGATTCGCACTGGTATTACCCAGCAAACGCAGTATTTACAGTGCTCATCGATGATGCAATGTGTGAAATGCCAAACAGCTCAGAGTTATTAGACTTTATCCGCCAGTTACAAAATCACGAATGTGATGAGTTTCATGTCACGCCTCAATCAGCGAAAAATGCATTCAAGTCTGGTTCTAGGCGGTCTATGACAATAAAACCAACGAAAGATCGTCAATTAGGCGCACGTTTTGTCGTGAGTGAAGAGCCTTGGCCTATTGACCGTACCGTAACCGAGGTGGATTGCTCCCATTTATATGACCTTAATACTGACTCGCTTTTGTCGAAGCTTCTGGATACCCCTCCTCTCCCCTTAGCAATCGAAACGCTAGTAGAGTTGGGGCATAGACGCGCGTTAATGAATACCATCCCGAACTCGATGCCAGCAGTTACGGCCTATAAGGTGATGGATTCAGTCTACGTTGAAGCGCTTTTACACGGTGATTGGTACTCGGTTAGAAGGTTGTTTTCTTTGATGATTAAACCGTCGACGGATTTGGCGACCTATATCGCGGACATTACCGTGCGCCAACGAGTACTGGTATTAGGCGATTCTCAAGAGAACGAAACTCACATCTCATCGCCATTGCATCAAAAAGAAATTTTAGACTTAATACACCATGCGTCGTCCTCCAGCCTAACCATGGTCTTACACCATGAAATTATCTCAATTGCTGGCGCGCTTATAAAAATCCACCCTGAGTATTTTGATGGTGTCCGTACCATTCGAATTCATAGCTTAGCGCTACTGTGTGCTCGTCAACTTGATTCGGAAGATACACGACCCTCTATTGATATTCTTGCGAGTGCGACCCCTTATGCGCTATATCAAGCACTGAAAGCCGTATTGATACAGAAACATGAGGACTTTACCCACGTAGCAACAAAACTCCGCTACAATCAAAGTGTTAATAGCACCGATGTCAAAATGAAGGACGTCGATTGGTTCGATTGGCGAACAGAGCAAGGGCTCATCACGAAATTACCAGAAGACATGCTGGCGCAACTGTGGGATTCTCTTAGTCACGCACAATACATTGTGTTCGGAGACACACAGAGTAATACCATATTGGATTGCAAACGCACGCTGAGTTCGATGACGCCCGGTGAAGATACCTTCGCCTTACTCGTAGAATCACTGACATCAGACATTCACCCTAGCTGGTATAAGAGCCTTATATTTGAAGCTCTGTATGCATTTATTCAGTTCTGCGAGCAGCACAAAGGAAATATTCTATTGAGCGAGGTGAATTTACCCGTTCTTGTTTCACAAGCTGCGCATGATAGAGCTAAAGAAGTGAAGCAAAAGCATCCAGAGCAAAGCACGGAAGAAATAGCGCTAGACGAGTTCGCACAACTTACCCCAAGCAAAGTAGGACAATACCTTCGCTGGGCAGTAAGTAAGCAACACAGCCAACAACACCAAGCGTAAAAACGATTAAAGTGTGGTGCGTCAAAATCGCTATATAGGATACATCTAATAATAAATCTCAGGTTGGAGAAGTAAATGGATCTGTTTGAAGACATTGTAAATGCCCGCTGTTCCGACCCTTTCGGATTCCTTGGCCTACACTGGACTGAAGAAAAAGACTTGAAACTTAACGTTTGGCGACCTGATGCCGTCGCGATCGATGTACTTGCAATCGACGCAGACTCAGTCATTGGGAAAATGAATTTAAACACTGACAGCGGACTGTTCTCTTGTCAGTGGTCGGATAAAAAAACGTTTTTCCACTACCGTCTCAGAATCACATTCTCAGACGGCAATACTGCAACCTTCGTCGATCCTTATCAGTTTAATCAAGCAACGTTTGCTGATCCTGAGCATCACAAAGCAACCCTTTACCAAAAAGAAGGCGCTCTGTTTCAAAGTGCGCCAGTAACGGATTCTCTAGCGATCGATGGAACTCGATTTGCTGTCTATGCCCCCGCAGCTCGTTCAGTATACGTCGTGGGCGACTTTAACGGCTGGGACGGCCGTATCCATCCGATGTCGAGCAATGGCGACGGAGTATGGCGACTCTTCATTCCTGATGTCCGAGATGGCGCGAAATATAAGTTTGAAATCAGAGCAAAATCAGGCGACCTACTGCCACATAGAACCGATCCCTTTGCAAAACGAATCGAGCAATTTCCTTCATTTGCCAGTGTCGTACAGGAATCCCAGTACCACTGGAATGATGAAAGCTGGATGTCGCGACCTATATCAGATATTTACGAAGAAGCGGTCAGTATATATGAGGTACATCTCGGCTCTTGGAGAAAGAAAGAGCACAACGAGTCGCTTACTTATCTAGAGTTGAAAGAGCAACTTGTACCGTATGTTGTCGAAATGGGTTATACGCACGTAGAACTGCTACCTGTTATGGAGTACCCGTTTGATGGGTCTTGGGGTTATCAACCTGTTGGCTTATTCGCGGTAACGTCTCGATACGGCACACCAGACGAATTCAAAGCGTTAATCGATGCATTCCATCAAGCTGGAATCAGTGTCATTATGGATTGGGTTCCAGCGCATTTCCCATCCGATAGCCATGGGCTCGCGAACTTTGATGGAACCCATCAGTACGAGTACGAAGACCCGAAAAAAGGCTGGCACCCCGAATGGAACTCTTTGATCTACGATTTTGGTAAAGAACACGTCGTTGACTTCCTAATCAGCAACGCAAATTTCTGGTTAGAGGAATACCATATTGACGGCCTGCGAGTCGATGCGGTTGCATCCATGTTGTATCTGGATTACTCACGCGAAGACGGCGAATGGATTCCAAATGTTCATGGCGGCAATCACAACTACGAAGCGATTGCGTTCTTGAAACAACTGAATGAGACGGTTTACTTGAACCACCCACGTTGTTTCACAGTTGCAGAAGAGTCTACCGCCTTTTCAGGCGTGTCTAAACCGACCTATATGGACGGCCTAGGGTTCGGGTTCAAGTGGAATATGGGCTGGATGAACGATACCTTAGAGTATATGAAGAAAGACCCGATTCACCGTCAATACCATCAGGGTGAGCTCACCTTCTCCATGGTATACGCCTTTAATGAGCAGTTTATGCTGCCTATTTCACATGACGAAGTGGTTCATGGAAAAGGCTCTATGATCGACAAAATGCCCGGCGATGGCTGGCAGAAGTTTGCAAACCTTAGGGCGTTCAATGGCTACATGTTTACTCACCCCGGTAAGAAACTAAACTTTATGGGGAACGAATTTGCTCAAGGTCAAGAATGGAGCCACACTAGATCCCTAGACTGGCACTTGCTCGATATCGATTACCACAAAGGGCTACAAACACTGGTCAAAGACTTAAATCACCTCTATACCGGTGAGCCTGCGCTGCAACTAGATCACGATTATCAAGGATTTGAATGGCTTTCTTATGATGACAGTCAAAACTCCATTCTTGCTTACGTAAGGCAATCTAAGGCAAAAGATGAATTACTGATCGTTGTTGTGAATTTTACACCAACACCTCACAAAGGTTACCGGATAGGTGCGCCAAAATTAGGGCGCTATGACCTGATTTTAAATACTGATGCCTCTATCTATGGTGGAAGTGGGTTCCACACGGCACAAACGCTTGAGGCTGAAAGCATTGAAAACCACGGTAGAAACGACAGTGTCATGCTCGATATTCCACCACTTTCAACTGTAATCTATAAATGGAAATCTTAGTTTTATCCGTGAACTGAGAGCTAACTGTCAAATGGGGAAAAAAGTGAATCAGCGAAATTCTGTCAAATCTGCCAATAGGAGAGCATTATGCCATTAGCTCCGTTAGTTCGATCAGGCAGCCCGCTCCCACTAGGAGCGAATGTCACGGATGAAGGCGTGAATTTCGCTGTCGCTTCAGAAGACGCTACCCAAATATACCTTTGCTTGTTTAACGAGAATGATGAAGAAGAGCATGTTATACCCTTTGTTTCACATCATCGTGGTATATGGCATATGGAAGTTCTTGGCCTTAAGGAAGGGCAGCATTATGGGTTTCGCGCAGAAGGCACCTTTTCACCAAAAGACCAGCTCATGTTTAACCGGCATAAACTACTGATTGACCCCTATGCCAAGTCTCTTACAGGCACATTAGAGTGGCATCCAGACCTGTCAGCTATGTACTCTGATGGGCATTTCAATCCTATTGATACCGCTCACTACGTCCCAAAATCAATAGTCAAAACAATCACGCGACCAGACGATGCACCCGCTAGAGTTAGCGTTAAAGGTGCAGAACGGAGCTTATACGAGCTACACATAAAAGGCTTTAGTAAGAACCTTGAAGTTTCTCCAGAGTTAAAAGGCACTTATTTAGGCGTTGTCTCGGAACAAGGTATTTCTCATCTAAAAGAGCTTGGGGTTACAACCATTCAACTTATGCCTTGTTTTGCATTTGCCAATGAAAGGCACCTACAAAAATTAGGGTTACAAAATTATTGGGGCTACAACCCAATTAACTTTTTTACACCAGACCACAGATACGCGGTAGAAGACCCTGTCATTGAGTGTCAAACAATGATTATGTCACTCAAAAGAGCAGGTTTTGAGGTCATTATCGATGTTGTCTACAACCACACCGCTGAAAGCGAGTTAGATCAAGCGAGTTTCAGCTTCAAAGGACTCGATAACGCACGTTATTATCGTCACGAAAATGGCGAATACTTGAACTACACAGGTTGTGGGAACTGTGTAAACACCTACCATCCAGCAGCAGTGCGATTGATCTGCGACAGCATGCGTTACTGGGTTGATGTCATGGGCGTAGATGGTTTCAGATTTGACCTAGGGGTCGACTTAGGACGGGAAAAACACGACTTTTCATCAACTTCTCCACTGTTGCAAGCCATTTTACAAGACCCTGTATTAAGTGAAACCTGTTTAGTCATGGAGCCTTGGGACATCGGCCCGAACGGCTATCAAGTCGGTAACTTTCCACGAGGTTTTCTAGAGTGCAACGACAAGTATCGAGACATAGTCAGACGCTTTTGGCGCGGTGATGAAGGAATTGTTGGCGAATTCGCAACACGATTTATGGGCTCTCGTGATGTATTCCACAAAGGCTATAAGTGTGCATTACACTCGGTAAACTACATCAGTTATCACGATGGCTACACCTTGCATGACTTGGTCTCTTACCACAGACGCCATAACCATGCGAATATGGAGAACAATCGCGATGGTCATGGCGATAATATCAGCCAGAACTTTGGTGTTGAAGGACCCACTTCAGACAACCGCATTAAAGCGCAAAGGCTAAACCAACAGCTGTGTTTTTTAGCAACACTACTCTTGAGTCAAGGCACTCCTCATATTTTGGGAGGTGATGAACTATCGCACACCCAACACGGCAACAACAATGCCTATTGCCAAGACAATCAAACGACGTGGCTAGGTTGGCAAAATAGCGATGAAAGAGAGCAATTACAAAGCGCGATCAAAACGCTATTAAACTTGAGAAAAGCCTACCCTGTACTTGCAGAAGTATTTTTGGAAGACGACCCGCTTTATCAATATAAAGAGTCAGATAAAGTAGAATGGGTCAATGAAGCTGGACGACCTATGTCAAATGAAGACTGGTCAGAAAGCGAAAGAGATTTTCTATCGGTATTGTTTACCACTTCGGACCTTTCATCCCGTTTATGGTTGATATTCTATCGAGAAGATCAGGTGTTAGACGTACCGCTTATAAAAAATGCACGCCAGCATCAGTTACTCTTCTATACTCCAGGGGTTGCCATGAGAGACAACCACCTACATATTACTGAACGTAGCGTCGCTTTGGTGAAACTGCTACCTTAGAGTCCCAAAAACAAACTACTGCTTTCAACCTCAATTTCAGATCCGCGCGAATCGGGTCTACACTTACAGAGTCATCCAAAACGTTAGCTTGCTCTCACAAGGCGCTCGCTAACGTTGCCAATCTTAATAGATTTGGAGAATGCGACTTACCCAGTTAGCACGAGGACTTGAGAATGAAAAAGACAACACATACCACAGAACCCTTCTATCTAGAGCTCGGTCAATTAACCCGTCAATGCGTGAACCACCTATCCCCCTCATTTGACCGTTTACCGAATAATCCGTACGCCGATGGCAGCTATCGCATACGACGCTATTCTAGGTTTTGTTTTCTACAAGGGCACCTAGAGCATTTGCCCACGCACCCCTTTGTTCAAGATGAAAGCATCAACCACTTTCAGGGCAACGTAGTAAGACGATATGAGGAACTTGAAGGCGTCGTGATCGAAGATCCCATGTTCCTTGAGATGTTTGAACACTTTAAACATATGTCGGGGGTCGAATACGGCACACATATCGAAGTCCACCAGCTGCGTATCTTCGCAGATCATCAAAAAGCAGAAGTCGCCCCTGAAGGTATCCATCAAGACGGTTTTGATCGAATTGGCATCTATGTAATTCAACGGCATAACATAGAAGGAGGCAGCATTAACGTCCATTTAAGTGAAAACAGCCCAGCTTTTATTAGCCACGCATTCGATCATGGTGAATTCGTTATCCTTAATGATAAAAAATTCTTTCACAGTGCAAAAGCAATCGAACCGAGTGACGGCGATTTAGGCTATATGGACGTCTTTGTTTTAACTGCGAATTTATATCACTAACACTCTCGTATCATTGAATTCGAGCGTCAAAACAACGAGGGCCATGAAACTTTTAGATTAATTTTCATGGCCCTATCCATCTGTTTTACATAGGTTTTTAATAATTATTCAATTAAATCGATTTACCGACTAAAACATAAGCGACTAGGACGCAAGATAACTACATGCTATAAAGGGATAAGAGCAACGTTATTAAGGTGTTTGATTGTGGTAGATGTAGATATTCCAGCGTTTAAAGCGGTTGATTCACAGGATTCAGGTAAGAAGAAAGCACAAGTAGATAAAAACATCTCAAAAAAACGAGTCTTAATTATTGAAGACCTCGGAGAAATGAGGTTAATGCTTAAGTCCCTGATGACAAGTCTAGGCTACCAGAAGATAGACATTGAGCCTTCTGGGCAATCTGCGATAAAACGTGTTCTGGACATTAAATACGATATTGTTCTATCAGACTTTAATTTAGGTGGTTCGATTGACGGCCAGCAAATTCTTGAAACAACTCGTAAGACCTACTCTCTAGATCATTCTACCATTTTCATTATGATCACAGCGGACACCGCCTATGAAGCGGTCGTTAGCGTATTAGAGTACCAACCAGATAGCTATCTCGTTAAACCCTTTCCGCCACAAGCCTTTATACGACGACTTGGAAAAGTTCGTCAGCAGAAAAAAGTCTTTGAGCCATTAAATAAAGCTCGAATGGATCAAGATTATGAGAAAGTCATAGAACTGGCAAAAGAAATTAAAGCAACCCTTCCTCAGTATACTCATCTTTGCCAGAAATCAATCGGCGAGGCTTTGTTCGCGCTCCAACGTTACAAAGAAGCAAAAACCCACTATCTTGTCATCATCAAGGAACACAAGAACCTCGCATGGGCGCACTACGGCATTGCTCAGTGTGAGCTAAAATTAGGCGCCATTGTCGCCGCCATAAAAAGCTTAGAGCAAACCATTACTTTAAGTCGGCACTTTCTCTCTGCTTACGACACATTAGCCGATGCACATGAAAAGCTTGAAAATTACGAACAGGCTCAAATCGCGCTAAAATCAGTCCTCGAAGTATCTCCTCGATCGATCGAACGAAGCAAACGACTCGCAGAGCTCAGTACTAAAGTCAAAGACTGGCAGATGGCAGAGTTCGCTTACTCTCGCGCTATTCGTTTGTCACGAGACACGGAAGCAGAAACCTATGACCTTTATTACGGGCACCTTCAATCTATAACTCAAATGATTGAAGAAGGTTCCGATGTAAAAAAGCTCAACGACAAATTTAAGCGCTCGCTTACACGCCTCAGAATTATAGGCAAACAAAACCCGACGGCCGTCTCGAACTCTTTTCGTATTGAAGTTCAACAATACGTAACCCGAAACCATGTGGGGGAAGCAGTAAAATCTTGGAAAACATGGCGCAGACTCATGGATGATGGCATGGCCGCACCGCTAACAGAGGCTCAAGAATATACACTTAAAAAGCGTTTAGGTTTGCAATAGCGACAATTTGCAATAGCGACAATAAGTGTAAATTAAACGTATTCCTTTCATGGTACACTCTTCTTATCAAAAGTGGGTACAGAGGGCTATTTACCTATTGAGCAGCCCCCACTCATTCGACCGACTTGTCTCATACTATAAACCCACTTGTTACTTAGCAGTAAACCACTATGCATTCAGAACATCCTTTTTCACAACTCATTCCTGACGTTATTATCGACGCTGTTGAGTCTTCATCAGACCAATATACTAATTACCAAATATACCCACTAAACAGCTATGAAAATCGAGTGTACCAAGTCGGAATGGAAGATGGCCCCGCCCTTATCGCTAAGTTTTATAGGCCAGATCGCTGGAGCAATAAGCAAATTCTAGAAGAGCACACAGCACTCTCACTACTAGAAAAAAAAGGCGTGCCTGTAGCCGCCCCCTTAGCATTCAACGGCCAAACCTTATTTGAGCATGCGAATTTTCGACTCAGCCTGACTAACAAAGTGATCGGTAATGCGCCCGAGGCAGAAGATTTAGATGACCTATTTCAAATAGGGGAACTGATTGGCGAAACCCACAGTGTACTAACCAAACTCCCTCTCATAGGGCGACAGTCTCCTTCGCTAATTGAAAGCATTGAATCTCAAATCAAGTGGTTACTCGCAAGCCCTAGTGACGTATCAAAAACACAAACAAGTACCCTACCTCATGCATTGCAGAAAGAGTTTATCACTCTATTCGATAGCCTCATGCAAATGAGTAAAGACGTGATGAGTCAATCAGGTTCGATACAGCGACAAACGATACATGGCGACTGCCACGCATCTAACTTATTGAAATCCATTACAGGGATGGTGCTACTCGACTTCGATGATATTCAAACGGGGTACCCTTGTCAGGATATTTGGTTGCATCTTACCGCCAAAGAACACCACCAACAGCAATTGAGTGAATTAATTGAAGGGTATGAAAGCCACCACCCATTCGATAGACGTAGCCTTGCGCTTATTGACGCTTTCAAACTAGAACGAACCGTAAGATACGCGGCTTGGTTAAGCCAACGCTGGAATGATCCAGCTTTCCCCAAAGCCTTTCCCTGGTTTGGTACTCAAGACTATTGGCTTGGGCTACGAAAAGAATTAATCGATCTAAAGGCTCAATGGCGAAATGATACAGAATAACTCAACGGGCGCTAATTTTAATAGCCTTAATCTCAACAAATAAGCACTCTCAACAACAATACTATCGATAATTAAATACTCTCAGAGCGCACGCTGACTTCAATTAAATTATTGTCAGGATCATTAAAATAAACGGATATAATCGTACTCGTTGCGCCTGTTTTCTCAACAGGTCCCTCGAGAATGCTTACCTGTTTGGCCTGTAAATGTGCCGTAATCTCTTCTACTTTCCAATCGGAAATAAGACATAAATCTCCGCTGCCTTCCAACGCGTGATTTCTAAGTTCTTGTCCAGCCGTATGGAAGTTTATTTTTTGATTTCCAAATTTTACAGCACGCCGCCCATTACTGAAGGTTACCGCTTCCATCCCTAGCACGTCCTCATAGAACCGAACCGATTGCTCAACATCAGCAACCGTTAGAACTATATGATCAATATGACTAATCACGCTCCCACTCTCCTTTATTTTGCTTACGGGAAACAAAGAATGAGTCTTCTAAACTTCCCTAATTATGCTACGAAGAGAGGCGGACAAAAACAAGCCCTTTTTTGTTTCTGGGATGTACGTCACCGTTTCAATAAAACGTCTAAAGAGATAAGGCCTGCTGCCAATCTCTCTTTGTCTGACTTACATAATTTTTTGACACGATACTCTAGTTTTGATGCCTCACTTTTTGACCCGACTTGCTCATGCCAAACCAAAGAAAGGGGCCCTTTTCCACGCAAATAGCGAGCCCCTTTTGAACCACCAGAACAATGTTCAAGAAAACGACGCTCTACATCCGTCGTAATCCCAGTATAAAGCGTATTCATGCAGGTTCTGACCAAATACAGAGACCAATCGTTCAACTTAGTTTCCTAGAATCAAAATTAACGTTGCGGCGGTCAATCCACCCATAACCAAATTAAATATACGCCTACGTGAAGGTGTGTCGAGCCAAATACGTATTTTCGCTCCTGCTCCTGCCCAAATCGAAATAGCGGGGAACCCAAGTAACGCAAAGGCCAACATTATCATTACTCCAGATTGAGCGTAAAGCTCACCCTGCATCGAAAATGTACTCACACTCCCAAGAGCCATCATCCAAGCTTTGGGGTTCACGAATTGAAACAACGCCGCTTCCCACCAACGCAAAGGCCCTCTTGAAGAGTGATCCGCCTCGTTTAACTCAACAACGGGTGACGTTGCAATTTTATACGCTAACCAGAGTAGATAAGCACAGCCAATGACATTCAAAATCGAATACAACACCGGATACAAGGTGAACAGAGCCCCGAGTCCGAGTAAAGTACAAAGTAATAACATCGCCACCCCCGTCACAATACCAAGAATGTGTGGTAATGTTCTGATGAAACCATATTGCGCCCCAGAGGCCAGCAACATGACATTGTTTGGCCCTGGGGTAACAGAAGTAATAAAAGCAAAGACAGCAACGGCAAAAACTAAGGACACGTCCACAGCTTACCTCCTTAATAGCGTTTACGGTTGTGGAAAAATGGCACGTCAAATACCAGCTCTTTTATCAAAACAATGCAATTTGCTTTCGCTATTTCTTCATTTAAGGCGTTGGCATGAAGTCCAACATCTTTTTGTTGCAATACGCTAATATTATTAAGCTGCTTACGTGTTTGATACTTTAGGAAGCAGTCCTGAACGTGGTTAAACAATGCGATAATAAGCATAATAGCCCCCTCTACGTTTACGAATGATTAAGGAAAGTTTCTTCGCACCTCCCTTAAGGAACTCGTTCAGTTTAAGGCTGTAAGCAAATATTCGTTAGACTCAGAGAAGCATACATCTCGACATACAGTTCACTTAAATTCAATCTGTATGGTTATTTTTCCCTTTTTCTGTATGCTTATTACAAAGTAAATTTAGGTGTATATTTAATTGTATGGTCGAAACTAATACACGGAGCGAGATATGACACTGTACTCACAACTTGCTGACAGATTGAGAGAGCACATAAAACTTGGGTTCTTTAAAAGTGGCGACAAATTACCTTCCGTCCGCCAATTGGCAAATGAACACGGTGTTAGTATCTCAACCGTTCAAGAAGCTTACCGTACTTTAGAAATGGAACAGCTTGTTGAAGCTCGACCTAAATCGGGCTATTTCGTTCCTGAAACAAGTCATGTCATCAGCATGCCTAAATTATCGCGACCACCTCAAAGACCACTGGATGTTTCTTTATGGGAAGATGTTTTAAACATGCTTTTAAGTCGTGAAAAAGAAGCATTTTGTCAACTACAACATGCCATGCCTGATATGCAGTCAAAAACATTAAAACCGCTACTTAAATCGCTGTATGAACTCAATAAAAATAGACCTCATGAAGGTATGGTCTATGGAGATGTTCGCGGGGATTACAGTCTAAGAGAGCAACTTACAAGGCTAACCGCCGCATCAGGCTGTATTTTACACCCAAATGACATTGTCATTACCTCTGGATGCCAGGAAGCACTGTCAGTGTGTTTAAAGGCCGTCACAAAGGGAGGGGATATCATCGCGGTCGAATCGCCCGGCTTTTATGGTGCTATGCAGGCCATAAAAGCCGCTGACCTAAAAGCACTTGAGATACCTACTGACCCAAGCAACGGTATGAGTATAGAGGCATTACAACTCGCTTTAGACCAATGGCCAATAAAAGCGATTTTGGTAACACCGACTGTAAATAATCCACTTGGCTACGTGATGCCTGAAGAAAAGAAAAAGGCCTTATACCAACTTGCCCAAGAATATGACATTGCCATTATTGAAGACGATATTTACGGCGATATGGTTTACGAATTCCCTCGTCCAAAATCAATCAAAGCCTATGACGAAGATGGCCGCGTCTTGTTGTGCAGCTCTTTCTCAAAAACGCTTGCTCCTGGATTCAGGGTTGGTTGGATTGCGCCAGGTCGGTACCGAAATAACGTTACGCATATCAAATATGTTAGCAGCTCTATGTGCCCTACTCTGCCTCAAATCGCCATTGCTAACTTTATAAGGCAAGGCGGGTATGACAAACACATCAGAGTAATGAGGAAACACTACAAAGAAGCCCGAGATAAGATGCTAAATGGCATTAAAACGTATTTTCCAAGTGACACACTGGTAAGCTATCCAGAAGGGGGGTTCGTCTTATGGGTCGAACTGCCAGAACGATACGATGCGGTAAAGCTTTCAGAAAAAGCACAAGAACACGGAGTACATGTGGCGCCAGGCCAGCTCTTTTCTGCGACCGGAAAATATCGCAATTGCTTACGATTAAACTACTGCGATAGAACACCAGAAATTCGGCTGGAAGCCCTAAAAATACTGGGCAACATACTGCTAAATATGAACACACTCGAGACAAAACAACAAAAAAAACGCGCTTAAAACAATCAGAGGCATTAGATATCTTAACGACTTCTTTTTATCAAAAGCACTTTGCCAGATTCGAATCTCCATGCTATATGTAACTTTATGTTAAAACGTGACTAAAATGTAACTGATCAACTTTTGTTCTTTTCTGAACCGAACTATACTTAATCTAAAGTAACCTAGTCTTCGCAAATGCGAGGAGGATAAATACATGAGTATCGGTGGAATTTCAGGCTCAAGCTATGCGAGCTCAAGTGCAACACAATCCTTAGCAAGCTCGTCGCAAAGCCTAGCAAGTGGCCTACGTATTAACAGCGCATCTGATGATGCAGCGGGCCTTGCGATTGCGAATCGCCTTACAAGTCAGATTGACGGAAACGGTCAAGCGGTTGCAAACAGTGTTTCAGGTATTTCTGCAACGCAAATAGCACAAAGCGGACTCGAATCGGTGACAAATGATCTTACGTCTCTAAGAGAGTTAGCGGTACAAGCTGGCAATGGTATTTATTCCGATTCTGATCGTCAGGCGCTTCAGCAACAAGCAGATGAACTGATTGCTAACATACAAGACACAATCGATCAGACTTCATTTGCAGGAACAGATTTACTGTCCGAAGACGGATCGATTGACTTTCAAGTTGGAGCCGATGCTGATTCAACGTTGGGCGTCACTACCAATGACCTTGCTAATACACTGACTGGAACGGGATTATTTTCGTTAGATATTACAGATCAAAGCTCATTAGATACAGCTTTGACAGCAATTGACGACAGTATTGATAGCGTTTCAAGTTTGCAAGCTGACTACGGCGCAACAGAAAATGCATTTACCAGTCGAGTTGATTCTCTGCTAGCAGCGCAAGAAAATGAGTCTGCTGCTCGCTCTCGTATTCAAGACACTGACTATGCCGCTGCTGTAAGTGAACAAATTGCCGCAAGCATCAGAGAACAGTCCTCCGTTTCTGTACAAGCGCAGGCAAATGCAGACGCAGGACGAAGCTTAAGCTTATTATTAGGCTCTTAGCAAAAATTGTTCCTAAGAAACAGCTCAAAACCAGTAGTGTTAGCCTGCACTACTGGTTTTTTATGTCTAAATATAAAGCACTCTTTTTCTAAAATTGATATCTAAAATTTATAGGCAATACCAAACACCCCTGACCAAGCACTGTCTTTGTCAACAATAGGACTGTCTGTAATGCCAGCCCCCAAATGTGTATATGACACAGAAGTCAATGTTACCCAGCTGTCTGTCAGTTGATACAAGTACTGCACGCCCAAAGACGTTAAAAGTGCACTCTTGCCCTTATATGCCGCCAGTTCAGAGGTTGCTTCTGAAGCACTCACACCATAATAGTAATCTACAATGTCCTCACTTTGGAGTGACAGCTCTACACTCGGTTTTAAAAGGCCACCTAAGGCACGCATGGGTTTCGCTACTGAAAACGACAACTCATAACCATTGTGCGTATCACTGACATCCGTTATTCCAGACACTCCATATTCTGCAAATTTGGTCTTTGTACTCCAAGTCAGCCCTAAATCGATCGCATCATCCGGTGTATCAATTGCTCTCAACGCGGCATTTGATGAGTCAAAAGCACTGTCTCGGCTAGACAGAAGAAAACTCAAGCTGTCCGTTTCATTTAATTCAAAGGCCAAGCCAATTCCGTCTTTTGATATGGAGAAATTACCATACTCTAGTTTTGCATAAGGATAGAGCTTAAGGTCATCATCATCTTCCCCAACAATCACACTCTCAGAAGACACCACCGCTGCGCCCAACATAGCCGAAAAGTCTGTAGCGTAAACAGACTCACCACAGATCATTCCAATACTGGTTAAACCGAGCTTGCCATAACGCTTCATTTGACCCGCGAAACGCTTTGAATGAACCTCGCAATGATTCGACATCAAACGCATACCCTGCTCCTTTTTATCTGTGTAAATAATCAGCATTCAAGATGAATTGCGTAAATACTAACCTTCATACGGTCTATTGCAATATAGCGATTCGTCATTCTGAAAAGACTCGCTTTAGATCCTTATTGGACAAAACATCACCTAGAAAACGATAACTAAATCCCATCATCAACGCCAAAAGTAAGACTAAAGTCTCAATTCGAAAAATAAAATCAAGTGCTAGGTTATAAAAGCGGAATTTCTGAAAGTCGTTCATTTAGCGGTATTTCAATGATCCGTTTCCTACATAAAAATAATAAAAGGGGTACAAACGTGTCCGATCATACTGAAAATCAAGAAAATTACTGGCGAGCAAATGTGCGTCTCATTGCTGGCTGTCTCATCATATGGGCGTTAGTTTCCTATGGCGGTGGAATGATATTTCGCCCTCTTTTGTCAGGTATTCCTGTTGGAGGTACTGACCTAGGTTTCTGGTTCGCTCAACAAGGCTCCATCATTACCTTCATTCTAATCACCTTTTTCTACGCCTGGAAAATGAATCAGCTAGACAAAGAGTTTGGCCTAGACGAGGAGTAATAGAATGAGTCAATTCACAATAAACCTCATATTTGTTGGTGCATCCTTCGCGCTGTACTTTGGAATTGCAATTTGGGCGAGAGCAGGGTCAACAAAAGAGTTCTATGTAGCAGGCGGTGGCGTCCACCCAGTTATGAATGGGATGGCGACGGCAGCAGACTGGATGTCCGCGGCCTCCTTTATATCCATGGCGGGACTTATCGCAGCAGGAGGCTATGCTAACTCAACTTTCCTTATGGGTTGGACGGGGGGTTACGTCCTACTGGCCATGCTGCTAGCACCTTACCTAAGGAAGTTTGGTAAATTTACGGTACCAGACTTTATTGGCGATCGCTTCTACAGCCGCGCAGCCAGACTAGTGGCTGTTGCCTGCTTGATCACAGCATCCGTTACCTATGTCATTGGGCAAATGACAGGCGCAGGTGTCGCGTTCTCACGCTTTTTAGAAGTAGGCAAAGATACTGGCCTTATCATTGCTTCAATCGTCGTATTCTTCTATGCGGTCTTAGGAGGAATGAAAGGCATTACCTACACTCAAGTAGCACAATATTGTGTTCTTATTGTGGCGTATACCATTCCGGCCGTGTTTATTTCTCTACAACTAACCGATACGTTTATTCCTGCATTAGGTTTATTCTCCAATCATGTCGAGTCTGGTATGCCGCTTCTCCAAAAATTGGATGAAGTCGTTCGAGAGCTCGGTTTTAGGGACTATACCGCCGATGTAGACAACAAATTGAACATGGTCTTGTTTACCCTATCATTGATGATAGGTACAGCAGGCTTGCCACATGTCATTATTCGTTTTTTCACCGTACCAAAAGTAGCGGATGCTCGCTGGTCGGCTGGCTGGGCTCTTGTCTTTATCGCGCTTCTCTACTTGACGGCACCTGCGGTTGCATCAATGGCACGCCTAAATTTGATGACCACGATTTATCCTGAAGGGCCGACCGAACAAGCTATTCGCTATGACGAACGACCTGACTGGATTCAGACATGGGAAACGACCGGGCTTATTAAGTACGAAGACAAAAACGACGATGGAAGGATACAATTCTACAACGATACACCCGCCTTTAAAGTGCAAGCAGAAGAACGTGGTTGGGACGGCAACGAACTCACCGTAAATAGAGACATACTGGTCCTAGCAAACCCAGAAATAGCGAACTTACCTGGTTGGGTAGTGGGTTTAATCGCCGCTGGCGGCCTTGCTGCTGCGTTATCCACTGCCGCTGGACTTTTGCTTGCGATTTCATCGGCCGTGAGTCATGACGTAATCAAAGGGTCGATAAACCCAGATATATCGGAAAAAGGAGAGCTTTTAGCAGCGCGAATATCCATGTTTGTAGCAATCGTCGTCGCGACTTTCCTAGGGATGAATCCACCCGGTTTCGCAGCACAAGTCGTCGCTCTTGCATTTGGTATTGCTGCCGCGTCTATATTCCCTGCACTCATGATGGGCATATTCTCCAAACGCGTAAACAGCACAGGGGCGGTAGCAGGTATGCTAGCAGGGATCTTATCCACCCTTGTGTATATCTTTACTTACCTCGGGTGGTTCTTCATTCCTGGAACCAATATGCTTGCGAATACGCCTGACAACTGGTTATTTGGCATCTCACCACTTTCTTTTGGAGCCATCGGCGCTGTAATCAACTTTGCCGTTGCTTTCGCGGTCTCATCCGCTACAGAAGAAGTTCCGAGTGAGATTCAAGACCTTGTGGAAAGCGTTCGCTACCCTAAAGGGGCTGGTGAGGCTGTTGATCACTAATCGTTGAGTGAATGCCTAAGCAGTAACTAACTAAAGAGTAACGAACTAGGTACCAGTGGTTTAGGTACCTAGTTCGTTACGCTAGTAGCGTTTCGATTGAATCTAAAATAATAAGAATTAGGAACCACTATGTTTTGGGAATTTTTTGCAACCATCTCAGCAGGGCTTGCTGGTGCAGGCATAGCACTCGCGCTTCGTAAATTCACGTTGAGCAAAGCACCAAAATGGCTTATCCCTAGCTTTGCAGGGTTGTCCATGCTTACGTTTCAAATCCACAGTGAATACACCTGGTTTGATCATCAATCAAGCCGACTTCCTGAAGGGGTTATTGTCTTAAAAACCGTAGAAGAAAAAGCCCCATGGAGACCATGGAGTTATCTGTATCCTCAAACATTGAGGTTCATTGCCGTAGACATTGAAAGAGCCGCCAAAAATCACGCGAACCCCGACCTTGTTCTCGTTGATTTATACTTCTTTGAGCGTCGCCAACTGGCAAAACGTGTCCCACAAGTGATTCATTGTGGCTTAAACATGAGAGCAGACTTCACAAATTTGCTCGACATTCCGCAACCGGGCAAACCGACTATTTCAAAAGAATGGAAGCCACTAAAAAGCGACGATCCACTAAAGCAAGAACTGTGTCATGCGTAAGCCACTTCGCGTTAGGTGAATCTGGCTTTTTATAAACATTGCCTGTCATATAAAACAAAAAGTCATGTCGATTTTTTCATGTTGCCCAGCATAATTTGCAATCGCGGCTGTTTGGCTTTTTTACACATTCTTGGTATAACGAGCCAACTTAACAGAGTATGGCCTAATGAAAGTTACCGAAGCTGAACGCGACTCTTTTTACAAAGTCCTATTTTCTCGACGCGATGTTCGCAGAGAGTTCCTTCCCACTCCTATCCCTAAAGAGGTGTTAGATCGCATACTCTTAGCAGCTCACCATGCTCCTAGTGTCGGCTTTATGCAACCATGGGATTTCGTTGTTGTCAGCTCGAAGGAAACAAAGCAAAAAATAAAACAAGGCTTTCAACAAGCAAACCAACAATCAGCCGACATGTTTGATGGCGAACGAAAAGAGAAATACCAAACACTCAAGCTGGAAGGAATAGAAGAAGCACCAATTGGCATCTGTCTAACTTGCGACCGTTCAAGAACGGGCGATATTGTCCTTGGTAAAACAATTAAGCCTGAAATGGATTTGTACAGTGCGGTATGTGCAGCGCAAAATTTATGGCTTGCTGCGCGCGCGGAGAACATCGGCGTTGGATGGGTGAGCATATTGCTCGACGATGTACTTCGTGAAAATCTCGCCATTCCAGAAAGCCTCGACATTATTGGTTACTTTTGTCTGGGGTATGTAGAAGCGTTTCAAGACACTCCCGACCTAGAGCGACATGGCTGGCAAAGTAGAAGAGAAGTAAAGAATTCGATTCACTTTGAAAAATGGCAAAAATAGTTTAGTTTTTCTCATGTATGGCGCGAATTTATATCGTTTGTCTCAAAAGCATTTCACTCCTAAAATAAAAACATCTTAGAACAGCCGCCAGACGAGACGCCATTATGAAAACGAATACAGTTGCAGACCTTATCAAAAACATCGACACAAGCTACATGACTCAAAGCGAACTAGACCTAGCAATCGCACGCGCTCAACGTGCAGAGTTCATTGCAAAATCGATCGCTGCATCTGTAACATGGATCAAGTCAAAAATGACCTTCAAAGCGAATGTTAAAGTAGCAGGTCATCAACCAGCGTAATTCGTTATTCTTTTGAATAATAAAAAAGGAGCCAATGGCTTGATGTAGTTCTGTAGAGCAGAGCTACATTGCATGATACTAGATATCTTGTCTTTGAATTCTTTATAGTTCAAAGCCTACTACTAGACCTAGTTATCTTTGTGTATTAAAGTAAATTACATATTTCATCTGTTAAAATAGTCGTTCTATGTATTTAACTTCAACTTGGTTGTCGCTATATGACCGACCCAACACACCTAATGTAGAATGCTATAAGCCAATAGTGTCCCCTAGGCCTGCCTCTTAGTAAATTAAACAAATTTATCTAGTAGACCTCTTGTTCGATTTTCTAGCGTTATCGATAAAACTGGGGAGATTTTCAGCAAAATAGGTGGCTATAGATAGGAAAATTAAACAGCCTTTGCTTTCTATTGCCCAATATTCAGATAGGTCACTTTAGACCTTTTAGCCTCCTTTACACACTCGCTTTAGATTCAAACTATTTTCAGCTAACCCAGAAACTTAAAAGCCTGAATTCTGTTATATTAGAAATCAGGCTTTTATCAACGTTACTCTTTGGGTCGCAACTCTTTACGGAGCGCAATAGTATTTATCACCTATTAAAAGGTAATGAATGCTCCAAGGTTAAGCGCGCGAGTGTCTATATCAATATCATAATTATCATATTTGCTATCAGGGAGTTTTGAGAACTCAACGTTTAAGCTAACATCTTGAGTAACTTTATATTTTGCTCCTATGCCATAGACAATACCAGAACCGTCAGCTTTATCACCGTCAGTATCACTGTAGTCAATCTGAGCATATCCAACTTTCCCATATACATCTAACTCTCGTGATACCGGATAAGTGCCTAGAACCGTAGCTCCAACTAAGTTATCCAACTCTACAGAGAAGTCTGCCGAGCCAGGAACATCATCGCTAATCCCCTTACCAATAAAGGCCTCAACTGAAAAGTTTTCGCTCAATTCTTTACCTACTACTAAATTAATTGCAGTTGGGTTAGCTGTAGCTCCCCCAAGAGAATTACTCAGCTCAGAAGTAAGTTTTGAATATTGAATACCAGTGTAAAAATCGTTTGCTTGTACTGCAGATGCGCCAAGTGAAAGAGCAAATACCAAGCCGCATATACTTTTATTTTTCATTCCTTCAAACTTCCTTAAAAATAATGTTATTTAAACGAGCCATAAGCTTACACATACTTACAATTAATTGATATACAGATAAATTAGAAAAGATATTGTAAAATCACTTTAATTCGAAAAAAATTAACTAAGGGTTGAAAGCTTTTTAGAGCGCGAAATTCCCACATATGTTGAAAGGCCTGAGGTATGAATAAAATCGATTAGCTCTCAAAGCAGCAACATGGTTTATAAGGTAACCATGGAGGATAATGAAGGCAGCTACCGAGCCGGAATCAATAATAGAGATCAAGCTTAAATAGCTAAAATCAGGGAGAGGGATCTACTCTTATAATGACAATACGAGATCACTTAGACCTCGTATTGTCAGTAATCAAAGACAAGATATTCTATATCTTGCAATGCGGCTCCACTTAGCTGAACAACATTAAGCCAATGGCTCCTTTTTATTATCTCGATTAAGCACTCTTAGTGCTCATGACCACCTTCACCATGTGCGTGGCTGTGTTCAAGTTCTTCTTCTGATGCTTCACGTACTTCGATAATTTCAACATCAAAGTTAAGAACTTTTCCTGCTAAAGGATGATTTCCATCTAGCATGATACCGTCTTCTTCAATAGCGATAACCGTCACTGGCTGCTGACCGCCCGGCGTTTGGGCCATAAACTGCATACCAATTTCAATCTCTTCTACACCTGAAAAGTTATCTCGAGGCACTAGTTGGATAAGCTCTTGATGAATAGGGCCGTAACCTTCTTCAGGCTGCACTTCTACTTTTAAACTATCACCAGCTACTTTACCTTGAAGAGCGGAGTCCAAACCTTCAATGATATTCTGTGCGCCACTTAAAAAAAGTAGAGGCTCTTGACCAGCAGACGAATCAATTGTCTCGCCATTTTCATCAGTTAGTGTGTAGTGCATGCTAACAACTTTGTTCGGTGCGATTTGCATTATATTCTCCTAATTTTTTTGAAAGCGGGAAACGCCTGTTCGATCCAAGCGATTAAAAAAGTAGCCTTTCGGATCTTCTACCTTTATGTCCTGATACTTAACGCACCCGTTTGGTCTATGGTAACTAAGCAACATACTGATGACCACCCAAAATACGGCCTATCTTTGCGTAAACTGGGATAAATTTAATTCATAACAAGAACCCAGCCAGCTCACTCCTTGCGTATGATCAAAATAATCATCCCCAGTTACAAAGTGAACGAATAAGTCCAAATCGCCGCGATTAAGCATAAGCCACGGTAGAATGCTTCCATACTCAGAAGGCAAAAAGGATAATTGGCAGCTCCACATTGGATGAGGGCCTACTTTTTTTTCATGGAATCGGCCCACTTTAATAGAGAATTGTGCGTTCGCCGCGTTCGCTAATTCACGCGCTTTTTCAAGCCCGTCTAAATCCGCATAATAAATATGAGCATGATAGGCTAAGATATTTTTGTTATTCAAAATCATAATCGTTGCTTTTTAAACAAATAGTATTGAAAGACGATGTCGCTTCTGCACGACCATTGTCGTACATATGAAATGCTAACATTATGCTAGAGTAACAAGACAATTAGAAAACTTAAGCAAGGCAGTTTAAGAATGACGGCTTTTTGGATTGTACTCGCAATTCTTTACATACTTGGGCTTTTTTGGATCGCTCTTTGGGGAGACAAAGAAGGACCTATCGCAAAAAAACTCACTAGACACCCTGCCGTCTATAGTCTCTCCCTCGCCATTTACTGTACCGCTTGGACATTCTATGGCGCGATTGGCGAAGCGACTCGCTCTGGTTGGTCTTATCTCCCTATATTATTAGGCCCCATTTTATTGTATACGCTTGCTTTCCCATTCATTCGAAAAATGATCTATGTGAGTCGCAAGCAAAATATTACATCCATCGCTGATTTTATTTCGTCTCGGTATGGAAAGCGTCCTTTAACAGCTCCCCTTGTTATCCTTATTGCCGTACTGGCCATCATTCCCTATATCGCACTGCAACTTAAAGCGATTGGCTCAAATTTCGCCCTTTTCGTGAATCAAGACGACAGTTCAGCAACACTCGTGGTGTTTATAGCAACGCTCATGGTTGGTGTATTTGCCATGCTATTTGGCACACGAAAAGTGGAAGTAACAGAGTATCGATCTGGAATGATGCTGGCCATTGGAGCAGAATCTCTATTTAAGCTGATTGCCATTCTTGCCGTGGGTATGGTGGCGGTATACAGCGCCTATCATGCAGACTTTGACGACATTCATCTGAACTTTGATTTCAGCGTCTGGCATTCGGACCAGTGGCTAACCTTTCCTTTCATTATGCAAACACTGATGGCCGCTGCCGCCATTGTCTGCCTTCCAAGACAATTTCACGTTACTGTCGTAGATCATGAAAGTAATAAGCAATCGAATATGGCTCGATGGCTTTTTCCTGTTTATCTACTTTTATTCGCACTCATCATCCCTCCTATCGCATTGGCTGGCCAGAGCCTTTTTGGGACAAACGTTAATGCGGACACTTACGTCATTCAGTTTGCTCTGAACTCGGATAATATTTTTCTGCAGATGCTGATTTTTCTTGGTGGAATGTCGGCGACGACAGCAATGATCATTATTGCAACCTTTGCCTTGAGTATTATGATCTCAAATGACGTCATTCTTCCACTCATGCTCGCCAGCGGCGGCTCCACTCAAATACGCCCGATTGACCGACGACGCATCTTGAACATCCGACGTTTTGCGATGGCCGGTATTTTAGGACTATCCTTTCTGTTTTATAAAGGGCACGCAAACAATGAGTCCCTGACAGGGACTGGACTACTCGCATTCTCACTCGTTTTTCAATTGTTACCCTCGGTTGTCGGCGGACTATATTGGAAAAAAGGGCATGCTTATGGCGTATACGCTGGACTGGTAACAGGTTTTTTATGTTGGGCATTGTGGATGCTCCTGCCCTCCTCGAATGGCATAGAGAACACTGTAATTCAACATCAATCTCGCTCTGAGCAGATAAGTTGGGGCGCTTTGATTAGTGTGCTTGCAAACACAACGGCGTATATCATTGGCTCACTGCTTGCCACGGAACGATTAGCGGACCGAATCCAAGCCACGGCGTTTGTGACCCCCAGATCGGAAATGGAGCATCGTTTTTTTAAACCCAAAAGCAAAGCGGTCAATGCCGACCTTTTCGTGCTTCTTGAGACCTTTTTAGGGAAACGAAAAACAGAAGAAGTTCTAAAAACCTATGAAAGTAATTACACAGAACAGTTACCAGTAAACGCTCCTCCTAGCCGAATTTTCATAGACTATTGTGAACGTGTTTTAGGCGGCGTTTTAGGCGGCTCATCTGCCCGAACACTTATCAACTCGTTACTCGTTGATAAGCAAATTAAAGTCGAAGAGATGGTTACCTATCTCGATGAAACGACTCAAGCCATCCAATTCAGTCAAAACTTACTGTTTACGGCGCTAGACAGCCTCGATCAAGGCATTAGCGTTGTCGATAAAGAGCAGCGTATGGTTGCTTGGAATAAGACCTATCAGTCCATTTATGACTACCCAGATGGCTTATTGAAAATTGGGTTGCCAGTCGAGGAGCTAATACGTCTGAACGCTCAAAATGGAGAATGTGGTGTTGGCGAAATTGATACACTTGTTGATAAGCGTTTAAAGCGATTAAAACAAGGTTCAGCCCACCGTTTTTTACGACGTAGAGCCAATGGGCGAGTCATTGAAATGGTCGGTAACCCCTTACCTGATGGCGGGTTTGTAACGTCTTTTACCGATGTAACTGAACACATCGAAAGCCAGCAGGCTCTAGAAGAAGCTAATATAGACCTGACTAAACATATTGAAGATCGCACAGAACAAGTTCAGAGTATCAACAAAGCACTACGCCAAGAGAATCAACGACGCGCAAACGCAGAAGCAGAGCTTAGAAAAGCAAAAGCAGAAGCAGAGCAAGCAAACGCATCAAAAACTGAATTTTTGGCACTCGCAAGCCACGACATTCTTCAGCCTCTAAACGCAGCTAAGCTCTATATGAGCGCCTTACAGTCCTTTTCTTTACCGGACGATGCTAATGGCGTCTCACAACAATTGTCCAATGCATTAGAATCGACCGAAACGCTCATAGCGACCCTCTTAGAAATCGCAAAGTTTGATCAAGGCGCTGTAAAGCCGAACTTAGAGGTTGTGAACCTTGCGGACGTTCTAAATCCCATTATTTCAGAATTCGACGTCATTGCTAAAGACAAAGCAATAGAATTACGCCACCGAATACAGGACGCTTACGTAAACACCGATCCTGTTTACTTGCGCCGTATTGTCCAAAACCTCGTATCGAATGCCATCAAATATACCCCAAAAGGCAAAGTGCTTATTAGTGCGAGGGCACGTAAGGACCACGTCAGTATTCAGGTCTGGGATACAGGTGTTGGTATTCCAGAGTCGCAACTCTCTAATATTTTCGACGATTTCTATCGTTGGGACAATAATACGGAAAGCGGAATAGGGTTAGGCCTTGGACTTGTTAAACGTATGCAAAAGGTACTTGGTCTTACCATTGATGTACGTTCAACGCCCCATCATGGTAGCTGCTTTACCATTTTAGCGCCAAGCGAAGCGCCTCCTTCACCGACGGTATTAATGGACGCAAAAAAGAAACCGAGCCTCATCTCATTGTTAGAAAATTGCCATGTTTGGTGTATTGACGATGACGAAAAGAACCTAGAAGCAATGAAGACTCTGCTTACAAGATGGAATTGTTCGTGTTTATGCTTTAAGACTCCCGACTCTGCGCTCGATACGGCAACCGAGAATGCGCCAGAGCTGCTTCTGGTCGATTACCAATTGGGTGAAAGCCTCAACGGATTAGAGCTGATTAACCGCTTACGCGAAAAATGGTCCTGTGAACTTCCTGCTGTCCTAATAACGGCGGTAAGATCGTCTGCGTTAGAGAAGCAATGTGATTTCGAAAATGTCACTTATATGCCAAAACCCGCGAAACCCGCGAAGCTGAGATCATTAATACAACATATTCATTCACGTAAGAAAGTCAGTTAAGAAGATTACAAATACCAGTTCTAATGGCCAACATAAATGCAGACCATTAGAATAAAGCAGGCGTTATTATCGAAGCCCACAGCCAGATAAGATAATGCTAGTGACAGTATCGCCGACCTTTTCAATATCGTCTTCGCTAAAGCCCTCTTTGCCCGTGAGAGCACTAATTTGAGCTTCAAAATCAGCGTAATGTTGAGTCGTTGCCCAAATCATAAAAATCAAACTCACTGCGTCGAGTTGTTTTATCTTTCCAGCCTGCATCCAGCTTTCTAAAACAGCAACGCGTGATTGAAGCCAAGGCCTCAAGTCTTCTTTCAAGTACTCGCCGATATGATTGGCGCCTTGAATCACTTCCATTGCAAAAATTTTGGAAGAACGGTTGTTATCAAAGCTCTGTTTCAACTTAGTGCGGATAAAGGATTCCAGAACGACTGCGGGGTCATCATCCACCGTCGCCTTATCAAATAGATCGTTCCAATTAGAAATAATTTGATTTAGAACCTGACGGTACAGGTTTTCTTTAGACTGAAAATAATATACGACGTTTGGCTTTGGTATCCCCGCTCGCTCTGCGATATGTTGTAAACTCGCTCCATTAAATCCTTTTAAACCAAACTCGACTTCAGCTGCGTCCAAAATGCGAGAGTAAATCTCTTCACGGTTTGCCTGCCTTTTACTCATTTATTTTCTTCTTCCTCTCAATCCTAAGTAGAGAACTTAGGTTATACAATAACATACGCCCTATAAAAACGTTTAGCCCTCTAACAGCACCTTTAATTCTGAAGCGCTGGTTAATCTTCCTTCATCTTCGATGTTTGGGAACACAGCCAGTGTAATCTCATCTTTTTCTAAGCTTGGTATCCAAGTAGACTGAAACTCTTCCAGTGCAATACCAACTGGCTCGCAATCATCCCACTCGTCAACCGCCCATTGTGCAGCGAATTCGGCATCTGGCCAGACCATAACGCAATCACCGTCATCCGTCTCAACCATAACGTAGCCTTCTTCATTACTCAGGCTCCAGACTTCCTTACTTTCTTTCACTTTTTCTACGAAATAGGTAAGACGCTCAGCGTCTGGGGCAACGAGTAACGCAACACGTTGATCAGTAGAAAGTTCATTTGTCATAACAGAGCACCCTATTAAAATTGAAAAATTTCGTCTTCAGTCAATATCCGATATTGACCTTCTTGCAACCCATCCAAGTTGACATCTGAAATCGCCTCACGATGCAACTTTTCAACTCGATTCCCAACCGCAGCTAACATCCGTTTTACTTGATGGTACTTACCTTCTTTTATGCTTAAGAGAATTTCAGTGTCAGAAACCCTCTCTACTTTGGCAGGCGAAGTCGGAAGATCCTCTCCATTTAACATGACACCCGTTTCCAAACTCTTACAGTTTGCTTCGGAGATAGGGTCGGCGCAATAGACACGATACGTTTTATAACAATCATGTTTCGGTGACGTGATACGATGAAGCCATTGCCCATCCGTGGTTAAAAAGATCAGCCCTGTTGTGTCTTTATCTAATCGCCCCACTATTTTAAGATTTTTCCTTTCTTCTGGCTCAATCAAATCAATAAGAACAGGACTCTCTGAGTCTTCCAAAGCACTGACATAATCAGCAGGCTTATATAAAGCAAAGTACTTCTCTTTACGCCATAAAATCACTTCCCCGTGAGATTCCACCTTGCAGTCTTCTGTAACTGAGGCATTGGGCTTAGTCACTACATCGCCATTTACTCGAATCTTACCCTTCGCGATAAAACGCTTAGCCTCTTTACGGGACCAACTTGTGGTATGCGCAAGAAAATAATCTAATCTCAACTCGCTTCTCTCTGTCTAAAATCTTCTAAAAAAACGTCCAAAGGTACCTTACACAAGAAGGTCATTCGTAGTTTCAATTTCTTTGTAAAAAATACTACTGTCTTGTAACGAACCGCTCGCATTTCGGGTGTAGTTCGGAATTTGTCCAACTTCGAGCCACCCTAATTTTTTATACAAATTAGACGCGGGTTCGTCACTTCTGGTGTCCAACACTAGTAGTTGCTTTTGGTAGGATGCAGCCACTTTTTCGACTGCCATCATGAGTTTTGTCCCTATTCCTTGTCCGCGATATTCGGAATGCACCATCAATTTCTCGATGTCTGCCCTATGAATAGAGTTTGCTTTCGGGGAAAAATTTAACAGCACTGCACCGATCACACGATCGTTTAATCGAGCAAGCGCAATCTGGCAGGCATTTTGTTGCAGCTCATCGTTAACGAAAAGCCAATACGTTTTCGCTTCGTCTTCACTTAAAGGGGAGAGAAAACCAATTGAAGAGCTCGAATCGACACCGTCAATTAAGAGTACAACAAGGTCGTCAAGATACGGAGACAGGTTATCAACTTTTATAAGCTCCAAACGAACTTTCCTATTTTGATAATAATCCGCTTATGATAACCGAGCTGAGGGCGTTAGTGAATTAGAAAGCAGCTGAAAGGCTTCAGCTGCTTTCTAATTACTGCATTAAAATTGATAACGGAAGAGGCAAATCACAGATCAAAATACAAATAGCTCTTTAAACACCAGGATTGTAGCGCCCTGGTTTATGATTTACCGCCAAGATAATGTTTAGAGAAATTGCCCCCATTATTGAAATGCCCACTAGTTCAAGATCAACAATAAAAACCGATGCGATAACAATGCAACTATCGACCGCCATTTGAAACTTACCAATAGACCAACCGTATTTGTCAGCCATATATTTCGCAAGAATATTCGTTCCTCCAAGGCTCGCGTTGTGTCTAAACAGCATGAGGAAACCTGCTCCAATTAAAAAGCCACCAGCAAATGCTGCATACACTGGATTAATATTGTCAAAAGAAATCAAATAAGGTGTCAATTCAGTAAATACCGACACTAAAAATACAGAAATAAAGGTCTTTAAAGTAAACTCTAATCCGAGACAGCGGAACGCTAAATAATAAAAGGGAATATTTATAACAAAGAAAATTTGCCCAAATGAAAATGGGGAAGCGTATTGAGCCAAGAAAGCCAGACCAGCAGTTCCCCCTGTCAGCAAACCAGCTTTCGTAAAGAAACTAATCCCAAGAGCGATAATGACTGCCCCTATCAGTAATGCCTGCGCGTCTTCGAAATATGTATGACTTTTTTTGTTCACCATAGCCGCTGTTGATGCCATCAATTATCACCTTAAAAAATTTCAATAGTTTCCCAGACACTGAAGCCAATGTACTTGGTTGCAACTTCGTAAATGCGGAATAGGCGGTATTCTAATGAAGCAACGCCAAAGGTGCACGTTGAATATTGAATCGTTTTTCAGGGGGGACCCATTGTGTGTACAGTTTTCTTTACACTCAATAATATTACTCTGTCTTACAAGCACGAGAACCACTGCATAGCCAAACTTTTCCAAGTACTCTTCGAGGAGAAACCCAGCCAATACGTTCCGGCGTCAGGCTATTTCGATTTGTTCCTTCTAACCATAGCTGCCCATCTTGAGCAACTTTAACCACTCGTTTGACAATAAAACCATAGGTTTCATGATCCACCGCCACGAG
Organism: Marinomonas mediterranea MMB-1; assembly: GCF_000192865.1. Classification (NCBI taxonomy): domain Bacteria; kingdom Pseudomonadati; phylum Pseudomonadota; class Gammaproteobacteria; order Oceanospirillales; family Oceanospirillaceae; genus Marinomonas; species Marinomonas mediterranea. Next base: position 3,467,804 of record NC_015276.1, read on the forward strand.
CTGTCCAGCACGAATCTGACGGAACCACTTGAAAGTAAGTATAAAATCGCCGTCTAGGATATCGGGAGACATACTGTCCCCCTCAACCTTAAATAACCTAAACATCGGTTTACGAACCTTTTAGGTCCGGAAAAACCGCTTCTAATGCTGGTGGATAAGGTACGATCGCTCGATAAGTCGGTACATCTTTGGTTTGCCAAAACATATCTGCGAACTGATTCACTTTCTCAACCAATTCCGCTGCTTCCGATTTGGCAATCGATTGCTTACATTTTGAGGCTTGCATCATAATGCTATGAACCAGCTCCGACGCATCCGGAAATTTCGCGAATTGAGGTGCCTTAAAATAGTCTCCCCAAATGATTCGAACTTCTTCTTTTACTGTGCGACACGCGACCTCTTTTTCATTAACCAAACGAGCAAGTTGCGCGTGATCCGACAAAGAAAGTGTCTCTTTCGCTCCAATTTCTTCTATCAAGTCCATCATACGAACGCATGTCATGGCGGCCACAATCGCACCATTAGGATCATAGATTTTACACGGAATATCACAATGAGCTTTAACGCGGTCGAAAGGCTTCAGTTTATCAACTATTTTAAGTATCGAATGAATCATTGTTATTCCTCTCTATCACGTTTACGTTTATTCATTAAATTCGTGACAAACACACCCGCGACAAACATGACAATCAATATCGACAAGTAGAAAATGCCATGAATGATTCCGCTACTCCAATGTTGATGATCATGTCCCGGATGAGCAAACACACTGCTTGAAAGCAGCCACGTAAACACTAAGTACCACTTCGCACTTTTAAACACTCTACAACCTCCTAATGAATAACCTGAGCAGACACTCTGCTGATTGACACTTTCTTCTCTATGCTTTTCTTTGATAATTGCATTGAAAGTTCACTGCGATTGCTCTGACTAAATAGATCCCACTCAAAACGAACATGATTAACAGTTCGGTGGATCAAATCCGTTTGTTCTTGATTAATCGATGGTCGAATGACAATAGAGCTTAAAAAGTTAATCGCACTTTCATAGTGGCTGTTCGCGGTAAGAAGATCGCCCATTGCGGCGTACGATTCAGCTAAATTTAAATAGCTAACAATATTCGCAGCGACCGCGGACTCGGCATCGACACCAAATTGCAGGTCGAACTCTTTCTGAGCAGTGGCTAACGCACTCAAGTTTAAATCAACAGATTCTAAATACGCCTGATTAGTGAATGCAATATTCGCTTTTCTAGTCAATCTTTCCCAATGCTGCATAATGATCTCCGAAAAACATATTGAGAATCATTATTATTCACAATCACAAATAAGTCCAGCTTTAATAGGAATAAATCTCATTTATGTAATTGCCATTCACACGATGACTACTCCCTGTCAAATCGCCATGGTTCACATAACAACCAGATCGGCATACACCATTCTATGATCCGAGGCGATGAGGCAATCATTGAACAATGTCTCACTGTGCCGATCAGGCCAAACCACTTCTTGTTTCACGGGAGAAAGGCGCTTGCATGGAAGTACATAATCAACACCAAGCCCCCACGACGCGGTGTGGTATGCAGCATTTGAGATAGGATTCCATCCCAACCTTTTAGGAAGCTCAGTCATTTGAATCTTGGAGTGGCTTAGGAGAGCTTGAATAGACGTCTTGCTGGCTTCACCTTCATACGGGCTTGCATTTAGGTCGCCAAGTACCACAAAATGCTCGTTCTCTATTCCTCCCTTATGACCAGAATCGTCAACAAGTGCAGACGAGCCATCTAAGTAATAACGCCAGAAATTAATTTCATCTTGATTCCGATGAAAGTTTCGGCGCTCAGCACCGTCAAATACGGGAGGTGTTGGATGAGAACAGAGAAAGCTAATAGGTATTCCGTCAACCTCCACACAAACATCCCAATGAGATTTCGAGGAAAGCGGAAACAGCTCTAACTCCTCTGGAGTGTAGTAGTCGCAACCATCGCCCAGCGTTGGTAGCTGGGCCTTCGGTAGATCTTTCCATAAAAAGCGTCTAAAGGTTCGTGAGCGTTCAATATTGATCGGGTAGCGTGATAGTAACATCATCCCATATTGACCGGGATAAGAGCCAAAGCCCCAGGCATCAGATGCTTCACATCCAACAATACCATCACGATCCAAATCAAAACCAGAAGGTATTCCCGTGTTTACTGGCTCAAAGAAAACATACCGAAAAGGAGGTTTTTTCGAACCAGACAGCAGCCGCATGAGTTTATCTTTCAACAAACTGTTCGGAGAGTAATCCACTTCATTCAGCAAAAGGACATCTGGTGAATAACGCTCTACGATCCGCCGAACAGCAGAAACTTGCTTATCTGTTCCTCGATCAATCGCGGCTTCTAGTTCTCCAGAATAAGTTCGGCTAAACGCCACATTGAAAGTAGCAACTCTAAAGGCTACCACTCGATTCCTTCTTGCGCTTTGACACCTGAGGCGAAAGCATGGCGTTCATTGGCAATTTTACTGTGCGTATCCACAGAGTCTAGTAACGCTCTAGGCGCAGTTCGCCCTGTCATCATCACGTTTTGATGTTTTGGTCGACTTTCTAACGCCGCCAAAAGGTCTTCTACTTGTAAGTATCCATACTTGTACATGTAGGTGACTTCATCCAGTAGCACAAAATCCACTTCTGGGTTTGCTAACAGACCCTTAGCTAATTCCCACGCCTGTTCCGCCGCTTTTTGCTCTAACTCAGGGTTACGTGTTTCCCACGTAAAACCGTGTCCCATGACATGGAACTCTACGTCCGGTAACGCGCCAAAAAATTTCTGTTCGCCAGTTTCGGTACGACCCTTTATAAATTGTACGACGGCGCATTTACGACCATGCCCCAAAGCACGAGCCATCGTCCCAAATGCGCTGGAACTTTTTCCCTTACCATTGCCCGTTAACAATATACTGACACCACGTTCAATGGTCGCCTTTGCGATACGCTCATCAACCACCGCTTTTTTCTTAAGCAATTTGGCTTCTTGTATCGCTCTTTTCTCTTCTTCTGTTTTATTCGGCATCGTGTTTACTTCTCTTTTTGTATAGTAGCCAACTTGGGTAATATAGGCCTTTGTGTATTGCGAATAACCTGAGTATAAAGATCAAAGCGGCACCGTAAACGGAATTAAATTCATGAAAAGGAATATTTTTTTCCAGAGAGACCACCAATAAAGCACCCAGAAATGCTGGCGTCGCGTAAAATTCTTTTCCTAAAACCAAGGGAGGCCTATGGCTTAACAAATCCCGAATCATTCCTCCAGCGACACCGGTAATCACACCCATGACAATTGCAATGATAGAAGAGAAGCCATAGTTCAGTACTTTTTCGACGGCCGCCACGGTAAATAGCGCAAGTCCAAACGAGTCGGCGTATTCGAAGATCTGTTGCCTATTTTCGATGACACGAACGGCAAAAAAAGCGAACACGGAAGACAAAAAGGCAACCCATACATAAGACACATCGTCGACCCAATACACCGCGTCGACCGATAAAATAACATCACGAATTGTTCCACCACCTAATGACGTCACCATGCCTAACAACACGACGCTGAACAAATCCATATCTCGTTTACCGGACGAGATTACTCCCGTAATGGCAAATGCTGCGATGCCAAACATGCCAAACCAATACAACAACATTGAAACCTCTACACTCTACTGTGAGCTCACGTGAACTCGACCTTACTTAGCGATGACACTGATTTATTTTAAGGCGGCTAAAGCCCTGCTTGCGCTACCTAATCGCCAACATCACCTAATCGCCAACACTACTCAACCGCCAGACCGACCCAATCACCAGCCCCTAATAGGTCTAACGATATGTATCGATTATCTCTATCATCATTGATCGTTAGTTGAGTCACACTAGAATAACCGATATTAATTCTATGGCATTCACTGACGGGCCACTGGCATAACACACTTACAATTACCTTAATAACGCCCGAGTGCGTATAAAGGACAATATCACTGTCCGCCTCGTCGATCAGGGCGTTAACCTTGGGCATCACTCTGAGCCTTAGGTCTTCGAGCGATTCACCTTTGTAAGGGGCTGAGAATTGCAGATCAGCCCCCCACTCGTCTATTTCTTCACGCGAAATAGTCGACCAATTTTGTCCCTCCCATAGACCGAAGTCTAATTCCGCAAGCTCGCCTATGGGTTTTGAATTGGGATTCACGCTTAACGCAAGCTTAGAGGCTCTGGACAGAGGGCTGTGGAAGCTTTGTATTTTGGGAAGACGCCGACGCTCAAGCCATTGACTAAGGTAAACAGCATCTTGATGCCAAGACGACACAATAGGCACATCTAACTTACCGTAACAAAACCCTTTCTCAACATCGGGTTCGGGGTGGCGCACTAAAAACAACTTCATAATTAAAACAATCAAACCTTACTGTCGGAATCTATAGGCAAATGTAGAGATATTGCTAAAGCCCTCGTTATGCGGCAAACCCCAATAACGAGAAAATGACCAACGCTTCTGAGATCTGCTCTACTGCGCCCAATGTATCGCCATTAAAACCTCGAATTCGCCTGTTAAGATAGACGCGAGCGATAAGAAAGAAAATACCAAGCGCGATAATTGATAAAAGCAAAGAGATTAGACCAACAGAGATAAAACACAGTAGTAGAGAGCTTAAAGCAACACACCAATCTCGAAAAGAAAGCTTAGCAATCATAGACGCAGATTTGCTTTGTGCGCTCGAAACGTATGACAAACTACTCATCATTAACAAAGGCAAAATTCGAGCAAGCACATGGACTGCTATCCATCCCCCTAATACCGACAACGCACCACCTTGCCATTCGTTATTATCGATCCACTGCGTTAACAGCCACCATTTAATCAGAATAGAAAACACAACGGTGATGGCTGCAAAGCTGCCTATTCGAGAGTCTTTCATTATTGCGAGGCGCTGTTCTTGATTCCAGCCTCCAACAAGGCCGTCAGCCGAGTCCAGTAGACCATCTTCATGAAACGCACCCGTGATTAATACTGCACTAAGCAGCATAAAGATGGCTTGTAGCTCGTCACTCCAGCTAAAAAATAAAAGAGGCCACGCACTTAAAACCGCAACGATGAGCCCTACCCAGGGTAAAAAACAAACGGGATGCGCGATCCCATCTTGCTCTTCCCAATTGGCTTTTACTGGGATGCGAGTGTAGGTTGAAACACTGCGTAAAAAACCAGTTAAGTAGGGACTCAGTTTATTGACCATCGCTTACTCCCGCATCCGCAAAACTTGCCATTTGGGTCATAAATACCGTTGCACTTTTAATTATAGGATAGGCTAAAATCGCACCGGAGCCCTCACCAAGACGTAAATCTAACGTGAGAACAGGTCTAACATTAAGATGTTGAAGGATCGCCTGATGCGCCGTTTCGTTAGACTGATGGGCAAAAATAGCATAATCAGATAAGTTGCTTTGTATTTTCATTGCAAAAGCATAGGCTGCTGTGCAAATAAAGCCATCGACAACAAAAGCCACTCCCCTTTGCGCTGATTGCAGCATAGCTCCAGCCATGGCGATGATTTCAAAGCCACCACATTGCTCACCGATATCCTGAGCAGACCAAGACGCCATTGGCTTCCCTAACGCGATTTCTATTCGCTTAAGAGAGGCTTGAATCACTTTCGCTTTATGTGAGACTCCCTCGCTGCTAAGACCCGTCCCACGGCCTGCCGTTTCTTCTCCTGACATGCCCGTCAACGCACTCAACATACAAGAAGCGACGCAAGTGTTACCAATGCCCATTTCTCCGAACATCATAAGGTTCACGCCCGAATCTATCGCTGCATTGGCCTGATTTACACCAACAACAAGCGCTTGCTCTAACTGACGTGAACTCATTGCGGCCTCAAGCATAAAGTCTTTCGAGCCATACGCTACTTTGGCACTTGCTAACAGTGGGTGAGCTGGAATATCTGCGTTAACACCCACATCCACCACTTTTAACGCGACATCATGCTGCTTACAAAATACGCTAACAGCCGCGCCACCAGCCAGAAAGTTCCCGACCATTTGAGGTGTCACTTCTTGAGGAAACGCACTGACACCTTGATCAACAATACCGTGATCGGCAGCAAACACAATCATTTGAGCATGGTCGACTGACGGTGTTAGCGAGTTTTGAATCTTTGCCAATTGAGCGGTAAGTACTTCGAGCACGCCCAGCGAGCCTGGAGGCTTAGTCTTTGTATCGATTTTATGTTGGATATCTCGTTCAAGAGAACGACTGGAAGGAGGAATCGAAAATTGATCAAATACCGACATGCATTTCTCACTCAGCATCAAAAATAGAGGGCTCAAATAACAAAAAAGACGGTGCGGGAAGCACCATCTTTAAAACACAACTTATAGAATGCAAACATTCATGCGCGTAATTACGCTTTGTTTGTACGCTGACGCACTGCTTCGTACAAGCAAACACCGGTAGCCACGGAAACGTTCAAACTCGATACCACGCCAGCCATCGGTAACTTAACTAGATAATCACATTGTTCGCGAGTAAGGCGGCGCATACCATCGCCTTCTGCTCCCATTACAATTGCCGTTGGAATAGTCAAGTCATGATCGTACAACATGTCCGTCGCTTCACCTGCCGTACCAAATATCCAGACACCTTGGTCTTGCAGCTTTTTCATCGTTCTCGCTAAATTCGTCACAGCAAAAACAGGCATACTCTCAGCCGCGCCGCACGCAACTTTACTGACCGTCGCATTTAACGGAGCTGACTTATCTTTTGGCATCACGACTGCATGTGCCCCCGCTGCATCGGCACTTCGAAGACAAGCACCTAAATTATGCGGATCGGTTATACCATCTAAAATGATGATCAGCGGCGTCTCTTCTAAAGCCTCAACGTGCTTATGCAGCTCAGCTTCGTCTTTGGCCTTGGTCATCGTCGCTTGAGCGACGACGCCTTGGTGAACCACACGCTCTTTGCTTTTTGCAAACAGTTGATCCAACACTTTGCGCGGGACAACTTGAAAACGCACACCATTCTTTTTACACAACTGCATCAGCCTTTGTGTTTTCTTATCGTCTCGCCCTTCTTGGAAGCGAACGTCTTTCACCCTTTCCGGCTGCTGAGTGAGCGCATTTTCAACAGCGTGAATGCCATATACCCATTCTAAATTCGACATATTGTCTTTCTTACTCTTTCTACTTAATCAATAGCACGTCGTTTCGCATTACTTTTTTTAGACTTACGTGCTTTCTTTTTCTTTACGTCAGGCACAACTTTTTTATCCGTTGCGCCTTTCACAGCTCTTTTCTTAACCGAATTACTTTTCTTAGCTTCAGAGCTATTTCTCGCTTTTTCGGCCTTTTGTTCTTTTGTCTTAGGTTTGCCTTTGTTTAGGCTCACCTTTTTACGAGGGCTCTTTTTCCTCCCTTTTTTAGCGTCGGCTTGCTTTTCAGCATCACGCTTAGAGGTGCTCCAACTTTCCTTTTCACCTCTATTATTTGATTTAGACGCCCCTTCAGAGCTTGGTTTACGCCCTCCCAATTCCATCGGAGGAAGTTGTGCTAACTGCATTTCAAGCTCAGACAGTTCCGTTTTCTCAACGCGCTTTTTCGGCTTTTCAGGGCGATTTTGAACCAAGCTTAAATCTATTTTACGTTGATCTAAGTTCACGCTTGATACACTTACTTTGACCTTAGTACCCAGTTTAAACGACTTACCCGTGCGCTCTCCAATGATCGCTTGATGCTCGGGATCATGAATAAAGTAATCATTACCTAGCCCAGAGATATGAATAAGACCCTCAACAAATAAACCACCTAACTCAACAAACACGCCAAATGGAGTAACCGCGGTAATAATGCCATCAAACTCTTCGCCCAAATGCTGTTCAACATATTGGCACTTCAACCAAGCTTCAACATCGCGTGTCGCTTCGTCTGCTCGTCTTTCTGTCGTCGAACAAGAATCACCCAAACCGTCCATATCGGCATGATCATAACCATAAATTTTGTTTGCTTTCAGCTTATCTGAACCTGGTACCTTATAGACTTGACGAACTTTTGGCGCACCATCACCACGAATAAGGTAACGAATGGCTCTGTGTACGAGCAAATCGGGATAACGACGTATAGGCGAGGTGAAATGCGTATAAGCTTCATAGTGCAAACCAAAGTGACCAAGATTATCCGCTTGATAAACGGCTTGTGACATCGACCTTAGCATCATTGTTTGAATGCTTCGCGAATCCGCTCGCTCTCGAATGGCCTCGCCCAATTTTGCGTAGTCCATCGGCGTCGGTTTAAGGCCACCTTCTAATTCAAGTCCTAATATGGACAGGTAAGTACGCAATGCCAGCAGCTTTTCTTCTTTAGGACCTTCATGAACACGAAATAGCGCTGCTAGGTCTGCTTTTAAAAGTAACTCGGCCGCAGCAACGTTCGCACACAACATACACTCTTCTATAAGTTTATGTGCATCGTTACGTTCTATTGGTACAATTTGATCGATTTTAGAATGTTCGTCGAACACCATACGTGTTTCGACCGTATCAAAATCCATCGCGCCACGTTGCTCACGAGCTTCTCTCAACACTTTGTACAAGCCATGAAGGTCATCAATATGGGAAACAATCGGAGCGTAACGTTGACGAAGTTCAGTACCTTGTTCATCTGGCTCAGCGTCGATCATTTTAGCGACTTTTGAATACGTCAGACGAGCATGAGAACGAATAAGCCCTTCGTAAAATTTGAAACCTCGCATTTTTCCGCGAGACGTTAGGGAAATCTCGGCAACCATCGCTAAACGGTCGACATCTGGATTCAGTGAGCACAGGCCGTTGGACAAGACTTCTGGCAACATAGGAACAACACGACCTGGGAAGTAAACGGAGTTACCACGCACGATCGCTTCTTTATCTAATGCAGAGCCTTTTTTCACATAATGCGAAACATCCGCTATCGCAACGAACAGCTTCCAACCACCCGGTGTTTTTTCACAATAAACGGCGTCGTCAAAATCACGAGCGTCTTCGCCATCGATCGTGACAAATGGCGTTTCTCGATGATCGACACGGTTGGCTTTATCTTCTTCGACAACCTCAGTTCCAAAGTGCTTCACCTGATTTTCGACAGACTTAGGCCACACATTTGGAATATCGTATCGGTGTATCGCGACATCAATCTCCATTCCAGGAGCCATAAAGTCCCCTAGCACCTTTTTAATTAGCCCCTTGGCCGCTGAATTTCGATCACCGTACTCAAGAAACTCTACTAAAACATATTGCCCATGTTTTGGCGTCAAGCCAGAAAACTGGTCAATCAAGACATCTTGCGTGATTCTCGGGTTCTCAGGCGTGACAAATGCGGTCGCGCTCTCTTCGTAATAGCGTCCGACGATTTGAGTATGTTTACGCTCTTTTACCTCAACAACCACACCATCTAATCGCCCTTTTACCGTTCTACCGGACAGGCGTCCTACAACAATGTCACCATCCATAACCGATTGCATTTGACGTGGTGAAAGGAAGATATCATCAGCATCTTCTCGAATAAGAAAACCGTGACCATCTTTCGTACCTTGAACACGACCTTCTATTAAGTCAGACGATTCAATCAAAGTGTATTCATTGTCAAAGTTGCTTTGTAGCTGGTGGTCGCGACTCATCGCAATTAAACGACGTCGCAGGGCTTCAATTTCGTCATCTTTAGTAAGATTAAAATCATGACATAAACTGGGATGTGTAACTGGCTGGCCTAATTTTGCAATGTGTTCGAGAATGAACTCTCTGCTAGGTACTGGATTATCATACTTGGACGCTTCGCGATCCGAAAAAGGATCATTCACTTTTTTATTACTCAAACTACTTTTGTCCTTTTAGGAGACTCTTTTCTAGGAAAAGCAAACGACTCAAACATAAGGGAAGCAAAGGCCGCCAGCTTCTTTATGGATCATAGTATAGTGTATTCACCTTTAATAAGCTTCACACAACACCCTTCTAGAACCCATATTTAGCACGGCAATATTAAAACTGTATGTAATTACACAACAATTCGACCCACCGCGTTACTTTTTACCTCTTTTCTATCTGGCAAAACCGCCGTCATAAATTTAATTTGTCGGTTTTATGACAAAAAACGGGGCATTTTAGAGAACCAATCGAAGAATTAGATAGGTTCTCGCGCTTTTACGCTTATCGATGTCGCGATAATTGCATCTCTGCCATGATTTTGGTGGAAATTTCTTCCACTGACAAAAGCGTTGTATTTAAAAACGAAACACGCTCCTGACGATAAATAGCCTCCACTTCTTCTATTTCATATCGACACTGTCTTTGGGATGCATATTTCGACGCAGCCATCCGCCCAGAACGAATTTCATGCAAGCGTTGCGGGTCGATAGTGAGTCCATAAAGTTTAGATTTGTGAGGCCGCAGTATTCTAGGTAAACCAACAGCCCTAAAGTCGTCTTCATTTAATGGGTAATTGGCAGCCTTGATGCCATATTGCATTGCCATATAAAGACTCGTCGGTGTTTTTCCTGATCTAGAGACACCAAGCAAAATGACATCGGCTTCTTCGAAATTTTTGATAGATACACCGTCATCATTGGCCAATGCGTAGTTAATTGCATCAATACGAATATCATAGACCCCTGCTTTCATACCATGCGCTTTCTGCGCATTCGGTTGTGCCGGAACGCCAAGCGCCTTTTCGATTGGCGAAAGCAAATCACCAAATAAGTTATAACAGTGTGTTTCGCAACGCTGCACAACCTCACTTATCTCTGGATCAGAAATCGTATAAAACACGAGGGCAGCCTTACCCACTTCTACTTCTTCATTCACCTGCTGGACAAAACCATTTGCTTGATCAATAGTCGCTAAAAAAGGCACGCTTTCCGCCTCGATATCGACATCAAAAAACGACAACATAGCAGACCCAAATACCTCAGCGGTGATCGCCGTGCCATCAGATACGAAATACACTTTCATCCGTTTATTACCCTTTTTGTTGTTATGTAACGACATTTAAAATTCCGATTGAAATAAAACAACATCGAATAATCGATTTTATTCAATAACTTAGCTCTACATACAATACATCCTAGGCATGTAGGAAAGCATTTATACGAAAGCCTAATTTAAACTTTCATAGCTTCCTAAGGTTTGACAACCCTTGAGTTTCAATTTTGTTGAAAAAAGCGAAATTCGTTGATGTCGCTTCTTCTAATAAAAAAATTATGCATACGTTTGGAGACTAATGTGAGTCAATTTATAAAGTGGTTTAGCGAGTTACGTCTGGATGACGTGGGCGAAGTAGGCGGCAAAAACGCTTCGCTTGGGGAAATGATCTCGAACCTTTCGGACCTTAATATTCAAGTTCCTAATGGTTTTGCAACGACTGCTTATGCGTATCAAACGTTTTTAGAAGAAAGTGGGTTGAATGACAAAATTCATTCACTACTGGACTCTCTCGACGTAGATGATGTCCAAGCACTTGCGCAAGCAGGTGACACGATTCGAAACTGGGTTGAAGAAGCGCCGTTCTCCGATGAGTTCAACAAAGAAATTGAAGAAGCATTTAAAGTATTAAGTGCAGACCAAGGAGAGGCAGCCTCCTTTGCTGTACGCTCATCTGCAACGGCAGAAGATTTGCCAGACGCATCGTTTGCTGGCCAGCAAGAAACTTACCTAAATGTCGAAGGACTAGATAATATCAAGTCCTCCATCAAACGCGTGTTTGCATCATTGTACAATGATCGTGCTATCTCATACCGCGTCCATCAAGGGTTTGAGCACAAAGGTGTTGCCTTATCTGCTGGCATTCAAAAAATGGTTCGAAGTGACATAGGTTCGTCAGGGGTATTATTCACACTTGACACCGAATCTGGTTTCGATGAGGTCGTCTTTATCACAGCGGCCTATGGTCTTGGTGAAATGGTAGTACAAGGAACGGTCAATCCAGATGAGTACTATGTTCATAAACCGACCTTAGAAAATGAGCGCCCTGCAGTTGTTCGTAAAACTCTGGGAAGTAAAGCTCAGAAAATGGAATACGCAGAGCCAGGCAGCGATGACTTCGTTAAAATCGTTCCTGTAAAACTTCAAGATCAAAATCAATTCGCGCTAACTAATGAAGAAGTTGAAGACTTGGCTCGCCAAGCTATGATCATCGAAAAACACTATCAGCGTCCAATGGACATTGAGTGGGCGAAAGACGGGATCGATGGCAAAATTTACATCGTACAAGCGCGCCCAGAAACCGTTCGATCTCAATCAAGCGCTCAAAGTATGGAGCGTTACAATCTAAAAGAAACCTCGTCAGTCTTAGTAACAGGCCGTGCTATTGGCCATAAGATCGGCTCTGGCGCTGTGAAAGTGCTGTCTTCGATTACTGAAATGGATCGTATCCAACAGGGCGATGTTCTAGTGACAGACATCACTGACCCTGATTGGGAGCCGATCATGAAACGTGCATCGGCGATTATCACAAACCGTGGTGGTCGAACTTGTCACGCTGCGATCATTGCACGCGAGCTCGGTATTCCTGCGGTTGTCGGTTGTGGCGATGCGACCAAAGTATTAAAAGACGGGCAAAACGTCACAGTATCCTGTTCACAGGGCGACATGGGCTTTGTTTACCAAGGAAACTTAGAGTTTGATGTTGTTACCTCAGAAGTAGGCAACATGCCAGAAGCACCTGTCAAAGTCATGATGAATGTCGGAAACCCAAATCGCGCTTTCGACTTTGCAATGTTACCTAATGCTGGTGTGGGCTTAGCTCGACTAGAGTTCATCATAAACCGCATGATTGGTATTCACCCTAAAGCGTTAATCAACTACTCTGAGATGGACGCAGGTATTCAAGAAGAGATCGATCATAGAATTGCAGGCTACAACAGCCCGATTGAATTCTACGTCGATAAGCTTGTAGAAGGCATAGCAACATTAGCCTGCTCCTTCTCAAACAAGCCAGTCATTGTTCGTTTATCAGACTTTAAATCGAACGAATACCATAATTTAGTCGGCGGTCCATTGTTCGAACCAGATGAAGAAAACCCAATGCTGGGTTTCCGTGGCGCAGCTCGCTATATTGACGATTCATTCAGAGATTGTTTTGCATTGGAGTGTCAAGCTGTTAAGCGCGTTCGTAACGAAATGGGCTTAACCAATGTTCAAATTATGATCCCATTTGTTCGTACATTGGAAGAAGCCCAGCAAGTGACAGAACTGCTTGCTGAGCATGGACTTTCTAGCGGTGAAAATGGTCTTAAAATCATTATGATGTGTGAACTGCCGTCCAACGCGTTACTTGCAGATGAATTTCTGGAGTACTTCGACGGTTTCTCAATTGGCTCAAATGACCTAACTCAACTAACACTGGGTTTAGATCGCGATTCGGGTCTGATTGCTGATAAATTTGACGAACGTAACCCTGCGGTTAAGAAATTACTCAAAATGGCGATTGACGCCTGCCGTGCTAAAGGAAAATACGTTGGTATTTGTGGGCAAGGCCCTTCTGATCACGCCGACTTTGCAGATTGGCTGGTCGAGCAAGGTATCGAAAGTGTGTCTCTAAACCCTGATACAGTCATCGAAACGTGGTTACACCTTAGTGAAACACAAAGCAACGGCAGTAACAAAAAAGACGCAGTTTAATTGAAGTTGCTCCTATTTAACTTATTGTTGATTCAGCAGAAATAAGCACTAATTATCAAAAACCTCACCTATTTTGGTGAGGTTTTTGATTTTTCAAAGCTAGCTCCACTTTTATTTATCGATGCCTTCTGAGTGAGAAACCATTTCTAACATAACAAGTTTATTACAAATTCACATATTCTCTCTCGTTCCCTTCCATCAATTTACAATTCCTTCTAGAATGATTTTCAACGAATCAAATAACACTTATGAGTTAATTCAGGGAGCAAGGAAATGAGTAAAGCGTCAATATTGGCCATTGCATTGGCCTCCGGATCGCTCTTAATGACAGGTTGTGCAACCAGTCCAGACTCCACAGCAAGTCTCGCGGACAGCGCAAGTGAGTCTCAAGCGATGATTCAGGTCAACGAGTTCAAAAACGCACTAGACCTAGCTGAAAGTAAACTCGCAACCGCAAAGGAAACAGAGTTAGATTGGTTTGCTCCGCGGAAGTTGGAAGCAGCAGAAGAAGCACTTGCAGACACAAAAGAACATTACCGCGAGTTCCAGTTTGACCCAACTAAAGCCGATAACCGCAGCGGCTTGCTCACCTCTCAAACCTACATCGAAGCAGCGTACGAATCGCTAGAGGCATTTAATACCGAACTGGAATCTGGCGAAGCCATTCGCACACAGGCAAAAACCTCGTTAGCTGACGCCTTTGATTACCAGACCCAATTGAGAAAAATAGACTCTCAGAAATACTACCCAGAAACCACACAAGAACTGGAAGGAGACCTTAAAGAGCTTGTTTCCTATATCGCTGACGGCGATGTGGACGACGCTATTGATGAACAGCCAGATCTCATTAAGAAACAGCGCGCTCTGGAAATCAAAACAGTGACAACAATTTATCTGACTGACGCACAAAATCGTTATAACGAGCTTAAAGATGACCGCATCTCCCGTTATGCACCAAAAAGCTTTGAGCAAGCCAATGCCAGTTTAACCGAAGCAAAAGCCTTTATTGCGACAAGCCCGAGAGAAACCATCCAAATAGAACAAAAAGCTAATGCAGTCCTATTTTCACTCGATCACTGTGATCATATAGCAGATACCGCTAAGCAGTTAAATGCTATGTCACGTACTGACTTCGAAGGCTATGTCTTAAGTTACGAGAAGCTTCTGTTCGATATTTCGCAGGCAGCAGGCGCGAAAGATTACCGAAACACCCCTATCCGATCTCAAGGCGACGCAATTACTGCATTTATTAAGGCTCAGAAGGAAGGAGATGAAGACCTGAACAAGACGATAGATCAACTAAAAGCAGAGCTTAAATTAGTCAAATCGAACTCTAACAGCGCCGAAGTCAACTCGACTGAGCCTGACGCAGATTAATACTTTCTTTAAACGAGGTCCTTTTAAAAACAATGACTAAGGAGGCGGCGATTAAAATAGCCGCTGTCTCCTAGCGTCAGTAAAAACGCTCCTTAAAGGGAAGGAAGTTCTTACATTTGGGCAAATGACCACAATGCCACCGCCCGAGTGCATGTAAAAGCGGAAAAAATAGGTTCCTTTCAAAAATCTTACGCCCAGGACGTCGCTGCACTACAATCAGCAGCTTCACCGTTTGAATTTGACGTAAAACTTAATTCGAAACCCGGTCTAGACCATAAAGTGTTAAAGATGAACGGAAAAACCTTCACCCCAAAATGGAACTGGGTAATGGGTAATGGGTAATGGGTAATGGGTAATGGGTAATGGGTAATGGGTAATGGGTAATGGGTAATGGGTAAT
Source organism: Marinomonas mediterranea MMB-1 (assembly GCF_000192865.1). Lineage (NCBI taxonomy): Bacteria > Pseudomonadati > Pseudomonadota > Gammaproteobacteria > Oceanospirillales > Oceanospirillaceae > Marinomonas > Marinomonas mediterranea. The sequence continues at coordinate 3,483,244 of NC_015276.1, forward strand.
GGGTAATGGGTAATGGGTAATGGGTAATGGGTAATGGTGTGTACATGGATGACGTAGACAATGCCTACTGGAACTTCGCCACTAAATTCATCATTATTGCCCTTATTATTCTGGCTGCGATTGTTGGCGTTTGTCTTTTCATGTTCCGTACTGTTCTAAACAAGCTAGGTGGCGAGTTAAACTACGCCGTGGAAGTTACGCAGTCCATTGCTAAAGGCGACCTAAGCAAACAGATTGAAGGGAAATTCAAAGAAGACAGCCTGCTCGGTTCCATTTCAGGAATGCAAGCCTCCCTTAAAAACATGGTTGCAGGCATTCAAAGCGGTGCTAATCAGCTCAGTAAGGCAAGTAGTGAACTGACACACCAATTTGAAAGTATTACACAAGACTCTAAATCCTCGTCAGAAGCATCGATGTCGACTGCGGCAGCGATCACAGAGCTATCAAGTAGTATCAACGAAATTTCAAATAATTCCCGCTCATCAGAAGTAAACTCAGAAAAATCATTTGAGCTATGTTCAAACGGCGAAAGTCTAGTTCGTAAATCAAGTGTGGTCATCAATGATATCTCTGACCAGATCACCAGCTCGATTGAAGACTTTAAAGGCTTGAAAGAGAAGTCCAATGAGATCGGTAATATCGTAAATGTTATCAGTGAGATTGCCGAGCAAACAAATTTGCTTGCTCTTAACGCAGCGATTGAAGCAGCGCGTGCTGGGGAACAAGGGCGAGGGTTTGCGGTCGTTGCCGATGAAGTTCGAACACTTGCGTCTCGTACCGCCAATGCGACTCAGGAGATAACCGGAACGATTCAAGAAATCCAGTCAGAGACAGAAACCGTTGCTGGCGCACTAGAATCGATTCTTCCGCAAGTCGAACAAAGTGTATCCAGCTCAAGCAAAGTCACAGACATGCCCTCAAATATCCAACAAAGCTCTACAGAAACATTGGATATTATTCGAGGGGTCGCCAACTCAACGTCGAGCAAAAACAAGCATCGGACGAGTTGTCTGAACATGTTGAGCGCATCTCTGGAATGGTCCAAAACACAGCGGACTCGATTGTCAGCTGCCGTGAAACCGTTTCACACTTGGACGACTTATCTCAGAACCCAAATCAGAGTGTGAGCTACTTCTCTGTAAAATAAGGCTCGAAAACAAAAACTCGTTAAGCGAACTGCAAAAGTAATCGCAGTTCGCTTAACGACTATTGGCTGGAATATGTTTAATCGTTTGTGCAAACGACTGCAGCTCTTCTAATGTATAACTTGTATGAACACGACGGTTACTTGCAGGTTGTGTCACAAGGCTCACGCCATCTCTCCTTTCCAGCTTAGGTCTAATCGGACGAGGAGAAAAGCCACCACCGCAATTCGGACACACATTTTCTAAAATCTCCTCAACACATGAACAGCAAAACGTGCATTCATAACTGCAAATCATTGCCTCTTGGGATTCAGCGGGCAAATCCTTATCACAACATTCACAGTTCGCTCTTAACTCCAGCATACGGCCTCCACATATAAAATCAACGTAGTATCATTGATATGTAATCTACGACTAAATGAGCGTTATTTGAAGGTAACGATGTCGGGTCAATATAGCCACAAAGATATCCAACAATAGAAGAGCAAAAGCAGCTTGTAGATAGACGACGCTGTGAAAAAGCCCAGTAATGTCGCCCCCTGACACTAAAAAAAAGGCGTTACAGTAAAACAAACTGTATGGCGTTTCTTTCCTTTTTGTGGAGGTAAGCAACGATGTGCCAAGACGAAGGGACTAAACAACAATATGTCACCAGCCTCAAGATCGAATGAAATATGCTCTGTAGATAAGTGAAGTTTTTCTAATTCACACGTCAAATCATCTTTTCGTTCTTCCAAAGAAAGAGGAAATGCACCCGCTTGCCTTAAATGTTCCGTTCTACCTCGATCAAACATAAGAGTATTACAACCATGGTCAGCCACCGAGTCCAGATAGACAAAGAGCTTTAGCGACCCTTTTAGCCCATGATCGAGATGCCATGTCGTACTGGCGTAAGAGGTCAAAGCATCATCACCGACGACATCAACACGGGGCCACATAACCTGATACCCTTGTTGTTCAAAATATGCATCAAGTAGCGCACATAACTCATCCGTAAATACATTCTTTTCACATTGTTTAATGATCTCCTTGTCCACATCCCCTTTTTCGATACAGCGAGGTGAGCGATGATCTATCGATTCTATCAATAAGCGACATAATTCATGAGGAACAATGCCTTTAAGGTGCAGAGAAAAGTCTTGTCTTAATGTTTCAAGTCGCCCTGCTAACGCTATATCTACATATTCAACCTGAGAGTCCATGATCTAAAGCCTTTTAAACAAGAAGAGTTCCTTGTTTCATTTATACACGTCAAACCATAAACCGTAAAATACAGCTCACCATAAATTATTTTGAAACACAGAATAACAGTAGAGTTAACTCATCTCGCGGCCAAAACCACCAGCGAAGACAATCAAGCGGGCACTTAATGTTGATGGGATCTAGAAAACAAAAAAGGAACGACCATTCTGATCGTTCCTTTTTCTAAGTATTCAGATAAAAGAGAAGATTTATCGACTACTGACCCTTTTCAATATGACGCATCACTTTTTCTTCACAACGTTCTACTTTTTCTTTCTGAAAAGCGACAAATTTTTCTTTTTGTTCGGCCGTAAGTACACTCAGCATAGCGTGCTGCGCTTCCATCTTCTTAACCATCAATAGAGATTTCTTCTTTGCCATTTCATCGGCTAGCTGACTTGCCGCTTCAGCATCAAAGCTTTCTGCTAAAACAAGATCCTGTACCTTCGCTCGGTTTGCATCACGTTCTTTCATATCCTTTGAAAAGTGCTCAACAAAGAACGCTTTCTTTTGCACTCGGTTTTCACTTTTTAACGACTTAATTTTGTCTTTTTGCTCATCCGTTAAATCCAGTTTTTTGAACATACCACGGTCAATGCCGCCACCACAGAAGCCACGCTCCATCTTTGACTCAAACTTTCGACCATGATCTTTACCACCAAAAGCGAACGCACCTGTTGCGCTCAAAGTCAGTGGAAGTACGATTGCTGCAACAATTAGCTTTTTAGCGTTTTTCATAATTCGATCCTTTGTGTTCAATCAGTTGTCTAGAAAATTGAAGTCGCTGCTCTCACAACGCTTGGATACAGAATAGAATCTGCTAGGTAAACTGACGTCTGGAGAAAGTAAAGTAACGTAAAGGTATGACTTACATGGTCATTTCCCAGTAAAATGAACAGAATCAAGCGGTATTTTGGCGGTACAACACATGCAGCACATTCTCATCATTGACGACGACATAGAGCTAACCGATCTACTCAAAGAGCTTTTGAGCTTTGAAAACTTCACTATTTCGGTTGCCCATAATGGCGAAGAAGGGCTAGATAGAATCGATGACACCATCGATATGGTACTGCTGGACGTCATGATGCCAAAACTAAACGGTATCGACACGCTAAGACGTCTTAGAGAATCATCCGATTTGCCCGTCTTAATGCTAACCGCAAAAGGCGAGGAAATTGATCGCGTGGTCGGTTTAGAGCTAGGTGCTGACGATTACCTACCAAAACCATTCAGCGAACGCGAACTGCTCGCTCGTATTAGAGCGATCTTAAGAAGAGCCCCGAATACTGAAACGAATAGAGCTGAAAACAGCAAAGCCGAAAGTAACGCCCCCGACAGTCGTAACTACTTTGATTTAACACTCTATCCGGGACGAGTTGAAGCGTATTGTGGCGATGCTCTACTCGACCTTACGAGTACAGAGTTCGCACTTCTCCAGCACTTTATTGAGCACCCCGGTAGCATACTGACTAAAGAAGCACTTAGTTTAGATGTCTTAGGCAAACGACTTGCACCATTTGATCGCGCCATTGATATGCATGTCTCTAACTTACGAAAAAAACTGCCGGAATGGAGTAACGGTAAACCAAGAATAAAAACACTGCGTGGCCGAGGCTACTTGTTGGTTGAGGGGGAATAATGCAACTGCCTTTCATCACCAGCCTTTACGGTAGAATCTTTGCTATCTTTTGGTTTACGCTTTTTCTGGTACTCATCGTCGTTTTAGCCATCCCTCACTTCGACCCACGCAAACAAACAGAGGTTCCACCAGAACGTCTTGAACAGCTTTTGACATTTCGTGATCAGATCGAGAGTCGGTTCAGCCACTTCAATAGAATCGAAGAAATTGTTCCAATACTGACGGAACCAAAGCGATTCAAAAAAATAGATGACAAAAACAAAGACAAACACGGTGACGGTAGACAACGCTTCTTTTTAACCGACTATGAAGGACGTCTTTTAGGGACTGAGCGTCGCGATTTATCTTACAAGGCCATACGTAATTTCATCTCATCAATTGAGCGAAGCGACAAGCCGATGATGCGTCTATACGGTCGTTTTATGCTGTCAGGCCCTGTACCGATTAAACTAGCAGACGACAATTATTTTTTATACGTCGGTATGAAATGGAACGAACCGCCTTTAGGTTTTTTAATCGGCTTGCTAGACAGCCCTATCCGCCTTTTGCTTGCAACCATGTTAGTTAGTACGCCTTTACTGCTCTGGTTAGCCTGGGCACTTAGTCAACCTGCTAGGCGATTAGAGAATGCCGCTAAGCGAGTGGCAAAAGGTACGTTCGATATAGATCCTAAGCTTGAAAAAGGGCCATCAGAGTTTAAACAAGCAGGAATCAGCTTCAATCATATGGTTGAGTCCGTCAATCACATGATTTCGCGCCAGCAGCGCCTACTCTCCGATATTTCTCATGAGCTACGCTCTCCTTTAACTCGATTAAGAATGGCGAATGCATTAGCGACAAGAAAACAAGGAGAAAGCGCCGAGCTCACCCGTATTGATACCGAAGCTCAACGGCTTGAAATGATGATTGGGCAACTTTTAGAGCTGTCCCGAATGCAAGTAGACAGTCACAATCAACGAGAACGCCAGCCTCTTTCAAGCTTATGGGAAGCGTTACTTGTAGACCTTAAATTCGAAGCGGAGCAAACCGGCAAAACGTTTACGTTTGATGAAGTGCCTGAGCGCTCACTTCATTGCCACCCTCCACTCATAATTAGCGCCCTTGAGAATGTCGTCAGAAATGCCATCTACTACGGCAAAGACAAAGTTCAAGTCTCGTTTCATATTCAAGATAATCAACTTGATATTTACGTTAATGACAATGGTGATGGCGTCCCAGAAGAGGAACTCGAATCCATCTTTAGACCCTTTTACCGAGTCTCTACCGCACGGGATCGACACAGCGGCGGTACTGGGCTAGGCCTTGCTATTACGGAAAATGCTATACGACAACATAATGGGACAATTAAAGCGCTCAAAAGCCCGCTTGGAGGGCTCAAAGTGGAAATATCAGTACCATTAGCGCTGTAAAGTCATCACGATAAGGTAAGTACTCTAAAATAAGTGCCCTTGTGTAGATGAACTCAATTTGAAATAAAAAGCTTGTTAAATTAGGCCTGAAGCTACGTGCATTAACTAACGTGAAGAATCAGAGCAAAACCACATTCAGCGACTCCCTCGCTCCAATGTTTGACGATAACACTCTAAGTCCAACCCCATAAACTCGGTTCCGGGAACGGGGTTATTCGTAACAGGCGGATGCGGTACAAAGCCATATGACTTATACAACGTCGAGGCTGTTTTGAACTCAGGTAGCACATCAAGGCATATCTTTTTATATCCACTCTTAATTGCTTCTAGCAATACTTGCTCAACCAACTTAGCGCCCAACTTACTACCGCGTGCGCTGGGACGAACATACACTCTTTTCATTTCACAAGTAGCGTCGTCCACCCTTCGAAATGCTGCACAACCCACAGAATTGCCATTCACTTTCGCTAAAAAGATTTTTGATTCGTTAGAACTATATTTATCAGGTAAGTGAGAAAACTCTTCTTCATTACCTTGAAAAGCGAGATCGGCTGACGTACTCCCTACATATTCTTGATATAACTCAAGTACATCGTTTAAATCTGATGGAAAAATTGCTCTTTCTACTTTGTACACAACAAGACTCCTAGCAATTCACGAATCTGCAAGTTCTAACAGATCCTGACCCGTTAACTGATATCCAACCCATTCATCTTTCGGTTTAGCACCAAGAGATTTATAAAAATTAATAGCAGGTTCATTCCAATCTAGGACGCTCCATTCAAACCGTCCGCATCCCTTATCTACCGCTATCTTCGCTAAATGTTTTAGTAGGGCGCGGCCACCTCCACTCCCTCGTTCTGACTGCGATACGTATAAACCTTCAAGATAGAGCCCGTGCTTTCCAAGCCAAGTGGAATAGTTAAAAAAGTAAACTGCAAAGCCAATAGGGCAACCGTCTTTCTCACAGATTAACGCACGAGTCGTCGAACTTTCACTAAAAATAGAGCTTTCAATTGATGACTCAGTTGCAATAACTGCATGCTCTGCATTTTCATATCTCGCTAACTCTTTAACGAACCGAAGAATCAATCCAGAATCGTTGCGATTTGCTTCCCTTATTAATAACGACATAAAGACTCCATTTTTTTAGACACAAACATGAGGTTTACGGAACAAAAAAGTGCTCATCTTCCTCATCTATTTCGTAACTGAGTAATGTGCACATCTTAACGGCACATTCTTAGAATCAAAAGCGATTGAGCAGTATAAGACAAAAGCTATTAAGCCAATTGCAAGGCAAACTATATGAATCGCTCTATTCGACTCTAACACTGAGTCGTGCTCTGCTAAACGACAGCGCTACTTAATTTACAACCTTCAGATTATTCTTATCGCAAGCGTTCTTTTTTCATGCTGTAGCTCCCTTACTTTTTTACAGTGAGCCTTTATTCTTTATTAGGCTCAAAAAACACTGTTGAGCTTTGTAACTAGTTTACCCTTTGCATTTCTCTTTGTTGCTAATAGCACTCAAACAGGGTAGAAATTCGTTGAATTAAACTCCTCACCTCGGGTAGATAACGATCTTCATGATGTGTCACTAACCATTGGTCGTGGCTCAATTCTTCGATTGTTTTTCCAACACGAAGTAACTGAGGATGCATATCACCAATAAAGGTCGGCAATAAGGCAATACCATTGCCCTCAATTGCTAGATCGAGGCTGCTTCTAGGGTTATTCACTTCACAAACTATGTTATTGCCAATGGAGCGATTTAGCCATCCAGCTGACGGCGTGTTAGCAATCACTTTTATCCATAAATCTGGCGCGTTTTTTGTTGCATAGGGCGCAAATTCAACACGAGACAACTTACGGCATACCAGAAAGTCTTCCGTCGGTCGCTGGTTCCTAAACCCAATAACCGCTTCGCGATGAGAAATAGATAGGATTTTTTCTTCTGCCACAAAGCGTATTAAAGTATTGGATTGTGGGGTTGTCAGCATGTCTAGACGTTTTATTAATAAATGCGTAGTCCAAGTGCCTGCAGAAATTTTAACTAAAGGTCTTAATGCGGTAGATAAGGGTGCAGTTTGACGTAAAATTTGTGCTTCAATCTGGGTAAACTCTTCTAACAACGCCTTGCCGTCGGTGGTTAATTCATAACCTCTATCATGCCGATGAAATAACTCTCGCTCCATCACCCTCTCAAGTTGATGCATCCGCCGGCCTAGTGTTGCGGGGCTACGTTGAGTAGATCTTGCCGCCGCAGAGAGTCCTCCTTCTCGAGCAACAGCAAGGAAGAGTTTTAAATCATTCCAATCAATATATTTATCATTCATGAAAAGACCTTTTCAAACTATTTCATTGGTGAAAATAAATTCCCTTGTATCATAAATACGAGTCAATGAGGGGTCTACTTTATTTATCGAAGAACCAATAACACCTTTGTATGGCAATAGTTGTGATAAAAAGGAGGGGGTTATGACAAAAGAAGTTGATAATGAAATAAGCGTACGAACACAGACTGGAATTGGAGTACGCCCGTTCCCTAATGCGTCAAAAACAGCAAAGCAAATAGAAGAGCAAACATTTTATGAAGATCATTGTAGGAAGACTTCAAAAATAAAGATTTACGCACTTAAGCTTTTTTTGTGGCCGATAACCACACTTAGAAAACGTTTTTATTGTCGAAAATTCAGATAATATTTGCACCACTCATGATTGAGTAGGTGGGGAGATATCAACTACCCATTGGCGGTATTCTAACGTCACCAAATAATTTGAGTATAACCATGAGCTATAAGCAGCTGATCTAAGGGCAACGATACCAGATTCAGGCCTATTTATACGAGAGTTTGAGTTACATCGAGATAGGTCGGTGTCTGAGATTTCTATAGTCAATTTTCATAGACAAATAAGCTCAATATTCTGAGTATCTAAAAGACTAAAACTGAAATAACAGTAAACCATCAACCTCATAAACACCAATAGCGGTGACCTTCAACTTTCACATAAACAATAGCCTAAGGCCAATAACAACCTAAGACTCGAAGTCGCCCTTGGATTGACTAATAAGCAAGTAAGTAATTTTATCCACTTTAGCTCAAGTGTACGCCCACAATAACGTAAGCTACATCTGCTTAAAAAGGTGCATGTTCGCTCGACTAACCGGTAATGGCTTGGTAACGCCATGCAAATGCACAAATAAGCGTCCCGCATCATCTTTGACTACCTTTTCAATCATTTTGACCTGTACGATTATGGAACGATGTATTCGCCAAAATTCGTCGCTTTTTAGGCTGGTGATGAGCTGCTTAATAGGAGTTCTAATTAAATACTCTTGATCTGTTACAACGGTAGTGTATTTATCTTCAGCGATAAAGCACCGCACATCGTAGACATCAATAACACGTAGCTTTTCGCCTTGTTGCGCGTTGATCCATCTGAGCTCTGAGCAGGGTTCTGAAACGCCATCAGACAAATTCAACAGGCGGCTAAGACTCTGTTCGTTCAGTTCATATGTTACATGTTGGCTTTGTTTTTTCAGTCGTTCGATACAAACCAATAGCCTCTTCTCATCCAGTGGTTTTAACAAGTAATCAATTGCTTCTTGTTCAAAGGCTTCAATGGCATGCTCGTCGTACGCCGTAACGAATACAAGGTGACCTGCATAACCTAAATCGCGAATTCTTTTCGCCGTTTCTAGACCACTCAAGCCTGGCATTTTTATGTCCATAAATACGGTATGAGGTTGGATTTCTTCGATCACATCCAATGCCTCAATTCCTGAACCCGCAGTAAAAACAGTATCGACATCTAGCCAAAGGTCGGAGAGCATTTTTTGAAGATGGAAACGCAACAAAGGTTCATCGTCAACCACTAGGATATTCATCGTTGCACTCCTTACGATAGTGCGCTTTTCGTCAACTCAGGCGAGTATTTTAACGGCCAACTTAGTGACGTTAAGCAGCCTCCAAGGTCACCATTGTCCTTATACCAGTTCTCGACAACAAGTGTCGATTCATCTGAATACATTAACCGCATTCGCTCTCTTATATTCGCCAGTGCAATGCCGTTGCCTTTTACCTTGTTATGAGTTGTCTTTGCGTTGTGATCAAGTCCTTCCTGTAAGCCTAGCCCAGTATCACGTACTAAAATCGAGCATTGATCGTTATTTGAGGTAATACTTACTGAGATGTTTCCACCGTTCATTTTAGGCTCTATTCCATGATGAACGGCATTCTCGACAATGGGCTGAATAAGAAAAGGCGCGCAAGATAGTCGCTTTAGATCCTCATCGCACTCAATTTCAAATGTTAGACGATCCCCCATTCTAACGCTCTGAATTGACAGGTATGCTCGCACTAGTTCAACTTCTTCAGAAATTGAGATGCTTTTATCATGCGACTTCATGATCGAAGCGCGAAGTAAGCCAGTCAAATCATCCAATACGCGTTTTGCCGCGTCTTTATCAAGCTCAATGAGCACTTTGATATTTGCCAGTGTATTAAAGAGAAAGTGAGGTTCAATCTGAGATTGCAACAACCTCAAGTTTGCCTCAACAATTTCCTTTTCCTGAGTGACCGCTTTCAGTTTTTGTTCTTGTAGTTCGCGATTCTTTCGAGTGAGTCGGTGAGAACTGAAGAAAACATAAGTGACCAAGGCACTAAACAATATTTTTAATAGCAGTTCAGACAAAGGGACGTCCAAAATTTTCGATACGTCACCGTAGATCTGATGGAACAAGTTTAAAAGCCCAACGGATACGCCGACCAAAAAGCCGAGCAATACGGATATTGAGGCCCCCGTATAAGGACTAATAAAGTACAAACTTAAACGTACGGCCGTTAAGCATGCTGCTCCAAACACCAACGAGACTTGAAAGGTCACCCAAAACTCACCACCTCCAGACCACCAAACTAGCATAGAAATAACACAACAGATCAAAAACGTTTGTATGGTATCTCTAATAATTTCATTACGATCTATGGTCGATAATATCCCTTTTCGGTTATGCATATGCGCCCTCCCTTGATTTCAACTGAGTTACGCCCAGCGCCGCGAACCAAACAATCATACCAATACCAAAAAGCGCCCCTAATTCGCCCAGTGAAGGCACAACCGTCATGATACCAATCACTCCGATCGCTAAACCAAGCAGGCATTGCGACGAGCCGATATGACACGCCTTTTTTAGAGAAATGCTGATACTCGCCACCCATATTCCACCAACTAGCTCATTTCCACCACCAATCGCCTCAACGATTACGCTGACAAACATCAGTAAGTTCAATTTAATCGAGTTATCAGAGTGAGGCATAGCAATGTATTCAAAACTCGCTATAACTAAGAGACCACATCCTAGCAAAAAACCACTCCAAATCGAGCCCATAATCAAAGCAATATTGTTCATTATCGAGGTGTTATCAACTTTGCATATGGCTATATTCAGACCAACCAATAACAGTGCGAATAAGACATAGGCAATACCATAAAACAACTGTAGCATACCCTTGTGCTCCGTTATCAGCGCCAGTTGATCGACAGATAGGGCTCTCAATTCAACCCCGATAGGCATAAGCAAGATAACGTACCAGAGTATACTAATCAGAAAAATTGCCCCCTGAATCAAGGATAGGTAACCAGACAGCTTTACTTTTATTGATTGACTAATAACAGTCTTCATCGTTTACCTCCTTAATCAATATGACGCCTAGATAATTCAGTTGCCAACCACAGCTATCAGTCGAACGCAAAATAAGGCTATATTTGGTATCACGTTGATAACCGATAGAAACCGCTCTGTATTCATCCTGTACTTCGAAGTAGATCGTTTCTTTTTCCCCTTCTTCGGTTAAGTCAGCTATGAGGTATCCATCCATTTCCCTGAGTTGGACATGCTCAATAGCAAGATCTTCGTCTGGATTAACGTGTCGATATTGTCCTAATGCGTTACGCCAGTTTCCTTTCAAAGGACTTAGTGACGGGGCTTTTTGAGCAAAGACAACTCCATTACGTTCTTTTAACAGAAGATGATCATCATAGTGTTTAATTTCAATACGAAGTTGATTCAGCTCTTCGCTTTCAAAAGGAAGAAAGCCAAGCTCTTTATATTGAACACCAAAAGAGTCATCGCTATATCGAATAACATCTAGCTCACCAAACTCAGATACGACCTTCATGCTCTTACTACTATCAGAACGTACTAAGGAAAATTCACCGACATGGGGCATAAAATAACGGCCTTCGAGCTGCTTTAATGTACTCTCATCAAATGGTACTATCTGACCAGAAACCTCTCTCTCTGTAGTTAACTTCTTAGTGACTACAGTTGGCTCTGTATGAGCCAAATACGGTTTACCCGTTTTTAGCTCATAGCCCAGCGCCAACGCTTCACTTCCTATTTCAACGACTGCATCACTTCCTTCGATCGAGTTCGTCAACACCACACTGGCAATACCAAGCTCAAAGTTAAGCATCAAACTAGAGTGAAAAAAGAACGTTGTGCCGCCATGCCAAGCGAAACTGGGCATGTCTGACAAAGTCGAAACAGGAGAGAACAACAACCAAGCTAAACCAATAGGTAAATCACTGTCTAAAAGAGATTGATCCGTTTGGACAGAAAACATCTCATTAAACGAAGACTCAGAAAGTAAACGCCGAGTTTCGCCGCGCTCGTCTTGATATATGCCACGATTCAATAAAACCTGAGCAAACCGAGCAAGGTCATGTCCACTCATTGCAATATCACCAGCGGCGATGTCTCGAATTTCAGGTAGCTCTTGCTCATCCAACGATTCATATCCATGAGCAAGTCGCACATCTTGTTTTCCAACAAACGACTGATGTAACTTTAGAGGCGAGAAAACATGTTTATCCAAATATCCGTCATAGCTTTCCCCTGAGACCCGCTCGATAACAAGGCCTAATAAAGTAAACCCTACGTTAGAGTAATTAAACACAACATCTGGAGCAAAACTCACAAACGTCTCGTTCAATATGGGGACTAAATCGTCTATGGCAGCATAGCGCGTAAAGCCTTTATCTACGCCTGATGGCAAACCAGACTGATGACTCAACACACGTCTTATCGTGATAAGCTCTTGCCCATACGATGTGTGAATATTGAACTCAGGTAGATAGCGCTTAAGTGGTGCGTCGATATCCACCTTTCCCTCATCAACAAGCTGTAATAAAGCAATGGCAGTAAATACTTTCGTGATAGATCCGACTCGATAAGGCGTATCAAGACCGGTCTCTAGATCTTCATCTAGATCAGCATACCCTTGGCTTGTAGAAAACAGCACCTCGTCTTGATCCACTAAAAGGGTTGTAATCGAGGCCAACTCATGTTGACGGCGTGTTTCGCTCATTTGCCATGTCAGACTCGCTTGTATATATGCCTCAGCCGCAGATTGATCGGCGGCAAAATCAGGTTTAGAAGGGGTCAACGAGCAACCTGACAAGACGCATAACGAAGTCACTATTACATTCCACAGTTTAGTAGCCCTTTTCATAGCAACCTCCCTTAGAACTCGTAGACTATGCCGATCACACCAGACCAAACCGTGTCGCGATCAACAATACTACTGTCACTTATCCCACTGCCCAAATATTCCATTGATACAGCGGTATAGCTATGCCAGCCTGAGTAGATTTTATAAACGTACTCCAAGCCAACATTTGCTCCAAAACTGCCATCACTCTCATAGGAACCTATTGAGCCAGTCACCTCAGATTGTGACACGCCGTAATAGTAATTCACTAAATCTTCTGACAGATAACTCACTCCAATGCTGGGGGTCAAGTAACCGCCAGCAAACGTAGTAGGCAAACCTAGATCAACGCCAATTTCATAGCCTTTGTGTGTATCACTAATGTCGCTAATTAAATAAGTCGTCAACTCCATCGAAGGTGACGTTTGAACCCAAGCAATGCCAAACTCACCCGCATCATCACGCTTGTTCAAATTCGACAGCTTTGTATTGCTGCTATCAAAGCTTGCATCGCGGGTGCTTAAACTAAAGAACAACGCACTTAGTGGCGTTAGCTCGTAGGTGTAGCCTAAGCCGTCTGGGGACAGACTAAAATCAGCGTAACTCAACTCAACCATAGGAAAGAGTTCCGCTTCGTTCCCTTCTCCTTTGACATGACTTTGTAACAACGCCAGACCTACTCCCACTGTTGCTTCAAAACCATTGTCGGCTTGTGCGACCGCGCTTATCGTAGTGCACAGTGCTCCTACCACTAAATAACGATTTAAAGATGCTTGCATCACTCTCTCCCATTTATAAACATGACGATGAGGGTGACTTTGACAGCTCTTCACAAGCCTCGCGAGTCCAATCGACTAACGGTATATTTGCGAGATAAATGGTGAATAGAACGAGTTTTTAGAAAGGAAAGTAGGAAGCCATTAGGTTAGTTAATACGCTCTACTGTCTAGTTAGCCATAATAAGTATAGTTTGAACGAATCAAGTCACTACAAACATATACCCAGAAACCTAAAAGTAAGGAAACGCTTACTTTTGATAGTTTATACGCTAGAATATTGTACGGATTTTAAAGGACAAACTCATGGATTTAGACAAGCTCTCGACTCTATGTAAGGCTAAGGGATATAAAATCGAGCCAATTTACGTAAACCGAATTGCCATCAAACGTACTTTTTCAAAAATAGAAGTAGAAAAGTCGTATGAAAACGGCCAACTTTCCGTCACCTCAAATAATCCCTCACTTACTCCCATCGGTATTGGTATTTCATTCTTAATAGCATGCCTTTTGCTAGTAGTCGTACAAACTATCGATTCGGACAACCCTCCAATTGTAGTACCTGTGATGATGCTAATTTTGGCTGCTTTCAACTTAGTTATGTACTTTAGAATGAAGGGGTTCGAAAATTATATTGAACGCTTAGTTGAGCAGTACAACCCTGTTTAGTTGACTATTGTCAGTATTCCCTCCCCTTGGTAAAAGTACGTAAAATCCATTTATCTACAAGTAGATAAATGGATTTTACGTACTTTTAGGGGGTGTTTGCTTGCAAGATTCTCGGTCTGGTTCAGTCCAGAAACAGAAAAAGCCCTGACCATTTCTGATCAGGGCTTTCTGTATTAGAAGCTTGACGACGACCTACTCTCACATGGGATCCCCCACACTACCATCGGCGATGGCGCTTTTCACTTCTGAGTTCGGGATGGGATCAGGTGGTTCAACGCCTCTGTGATCGTCAAGCAAACTGGGATGTGTTCGTTCTGGGTGATCGATTGTTTCTCTGATCTACTCCCAAAACACACAAGTTCGTTACTTGGCTTATCTTACTGATTCTGCTGGCTTTTTCAATCTAATTAATCGATCGAATTACTCAACGCAATCAGCGTGCTTTAACAATGCTTTTTGAAATAACTCTAATCAAACTTCAAACCCACTCTCTCATCAAGAGCGTCGTAAATTCATATGCACTTCGCAGTCTTTCTCAAAACCACTTTGGTGTTATATGGTCAAGCCTCACGAGCAATTAGTATTGGTTAGCTCAAGGCCTCACAACCCTTACACACCCAACCTATCAACGTCCTAGTCTCGAACGGCTCTTTAGGGAACTTAAAGTTCCAGTGAGATCTCATCTTGAGGGAGGCTTCCCGCTTAGATGCTTTCAGCGGTTATCCCGTCCGAACATAGCTACCCGGCAATGCCACTGGCGTGACAACCGGAACACCAGAGGTTCGTCCACTCCGGTCCTCTCGTACTAGGAGCAGCTCCTCTCAAATCTCAAACGTCCACGGCAGATAGGGACCGAACTGTCTCACGACGTTCTAAACCCAGCTCGCGTACCACTTTAAATGGCGAACAGCCATACCCTTGGGACCGGCTTCAGCCCCAGGATGTGATGAGCCGACATCGAGGTGCCAAACACCGCCGTCGATGTGAACTCTTGGGCGGTATCAGCCTGTTATCCCCGGAGTACCTTTTATCCGTTGAGCGATGGCCCTTCCATACAGAACCACCGGATCACTAAGACCTACTTTCGTACCTGCTCGACGTGTCTGTCTCGCAGTTAAGCGCGCTTTTGCCTTTACACTCTATGCATGATTTCCGACCATGCTGAGCGCACCTTCGTGCTCCTCCGTTACTCTTTGGGAGGAGACCGCCCCAGTCAAACTACCCACCACACAGTGTCCTCGATCCCGATAAGGGACCTGAGTTAGAACCTCAAACATACCAGGGTGGTATTTCAAGATTGGCTCCGCTTGAACTGGCGTCCAAGTTTCAAAGCCTCCCACCTATCCTACACAAGTAGGTTCAAAGTTCACTGTGAAGCTATAGTAAAGGTTCACGGGGTCTTTCCGTCTAGCCGCGGATACACAGCATCTTCACTGCGATTTCAATTTCACTGAGTCTCGGGTGGAGACAGTGTGGCCATCGTTACGCCATTCGTGCAGGTCGGAACTTACCCGACAAGGAATTTCGCTACCTTAGGACCGTTATAGTTACGGCCGCCGTTTACTTGGGCTTCGATCAAGAGCTTCGCTTACGCTAACCCCATCAATTAACCTTCAAGCACCGGGCAGGCGTCACACCCTATACGTCCACTTTCGTGTTTGCAGAGTGCTGTGTTTTTAATAAACAGTCGCAGCCACCTGGTATCTTCGACCGATCAAAGCTTAGAGAGCAAGTCTCATCACCCTAACCGGCGCACCTTCTCCCGAAGTTACGGTGCCATTTTGCCTAGTTCCTTCACCCGAGTTCTCTCAAGCGCCTTGGTATTCTCTACCTGACCACCTGTGTCGGTTTGGGGTACGGTCTATGTATATCTGAAGCTTAGAAGTTTTTCCTGGAAGCATGGCATCAACCACTTCACCCAAAAGAGGGTTCGTCATCAATTCTCAGCCTTAAGAGGGTCCGGATTTACCTAAACCCTCAGCCTACAACCTTAAACGCGGACAACCATCGCCGCGCTGGCCTAGCCTTCTCCGTCTCTCCATCGCAATATACATCGGTACAGGAATATTAACCTGTTTCCCATCGACTACGCTTTTCAGCCTCGCCTTAGGGGCCGACTCACCCTGCCCTGATTAACATGGGACAGGAACCCTTGGTCTTCCGGCGAGGGGGTTTTTCACCCCCTTTATCGTTACTCATGTCAACATTCGCACTTCTGATACCTCCAGCCTGCCTTACAGCTTGACCTTCAACGGCTTACAGAACGCTCCTCTACCATACTAGTAAACTAGTATCCGTAGCTTCGGTGTACAGTTTAGCCCCGTTATATCTTCCGCGCAGGCCGACTCGACTAGTGAGCTATTACGCTTTCTTTAAAGGGTGGCTGCTTCTAAGCCAACCTCCTAGCTGTCTAAGCCTTCCCACATCGTTTCCCACTTAACTGTAACTTTGGGACCTTAGCTGACGGTCTGGGTTGTTTCCCTTTCCACGACGGACGTTAGCACCCGCCGTGTGTCTCCCGCGCTCATACTCATTGGTATTCGGAGTTTGCATGGGGTTGGTAAGTCGGGATGACCCCCTAGCCCAAACAGTGCTCTACCCCCAACGGCAATACGCGAGGCGCTACCTAAATAGCTTTCGAGGAGAACCAGCTATCTCCGGGCTTGATTAGCCTTTCACTCCTATCCACAAGTCATCTCCAAACTTTTCAACGTGTGTGAGTTCGGTCCTCCAGTTGATGTTACTCAACCTTCAACCTGCTCATGGATAGATCGCCCGGTTTCGGGTCTATTCCCAGCAACTAAACGCCCTATTAAGACTCGGTTTCCCTACGGCTCCACTACATGCTTAACCTTGCTACTGAAAATAAGTCGTTGACCCATTATACAAAAGGTACGCAGTCACCGAACTAAGTCGGCTCCCACTGCTTGTACGTACACGGTTTCAGGATCTATTTCACTCCCCTCACTGGGGTTCTTTTCGCCTTTCCCTCACGGTACTGGTTCACTATCGGTCAGTCAGGAGTATTTAGCCTTGGAGGATGGTCCCCCCATATTCAAACAGGATATCACGTGTCCCGTCTTACTCGATTTCATTGATAAGGCATTTTCGTATACGGGGCTATCACCCACTATGGCGACCCTTTCCAGAGTCTTCTACTAACACCAAATCAACTTAAGGGCTAATCCCCTTTCGCTCGCCGCTACTAAGGGAATCTCAATTGATTTCTTTTCCTAAGGGTACTTAGATGTTTCAGTTCCCCTCGTTCGCCTCGTAACGCTATGTATTCACGTTACGATACCCGCAAGCGGGTGGGTTTCCCCATTCGGAAATCTTGGGATCAAAGTCTGTTTATCGACTCCCCCAAGCTTATCGCAGATTACCACGTCCTTCATCGCCTCTGACTGCCAAGGCATCCACCGTGCACGCTTGGTCACTTGACCATATAACCCAAAATGATCTCATTCAGTAATACTGAATCAGAAACATTGAACTACATACCAAAGAGCTTTTGTACCTCTTTGGATTTACGATTGTTAGATTGTTTACTCAAATCTCAGAAGGAATTAAGAGATCCGAATATCAATCCACCGGTTTGACGCTTGATTATCGTCTATTTCAAAAAGTCATATTGTTAAAGAGCAAGTTTAGTGCTTAAAAACACTAAGTCAGAGACTAAGAAGCCTCAGCTGATGATGTTAATTAAAACAACCAACTGGCTTAGCATCTTGCTTAGGGTTTTATATATATGTGTTGTATTCCGATCACCACTTAGAAGAAGTGGTGGAGCTATGCGGGATCGAACCGCAGACCTCCTGCGTGCAAAGCAGGCGCTCTCCCAGCTGAGCTATAGCCCCATATATCGCTGCAGAATTATAAAACGAAAATCTTATAATTCAATACCAAAAGGCTTAGAACAAGGCTTGAAGTTGTGAAGCATAGTTTTCTATGCGAGCTAACTTCATAACGACGCTATAAGGATTTTTTGGTGGGTCTAGGCCGATTTGAACGGCCGACCTCACCCTTATCAGGGGTGCGCTCTAACCAACTGAGCTATAGACCCAAAAATTTACAACACTCACTAACACAGATATCAGATAATTTGTGTGAACGCTCACCAGAGCTTCTTATCGTTTAAGGAGGTGATCCAGCCCCAGGTTCCCCTAGGGCTACCTTGTTACGACTTCACCCCAGTCATTGACCACTCCGTGGTAACCGCCATCCCTAAGGTTAAGCTAGCTACTTCTGGAGCAATCAACTCCCATGGTGTGACGGGCGGTGTGTACAAGGCCCGGGAACGTATTCACCGTGGCATTCTGATCCACGATTACTAGCGATTCCGACTTCATGGAGTCGAGTTGCAGACTCCAATCCGGACTACGACGCACTTTTTGGGATTTGCTTACTTTCGCAAGTTCGCCGCCCTCTGTATGCGCCATTGTAGCACGTGTGTAGCCCTACTCGTAAGGGCCATGATGACTTGACGTCGTCCCCACCTTCCTCCGGTTTGTCACCGGCAGTCTCCTTAGAGTTCTCAGCATCACCTGCTAGCAAATAAGGATAAGGGTTGCGCTCGTTACGGGACTTAACCCAACATTTCACAACACGAGCTGACGACAGCCATGCAGCACCTGTCTCAGAGTTCCCGAAGGCACCAAAGCATCTCTGCTAAGTTCTCTGGATGTCAAGAGTAGGTAAGGTTCTTCGCGTTGCTTCGAATTAAACCACATGCTCCACCGCTTGTGCGGGCCCCCGTCAATTCATTTGAGTTTTAACCTTGCGGCCGTACTCCCCAGGCGGTCTACTTATCGCGTTAGCTGCGCCACTAATCTAAAATCGACCAACGGCTAGTAGACATCGTTTACGGCGTGGACTACCAGGGTATCTAATCCTGTTTGCTCCCCACGCTTTCGCACCTCAGTGTCAGTATCAGTCCAGGATGTCGCCTTCGCCACTGATGTTCCTTCCTATATCTACGCATTTCACCGCTACACAGGAAATTCCACATCCCTCTACCGTACTCTAGCCTGCCAGTATCAGGTGCAATTCCAAGGTTGAGCCCTGGGCTTTCACATCTGACTTAACAAACCACCTACGCGCGCTTTACGCCCAGTAATTCCGATTAACGCTTGCACCCTCTGTATTACCGCGGCTGCTGGCACAGAGTTAGCCGGTGCTTCTTCTGAAGCTAACGTCAAAGTACTTGAGTATTAATCAAGCACCCTTCCTCACTTCTGAAAGTGCTTTACAACCCTAAGGCCTTCTTCACACACGCGGCATGGCTGGATCAGGGTTGCCCCCATTGTCCAATATTCCCCACTGCTGCCTCCCGTAGGAGTCTGGGCCGTGTCTCAGTCCCAGTGTGGCTGATCATCCTCTCAGACCAGCTAGAGATCGTCGCCTTGGTAGGCCTTTACCCCACCAACTAGCTAATCTCACGCAGGCTCATCTAATAGCGGAAGGTCCGAAGATCCCCTCCTTTCCCCAAAAGGGCGTATGCGGTATTAGCATGCGTTTCCACATGTTGTCCCCCTCTACTAGGCAGATTCCTACGCGTTACTCACCCGTCCGCCGCTCGACGCCTGATAGCAAGCTATCATCGTTTCCGCTCGACTTGCATGTGTTAAGCCTGCCGCCAGCGTTCAATCTGAGCCATGATCAAACTCTTCAGTTAAAAGAATTTGCTCTAACTCATGAATAACGTCTGACTTTAACTATTTGTCTTCCAACCTAAGTTGAAAGACCGTAAAGCGAATTGACGTGTTCACTCATCAAAGACTTTAATTTTTTAGAAGTCTCCAGCGAGCGCCCACACAAATTATCTGATTATCTATTTTAAAGAGCGTGCTGACTTGGCAATCCTAAGAAGTGTTCCTCTTAGTGTCTCACTCGTTGTTCTGAGTGGTTGTCCGTGTCAGCGAGGGCGTATATTAAGGATCTACAGATTTAGTGCAAGTCCTTTTTTCAGTTTTTTTAATTTTATTTAGATAGCGCTTGAAATAAGCTGCATTGAGACGCTGTAAGAGTATAGGTATCAGCGCTAGAGAACTGTACATAGCAACACTTACATCACTTTTAACCTGCCACCAAAGATGCAGAAGAACCAACACGCCAGCAAGATAAACAAGTTGATGTAGAGGCTTCCAATGTTTACGCAGTTTCTTTATTGCAAACTTAAAGCTCGTTAAAGCCAACACAAGGAGAATGACCGTAGCTACAAACCCCACATAGATGTAAGGCCGCTTTAATAGGTCCTCTTTAATCCAAAGCCAGCTAAAACCAGCATGCAGCATTAAATAAGCAAGAAGGTGCATTGAGCTATACCAAAATACTGTAAGACCAATAAAACGTCTAAAGCGGTTCATCCACTTCATTTTTGAGATCTTAGCTAAAGGCGTCATCAACAAAGTAAGTACCAAAAACACAACAGCCCAAATTCCCGTTAGCGTCATTACCGGCTCAGCTGGATCAGGGAAGTAACGTCCACTAAACAAAGAAACAAGCACCCAGCCCATTGGTAAACTAAAAAGTACAAATGCATACTTTTTATAGGGATGATCAAAAGCCCTTACTTTCATTAGTAGAACCTAGTTAAATTCATATTGCTGTATAACGAAGCGACTTCTTCTTTATAACCATTAAACATCTGCGTATCGATAACATTTGGAAAAAGTAAGCCTCCCGGTAATCGACGCTCTTGTTTCTGAGACCAGCGCGGATGATCCACCCCCGGATTCACATTGGCATAAAATCCATACTCATTTGGCGCTAACATACTCCATGTGGTTTGGGGCATCTGCTCAACGAAGCGAATAGTGACAATGGATTTAATACTTTTAAACCCGTACTTCCAAGGTACGACTAATCTTACGGGCGCTCCATTTTGATTTGGTAGAATACTTCCATACATACCTACCGCTAATAAAGACAAGGAGTTCATGGCCTCGTCAATTCGTAACCCTTCACGATACGGCCAGTCTAAAGAATTTCCATTTTGAGCTGGCATTTGTGAAGGATCATAAAGGGTTTCGAAATATACGTATTTGGCTTTTGAATTCGGCTTAAATTTCTTTAATAGCGCTCCTAGTGGAATCCCCACCCAAGGCACAACCATAGACCATGCCTCGACACACCTAAGGCGATAAATACGTTCTTCTAACTGGTTGTCTTTAATTAAGTCTTCAAGATCAAAAGCACCTGTGATATCCGCCTCACCTTCTATAGTTATTTTCCAAGGATAAGGTTTTAGCGACTCGGCATTCTTTTCCGGATCCCCTTTGCCATAACCAAACTCATAAAAGTTGTTATACGTTGTTGCGGTTTCGAAAGGCGCAGAGGTTTCAGTTTTACCAAAAGGCGTCTCAATGATAGAAGCAAACGAGGGTTTTAATGATTCAGGCGGAAGTAGAGGATTCCCGTTTTGAACACTGGCAATCGCATTCACAGGAAAAGAAAGCGCCGCTCCGCTCGCTAAGCCAGCCTGCATAAATTGACGACGATTAAGATAGACAGACTTTGGAGTGACCGTGCTTTCGTGACAGTCCGATGGTTTTGCAATTTTGATTTGCATGACGCGCCCCTGCAAGTAATAAACGAGTAGAGTGCGTCATGCTGAAGAAGTTCCAACCGACTACACTCTCTATTAGTTTAGTCGGCTTACTTCCAGAAATATTACCGAAGTGCTTTAAAAAATATCCCGCCTATTCCCCAAAGGCCATATAGACAGAAGACGCCCATAAGAACAATCGCAGGTTCAAGTGCTACTAAGATCAAAACAAGTACTGAAATTAGCAACACAACAAATGGCACACGCCCCTTAAGATTTAGGTCTTTAAAGCTACGGTATTTGACATTACTAACCATTAAAAGACCTGTGATCGGCACAAGCATCGCCATCCAACTAGCAATATCAGCCCCAGATAGGCCTTTTTCAGTCGCGGCCCAAATTACACCAGCAACAATCGCCGCGGCAGCCGGGCTAGGCAACCCCGTAAAGTAACGCTTCTCTTCCACGCCTAACATGGTATTGAAGCGCGCCAGACGAAGCGCAGCTCCGACAGCGTAAATAAATGCGGCAATCCAACCCACTTTCCCCAACGGAGCCAATGACCAAGTAAATGCAACTAACGCTGGGGCAATACCGAATGACACCATATCAGCAAGCGAGTCGTATTCTGCGCCAAATGCACTTTGTGTTCTAGTCAACCTAGCAACGCGCCCATCAAGCCCATCAAGTATCATTGAGATAAAAATGGCAATCGCGGCATTGCTAAATTCGCCATTCATAGCAGCAATAATCGAATAGAACCCCGAAAAAAGGGCTCCTGTTGTAAACAAGTTAGGCAGTAAATATACCCCTTTATGAGGTTGTTTAGTCACCTTCTCTTTTGCTTCACTTACACTTTCTGCATTCGACTCCTCGGGTTTAGAGTCGTTGGCGCTAGAACCTACAGCCGCAGCGCTCAATTTATCAGAGCTTACATTTTCAGTATTGACATTAGACATTTCAGGTTCTGTATTTTTAATATCTGTATCTTTCATTTGTGTGTCTTCAATCGACATAATGATAGTTCATTCCTATTTCGGTCAATTTCCAATCAAGCTAAAAGCAGTGCAATAACAGAGGCCTAAGCTTTGCTGCTTAGACAAACTCTTTATAACCACGAATCAAATTCAATAAACCGAGTTATACCAGCTTAGCGAACGATCGTTTTGCCGCTTCGATTGAGTATTGAATATCTTCTTCCGAATGAGCTGCGGACATAAAACCCGCTTCATAGGCAGACGGCGCAAGATAGACCCCTTCTTCCAACATATAATGGAAGAACTTTTTGAATTTTTCGACATCGCATTTTTGTACTTCTGCAAACGTCGTTACTCTATCAGCTTCTGTAAAAAATAAGCCAAACATGCTACCAACAACAACCGTAGAAACCGAAACACCAATCTCGTTTGCTGCCTGCTTAATGCCATCCATCAGCTTTTGCGCTTTCTGTTCAAGCGACGCATAAAAACCGGGTTCCGTAATTTGGTTCAACACTGTCAGCCCCGCGATCATAGCGACTGGATTTCCTGATAATGTGCCTGCCTGATATACCGGCCCTAAAGGAGAGATATGTTCCATGATCTCTTTCTTTCCGCCGAACGCCCCTACTGGCATACCGGCACCAATGACTTTTCCCATAGTAGTAAGATCAGGAGTAATGCCAAAACGCTCTTGCGCCCCACCTAATGCAACGCGAAAACCAGTCATCACTTCATCAAAGATCAATACGGCTCCTGACTCAGTGCACACTTCTCGTAGCGTTTCTAGAAAACCTTGAATTGGAGGAATGCAATTCATATTACCTGCTACAGGTTCTACGATTACACAAGCCACCTCACTACCAATTTCTTTGAAACAACGCTTTACGCCTTCAATATCGTTAAACTGTAACGTTACGGTATGCTGCGCAAGATCAGCGGGCACACCTGGCGAGTTTGGAACACCTAGCGTTAATGCACCAGAACCTGCTTTTACTAACAGCGAATCTGAATGGCCATGATAGCAGCCTTCAAACTTAACAATTTTGTCTCGTCCGGTATAACCACGGGCAAGACGAATTGCGCTCATAGTCGCCTCGGTTCCCGAGTTAACCATACGAACCATGTCCATAGACGGTACAATTTCACATACCTTTTCAGCCATGTCGATTTCAACTTCCGTGGGAGCACCAAAGCTCAACCCTGAATCAAGCTGATCGCGCACAGCGTTAATGACACTTGGATGAGAATGACCAAGAATCATTGGCCCCCATGAACCAACATAGTCTATGTAACGTTTCTTATCCTCATCAAAAATGTACGCGCCATCGCCTTTTTGAAAAAATACGGGGGTGCCGCCCACACCATTAAACGCTCTTACTGGAGAGTTTACGCCACCAGGAATGTGTTTTTGGGCACGTGCATATAAGGTTTCAGAACGACTCATCTGTTTCAAATCCATCAATAAAATTAAAAAGGTTTAACAACGACAAGAATACAAATCCCCACTAAAACTAACACGGGAAATTCGTTAAACCATCGAAAAAATACATGACTGCGTGTGTTCTTATCTTGTGCAAATTTCTTAAGTAATCGGCCACACGCGTGATGATAACCAAGTAACAGTAAAACCAGCGTCAACTTGGCATGAAACCAACCCGAAGACATATAGTATTCCGTTGCGTAACTCATCAACCATACACCTAATACAACGCTCGCAATTGCAGAGGGCGTCATAATACCGCGATAGAGTTTTCTTTCCATGATTTTAAAACGTTCGATACTTTCTCTATCCGTTGCACTCGCGTGATAGACAAATAGTCGAGGTAGGTAAAACAGTGCTGCAAACCAGCAGACAATAGCGACGATATGAAAGGCTTTAATCCACAACATTCCGAGATGTTTCCTTTAGAAAAAATTCATCTAACCTTTGTCGAGTAACCACACAGAGTTGATCCGACTTTTTTAGGTTTATTAGTAACTTGTTCGCAGACGTCTCTTTAAATATTGAAAGCAACTTTATAAGCGATTCCATTTCTTCAACTTCGATTATCGGCGAAATAAGCATCTCGTCTGTACACAAGCCAAGCTCGCCCCCTAATGGCTTTAACCATGGTTGTGGCCCGTACTCTAGCAACGACATTTTAGTAAGCAATTCAGATACGGAAATTTCATACCATTGTCCACCTTTGCATACGTAAACGTAGTCTATCATATTTGAAGCAAAATCTTTTATTTGCTCGAATTTTGCAACATTTGAAACCGATATTGCGGGATCAGCCACGGGCTCAATGGTGTGGGAACGAAGCTGACGTTCGATAGGGTTCAATACAGAAGAGAGCCCAAGATAATTTAAGCGTTCAACAAAAACAGAATCTTGCCTAAAAATCAGTTTCGTTATCAAGCACGAAAGCACGATAACAAACATCGCGGGGAAAATAACTTCCGATGTATGAGTCATTTCTAGCATAGCTAACAATGCCGCCAATGGCGCCTGAAAACACGCGGCCATCATTGAAGCCATTCCTAACAATACAAACAAAGCCGTTTCAATCGGGATGGGTAAACCTGTATCAAACCAAACCGAGACTTGAAGCCCCATCAACCCGCCAATTGAAAAAGTAGGCCCAATCATACCACCCGGAATACCTAAGCCAATCGAGGTGGCCGTGAGAAACATTTTTAGGAAAGCGATTAAAATAAGAGACGTCGCAATAACTTGTCCAGAAAAAACCAAGTTAATCGTGTCGTACCCGCCACCTAATACTTGTGGGAAAACACTTCCAACAATAGCGGTGATCAACGCCACACAGGAGAAACGAAGCCATATGGATAAACCAGCAAAACGCCATAACCACTTTTGTATCTGAAAAAATAAACTCGATAAAATAACGATCAAGCCAACAAGCACAAGACACACTATTGAAAGGGACAAATCAAAGTTTGGCACATCCATCGCCACAACATCAAACCACTCAAAGCGTCCTAATATCCACTGACTTAAAACAGTAGCTGTCACCGCAGACAAAAGAACAGGAAGCACTTGCGTCATACTGTAACGTATAAAAATAACTTCAAATGTAAACAATACTGCTGCTAAAGGCGTTTGAAACGCCGCCGCAATCGCTCCCGTCACACCACATGCCAGTAACACCTCAACATTTGCATGAGAAAGCCGAAACTTCTGCCCTAATTGGCTACCAAACGTCGCACCTATGTGTGCGGCGGGCCCTTCTTTACCGATAGAAAGACCACCTACCAAACCAATAAATGCACCGATAAACTGAGCAAGCGCATTCGCTAAGGGCAGATTCCCTTGATGGTAATTGAGTCGTTCTACGACATAAGGAATACCTACTTTTTGTACTTTAGACGGAAGCAAGCACCAGAACACCCCGATCAGAAGGCAGGCAGTACTGGGGATAACAAGACGCTCGATAACGGAAAGTGCTTCGTAATTTTCGGGATGACCAGGAATAATAAAGCTAGAAGCAAAATGAACCAATGACACAAGGCTAATCATCACCAGTCCACTGACAAGCCCGGACAAAATAGCGAGAACGGATAATAACAATAAACCTTGACTCTGATTTTGGCTCCCTCGCCATTTCAAGGTGAAATTAAAGTTTCTCAGGCCGCTCTCCTTTAAAGGTTATACGTCTATTAAACATTTTCTTGGCTTCTATTTAGGTCTAAGCGTATTTATTTTCGGTCAAGGCGAGTTGCTAAACACATATGAGTAAGCACTTTATTAATATTAGGCCAACTATCAATTTCAATACGGATTTCATTCAAGCGAGTCATGCTCGGTGATTCAACCAATAA
Organism: Marinomonas mediterranea MMB-1; assembly: GCF_000192865.1. NCBI lineage: Bacteria > Pseudomonadati > Pseudomonadota > Gammaproteobacteria > Oceanospirillales > Oceanospirillaceae > Marinomonas > Marinomonas mediterranea. The sequence goes on from NC_015276.1 coordinate 3,509,971, forward strand.
AATCATATCAACATCACCACTAATAGAGTGTGCTAATTTTACTTCTGGAATTTGTTCTACGTAAGGCTGAATCAGGTCGCAAGACAAAGGCCGAAAGGTCAATGAAAAATAAGCCATTACCGCGTGTTCAGCATCATGATTTATCGATGCATGATACCCCGTAATAACGCCCTTATCTTCTAACCGCTTTATCCTTTCAGTTACAGCAGACCGAGACAAGTTTACACGCTTGCTGAGCTCGGTGACAGATTGTCGCGCCTCTTCTACTAAAAGCGCAATAAGCTTTTGATCGTATTTATCTAGTTGCATATATATTAAATGCTCACTTCATTTTTCAGTCAAACCCCAACAAGAACAGCAATCTGTAAAAGATTCCATGAAAATGACGGTACAAAACGACACTTTGTCAGTTCAATGACTCTAAAAAGTAATTATTCTTTGTTTACAACCAATTATCAGGATTAATTCAATGGAATACCAGAGATCTTTAGGGCCAATACAAGGTATTGCGATGACGGTGACGACCTTTGTGGGGGCCGGCCTTATGTTCTTGCCTGCACTTTCGGTCACAAAAGCGGGCGACTTTGCAATGTACGCCTGGATAGCAACCGTGATCCTTGCCCTTCCCATCGCCTTTGTATTTGCTTCGCTTGGCAGTCACTTTCCCTCTGCGGGCGGTGCGTCACATTATATCGGTCAACATTTCGGACCTGTCGCTGAGAAAAGTGTTGGCTGGATATTCCTAAGTATTTTATTGGTAGGGCCCGCTGTTGCAATCAAGATCGCCGCTGCATATCTTTTGGTCTCATTAGGGCTAAGCGAATCCTATTTGCTGCACTTCTCACTCCTAACGCTCTTATTACTGTGTTGCTATGGACTCCTCGGCGTTAGTAGTTCTTCAAAGATACAAATCATGATTGTCGCTGTTTTAACACTTTGTGTGGTTGCTCTCGCGCTAAAAGGGAACGTAAAGGGTAGCGTAGGCAATCTCACACTCCCTCAAACCACGTCAGAAATAGATACAACACTGTTGTCTATCGGAACCGTCTTTTGGTGTTTTTTAGGCATTGAAGTAATGGCTCATATGGGAGCAGAATTTAAAAAACCAAAACGAGACTTTCCCATTGCATTACTTGGAGGAATCACGATTGTCGTCCTGCTGTATCTAACGGTGGTGCTTCTTATTGCTCAATACGACACCTACGGAGATGACATAACCAACAGCCAATCACTGGCTCTCCTTGTTGGGGTCGTCTTTGGTGAGCAAAGCAAACGAGCATTCGCCTTTATTGCCTTCATCATTGTTTTTGTAAATGTAGGCGCTTATATTCTTGGCTTTTCGCGAATGATTCAAAGTATGGCTAAAAATGGCGCGCTTCCGGCTGTATTTTCAACTCTATCAGATAATGGCGCGCCTAGACGCGCCGTATTGCTGGTGAGCTTAGTCTGCCTTGTCTCTATTATTTTCACTCACTTCTCTGGGTGGTCAATCGACATCCTCGTAGAAATGACAAACGGCGCGTTCGTTCTGATTTATACACTGACCTGTATAACGGCAACTCGCCTGCTTACTGGCAATACGAAAATCGCCGCCTATTTAGGATGCTTATCGTGCATAGTCGTTATTTACCTGACGGGAGAGCAATTTTTATTCGCTATTGCAGCGCTCGTACTCGCATTTTCAATCGAGCTTTATAAAGAAAAGAAAAGCGCCGTTCCAAGCGCTGAAATTCATGTACAATAATATCATCAGTCCGAGTTTAACGAAGCAACGTATACCTCTTCTAAACCTCGTACCATAATGTTTAAAGAATGATAGGAAAAAATTATGCCTCTTTTAGATAGCTTTCGTGTAGACCACACTCGCATGCACGCTCCGGCCGTTCGAGTCGCCAAGTCTATGGCAACCCCAAAAGGCGACACGATTACCGTATTTGATCTTCGTTTTTGCGTACCAAACGAAGAGATTCTGTCCGAAAAAGGCATACATACTCTAGAGCACTTGTTTGCTGGTTTTATGCGTGATCACTTAAATAGTGATTCTGTAGAAATTATCGACATTTCGCCAATGGGCTGTCGTACTGGTTTTTACATGAGTCTAGTCGGTACGCCTACTGAAGAAACTGTTGCAGCGTCTTGGAAAGCAGCGATGGAAGACGTTTTAAAAGTAAAAAACAAAGGCGATATTCCAGAGTTAAACGAATACCAATGTGGTACTTATGAAATGCATTCATTGGGAGAAGCTCAAGAAATTGCTAAAAACATTCTAGACCGTGATGTACAGGTCAATAGCAACAAAGAGCTTTACTTGAGCGAAGAGTTCCTCAAAGAACACAGCTAATAGCAGTCGATATTACTATCACTAGTGGTAGCTGAAAGAGCCGCCAAACTTAACATTATAAGCTTAAGTTTGGCGGCTCTTTTTATTCACGTTTCAGTTCAACTACTTGTACTTAGTAGTCAAAATACGACAGCTGATCTTTCAAAACCATCTTGATCGTTTCACTTTCTGTATCAAACAACAAGACAGCCTCCCCACTTTGAAGCGAGTGCTTTGCTTGGGCTATTTTTTGCTCCGCAGACAACTCATAGTCACCGTAATCGGTACCGTCACGCGTCACAATATCTTTTAATACATTATTCAGCGTGTCCACTTCTAGAGACTCCCAAGGCACTATAGTATCCATAACTAAATTGCTCCCTGTTCTTTTAAGAAAGCGATAATCCCTTGTTCGTCTAGAACAGGGACATTAAGAGATTGAGCCTTAGCCAGCTTAGAACCCGCCTTTTCACCCGCCACTAAACAGTCCGTTTTGCCTGATACCGAACCACTGACTTTTGCTCCAAGCTGCTGTAGCTTTTCTTTGATTTCCTCTCTTGTGAACTCGTTTAACGTCCCGGTTACAACATATGTTTTTCCGAGAAGTGGTTGCTCACTTTCACCTGCAGCTTCTGCTGGCGCATCCCATTGTATGCCTAATTCAATTAGCTCATTTATAACGACGATATTCTGCTCTTGCTCAAAAAATCGCTGTACATGCTGAGCTACAATAGGACCAACATCAGACACTTGGATAAGGGACTCTTGATCTGCTTGAATCAAAGCATCCAAGGCTTTGTAATGCTTAGTCAATGCCTTCGCGGTCGCCTCACCCACTTCACGAATACCCAATGCGTAGATAAATCGATTGAACAAGGTGTTTTTTGACGCATCAATCGAGGTAAGCAATTTATCGACTGACTTGTCTCCCATCCTTTCAAGATCAAGAAGGCGCGCTTCTTTTTCATGCAATTTATAGATATCAGCTGGCGTTTGTACGAGCTTGTTGTCTACAAGCTGCTCAATCAGTTTATCCCCTAAACCGTCAATATCCATGGCTTTACGAGACACAAAATGCTTTAGACTTTCCTTTAATTGCGCATTGCAAACCAACCCACCAGCACAACGTATAACCGCCTCCCCTTCAACCTGCTCGGTATGAGAACCACAAACCGGACAAGAATCTGGATATTCCACCGAAACAGTACCTTCAGGACGTTTTTCCAATACCACTTGAACAACTTGGGGGATGACATCACCTGCACGACGGATAATAACCCAGTCATTAACCCGAACCCCAAGACGAGCGATTTCATCTTTGTTGTGTAACGTCGCATTTGAAACGGTAACACCACCGACAAAAACCGGCTCAAGTCGAGCAACGGGGGTGATCGCCCCTGTTCGCCCCACTTGAAAGTCAATACCTTTAATTTGGGTTATTTCTTCTTGAGCGGGAAATTTGCGTGCAATTGCCCATCGTGGCGCTCTTGCAATAAAACCAAGCTCCTGTTGCTTGGCAATACTATCTACTTTGTAAACAATACCATCGATGTCATAGGTTAACGCGGGGCGATCTTGGTTCAACTTTTCGTAATATGATAGGCACCCTTGAATACCTGTTACGCGCTCCATACGGTCATTGATCTTAAAGCCCCAATCACCAAGTTGAATCAGTCCATCATAATGACTCTGAGGCTGAGTCCAACCTTCACTAAATCCGATTGAATAAGCACATAGAACAAGCGGACGAGATGCGGTTATTTTAGGGTCTAGTTGACGTAAACTACCTGCAGCCGCATTTCGAGGGTTTACAAACAGCTTTTCATCTTTTTGCTTTGCAAGCGCATTGAGTACTTCGAACCCCTCTTTTGGCATGTAGATTTCACCACGAACTTCCACTACCGGTGGCGGCGTATCAGTACGTAATTTAAGAGGAACCGTATGAATAGTACGTATGTTAGAGGTTATGTCCTCGCCCGAAAGGCCATCACCGCGAGTAACACCTCGTACAAGTACACCGTCCTCGTATCGCAAACTAATCGCCAGCCCGTCAAGCTTCGGTTCACAGCAAAACTCGATATCGGCGGACTCATTTAAGAGCTTTTTAACACGCTCATTAAACTCCAACATGGAATCATCATCGAAAGCGTTGTCCAAAGACAACATAGCCACCGTATGTTCAACATTAGCAAAGCCTGTGTCTGGCTTTTCCCCGACACGTTGAGTTGGAGAATCTGGCTGAATCCATTGTGGATTTTTGAGTTCAATCAACTGCAACGCTTTGTATAACCGATCGTATTCCGAATCAGGTACTTTTGGATCGTCTTTTACATGATACGAATAACTATAGTCATTTAACTGAGAAACCAGTGTCTTCACGTATTCTAAACTTGGGGTTTGGGCATCGGTCATAATGTACTTTCTTTAATATCTTTATATTTCATATCTTTATATTTCATATCTTTATATTTCATATCTTTACAAATAGAGAAGGCCCCTAGGGGCCTTTGTCTAAATGTCTTTAGCAACATTAGTGCTACATAGTTACTGCATAAGAGCTACGTATTTTTTTGTCTGGTAAGTTTACGTCGTTCAAAATCGCGAATCCGCTGTCGACAATGAGCAATGGTTTGTTCACTCATCGGACTGCGGCGATCGTCTCTTAACTCTCCACCAAGATTCCGTACTAGAGTTTGCGAGGTTTCCAGCATAAAGTCGAAAGCCTTCATGCTGTTCTTCGGCCCCGGTAACCCCATGAAAAAGCTAACGCCAGGCGACGTTGTTTCGCCCATTGAATCTAGATCAAATGTGCCTGGCTCAATCGCATTTGCCATGCTGAATTGAACACGCCCACGATCGAAACCTTCTTCATGACGATGAAAGATATCCATCTCACCATAACGCATACCGCAGTTTATAACGAGTTGAAGCAACTCCATCCCAGCAAATGGATTGTCTTCAGGCGCGAAGACATTGATGACAATGACCTCTTCTATTTCGGCTTCATCATCATGCTCGTCATGTTCTTCAAGCTCCCCTTGAGGTGTGACTTGATCAACATCAACAGAAGAATAATTACGCTCATAGTCTTCTGGATCATTGACGTCATCGTCGTATCTATCCTCTGTAAGCTCAGACGTAGGGTCTAGCAACACGTCATCATAGTCTTCGTCAATTGACTGAGGAGCAGGCTCTGAATAATCTTGATCCGCTGATGTTGCTTCCGAGGCGTCAAAGCGCTCAGGTACTAAGGACTCTAATTCATCCAAACGAATATCGTCGTCTCGCTCTATTTGCGGACCAGCATCGACTTTATGAGGCATTTCCGTTAACGGGGCACTGCTGGTCTTGCGTGCATTTTCAAACGCATTCGCAATAGGGTCTGGCGCCTCCCTAGATGACGATACTGGACGAGCACCACCATTTGGCAGCTCACGTTTCATTACCGCTTCTTTTAAGGCCCGTTCAGGATCGACAAACTCATCGTCGTCTTCGTATTCGCTACTATTTAAAGCCAGTTGGTTTTTTCGATACCGACGGTATCCATCAACAAGTATCACGATAATAATCACGACACCTACTAAAATTAGCCACTCGCGCAAGCTAAAATCCATTACAAATTCCGAATTAAATCAATAAAATTGTGGGTATTATCAGACGAACGTCGTTCTGTTTCAATTATAAGACGACATTCACTTCAAAAATCTTTTGAGCATTGGTTGGAACGCCTAATAATTCGCCGACAATGCGTCCATTTGCAAGCTCTTGACCACCTTGTGTGGACATTCGAACCAATATATCAACCTTACTAAAATCCGCCAATGTTTTCCCCTCTATCATAAAGTCCATATTTGTTAAAAGGATCGTTCCTAACGCATCGGGTAACGCCACTTTTTGAACACAAATTGGATAAGGCACACTGTCTACTTTAGCGTACACCAGAAATTCTGCTCCTGACGCTATATTAGCATCATCAGGAATGGCTAAGGTTAAATAAATTACATTAGATATCGTCGCTAACGTAGCGCCAGCACTCTTATTTGATTGAAACTGAGCGACTGAGATTGGATCAGTCTCTATCATCGTCTGGGCTCGACGCATTGTTTGCAGTAAAGTCCAACGCTCCTGAGCGGATGGACTGAAACGAAAGGCATTTCCCCAGTTTAAGAATGCGCGATTAAACTCACCTTTGTTATAAGCAATAACACCAGCAAAGCCTAGAGCGGAAGAGTTTTCTGGATCAAGTACCAGAGTTCGCTCAACGAGGCTAACTAAATCCGGCGTGACCTTGTTATTCGAAAGCATAAAAAGTGCTTCGGCATTTCCGTTTAATATTCGAGTTTTGTCGTTCATTGCACTGTCGTTAGGCATACGTTCAAGTGCATTTTTGTAGGCCGAATTCGCCAAACGGTATTGACCATTAGCCAGGTAATGGTCGGCTAAATAGTACCAATCACTATAATGGTCATAACGCTTAGATCGATAGACTAAATACTCGGTACTCAGGTTTGAGTCGACCAACCCACTACGTAGCGCAGAAACAAATGACACATCTTCCTGATAGCCCAGTTTTTTATAAAGCACTGTACTTGAAAGGACGATAAATATTATCGAGCCACCAAATACGGCCATTCTCATCAGCCTTTTGCTTCGAGACAACCCTGACAGTTCATTACTCAATTGGTTTTCCGGTACATCCATACGCTCTGCTGCCATAGTTCGAGAAACAAACCAAACCAGTGTTAAAACAGAAGTAAGCAATAAACAAACAATAGAAAGGGTTAACGTCACACTTCCTCCTGTTGCTGTCTTTGTTTTCGTTGAGCTCGCAGCACCAGCACAAATACGATGACGCCAATTAATAAGAAGCCAAAAGGAGCAAACCATAGAAAGAAGGTATGTGGTTCAAAAACAGGCTCATACAAAACAAACTCTCCATAACGGGCAACCATATATTCTTTAACTTGGTTATCCGACTTCCCTAACGTAATCATCCGATATACTTCATCTCGTAAATCAGACGCTATCGCAGAATCTGAATCCGATAAACTTTGGTTTTGACACTTTGGACACCTCAACACTTGCGTCAGCTGTTCATAACGCGCTTGTTCTAGTGGCGACTCAAACTGATGAATTGATTCTGCCCAAGCGATATTCATTGACGAACTGCCTAGACAGACAAACCAAGTAATAAGAAAGGCTAACCGAACGACCATACGTTGCTCTCTTTTTCAGCCGTTATTCGACGAAAGTCTTTAAGGATTGCCATACATCTTCATTCACAACACCTTGATGACGGTAAACGATGACACCGTCGCGGTTCACAACAAAGGTTTCAGGAGCCCCAGTGACACCAAGATCAACTCCTAAGCTCCCCATTTCATCAAAGATCACTGTGCTATATGGGTTCCCTCGTTGCTCTAACCACGCCAGCGCAGGTTTCATTTCATCTTTATAGTCGACACCGACAATGTTCACACCGCGCTCGGCAAGCGTCATCAAATACTCGTGCTCTTGTGCGCACGCTGGGCACCATGTTCCCCATACATTGATTAAGTATGGGCCTTTCGGTAACTGATCCTGAGTCATAACCTCATTCGTTTCTAAATCAATCAATTTAAATTCAGGAGCAGCCTTGCCAATTAAAGCAGATGGCATCTGCTCATGATTATTGTCTAGGTTAAAATAAAAGAAACTTCCTAAAAAAATTAGCACTAAAAACGGAATAAAAAAAAGGGCTTTTTTCACACAGCTACTCCACGGTGTTTAAATCGTTTATCAAGCGCAGCGAGTATGCCACCCAGCATCATGACAAGTGCGCCTAACCATATCCAACGAACAAAAGATTTCACATAAATTTTTACACTCCATGAATCATCATCGTACTTTTCACCAAGTGCGATGTACAAATCACGGGTAAAACCAGGCGACAATGCTGCTTCTGTCATCACTTGTCCGCGCGTTTGATAATAACGTTTTTCGGGAATCATCTCCCCTAATGCGACATTATTGTCTGATACTTGAAAGACCGCCTCTTGGGCAATATAGTTTGCTCCCCGCTTAACACCGACATCCATCAACATAAACTGGTATTGCTTTACATCGACCGATTCCCCAATATGCCAACGAACAAAACGTTCCTCTGAATTAAGGCTAACAAGGATCACGCCAATTAAACTGATTGCAACGCCGAGATGAGCCACGTGCATTCCATAGAGGCTCATAGGAAGCCGTCGCATTCGTTCAAACACGTTGATATCTTTAACGATAACCTTACCTATCAAATCTCTTATTGTCATAATCACCACCCAAAGCGCTATCGAAAACGCTAAAAAGGCAAACAGATCAAACACAAGAAATTGAAAACAAAATGACGCGATAGCAACCGCTAAAACAAATGGAAACCAGCTAACGCGTAACAGGTACAAAGGACTCGTTGCTTGCCATCTAGAAATAGGCCCAATACCTATCAAGAAAATAAGCGCACAAGCAATCGGGTTAAATACGGCATTAAAATAAGGAGGGCCGACGGATACGCGCCCCATTCCCATTGACTCCAACACTAAAGGTGAAAGCGTTCCGACCAAAACAATCAGTGTTAACGTTGTCAGCAAGATATTATTAAGAAGTAGCCAACTCTCTTTGCCTGAAAACTCAAAAAATGACTCCGTTCGTAAAGTGGAAGCACGCAATGCAAATAGCAGCATCCCACCACCAACAATCAGCAACAACATCGTTAAGATATAAGCGCCTCTCGAAGGATCCGACGCAAAGGCATGTACGGATGTGAGTACCCCAGAGCGAACAAGAAATGTGCCGAGAAAAGACAGACCGAAGGTGAAAATTGCTAACAGCAGAGTCCAGCTTTTAAATACCCCTCTTTTCTCTGACGCCGCTAACGAATGTATGAGCGCTGTCCCCGCAAGCCATGGCATAAACGACGCATTTTCTACTGGATCCCAAAACCACCAACCGCCCCAGCCTAACTCGTAATATGCCCACCAGCTTCCAAGTGCAATACCGACCGTTAAAAAAGCCCACGCAAAGTTTACCCAAGGTCGAACCCAACGAGCCCATTGTGCATTCATCTCCCCCGTCACTAAGGCAGCAATGGCAAACGCAAACGGGACAGCAAATCCTACATAGCCCATATACAGCATCGGCGGATGAATGATCAAACCAAAGTCTTGCAAAAGTGGATTAAGGTCGCCTCCACTTTGAGGTACATTGGGAAGCAATCGAATAAAAGGCGACGAGGTAAATAGCAGAAAAGACAAAAAGCCTAAAGAAATCAAGCTCAGTACCGCTAAGACAATCCCTCTTACGTCTTCTCGAAGATGCCGGCTTCGATACGCTACACAGCAACTCCAACCCGATAGTATGAGCCCCCAAAGTAATAACGAACCTTCGTGACCACCCCATACCGCACTAATTTTGAACCCAAAAGGCAATGATCGACTGGAATTATCCGCCACATAAAGAACACTAAAGTCATCCACAGAAAAGGAATAACAAAGTCCAACAAAAGCAATCAGCACTGCCGCCCCCACAAGGTAGGTTAGCGGCAACGAAAACCTAACAAGCAACGAGTCTCGTTTATATAAACCCACTAAGGGCACGACAAAACCCAATGCCGCGAAGCATGTCGCAAGCATCAAGCTAAAATGCGCTAACTCAGGAATCATTGATTATTTTCCCAATTAAGCACAAAACACTGCCTTGACTGTTCTATTAAAAATACCTTCATTGGGCTATTCACTCTGGTTTATACGATCAATTTGCGCGCTTTTCTTGGCGACATTCAACGCATCAGATACTTCAGGTGGCATATAGTTTTCATCATGCTTTGCCAGCACTTCTTCAGCCATGAAGTTACCCGCTTCGGTTAGCTTCCCACGCGCAACAATGCCTTGCCCTTCTCGAAATAAATCCGGCAAAATGCCATCGTATATAACCTGCACGCTATGAGCGTAATCTGTTATCAGGAACGTGACTTCGAGCGTTTTCTGATCTCTTACCACGGACCCTAGTTTTACCATTCCACCCGCTCTTATCGTCGAGTCCAACGGTGCCTCTCCAACAGCGATTTGAGTCGGAGAGTAAAACAAATTGATATTTTGCCTAAGGGCATACGCCACTAACCCGACCACAGCACCCGCAAGTATCAATATAATCACAAGCACAATGGCTCTCTTTTTACGTTCTGGGTGCATTAAACGAATCACTTGATGAAGAAGGTTGAGTTTTAGATTTAGAAAGAGATTTGAGCCGTTTTCGAAGGCGCCGCTTCTTCTTAACTCGATCTCGTACAGTATAAAAATACAACGCGAATAGCGAAACAAGAAATACCCCATAGCTAGACCACACATACACGCCATGAGTTCCCATTTTTAAGAAGCTTTCAAACGAATCAAAAGTCATTTGTCATCTCACTTTCAACCCACCGAGTTTTCTTTTCTCGTTCCAAGATGTATGTCTGCATACGAATAAACGCAATACCAATTGAAACAAGGTACAAACCAATAACGGTGAAGAGCAATGGAAGCCACATTTCCACAGGCATTTTCGGTTTTTCAGTTAACGAGAACGTCGCAGGCTGATGCAAGGTATTCCACCAATCGACCGAGTACTTAATGATCGGAAGGTTGATTAACCCCACCAACGCAACGACGGCACTCAGTTTATCTGATAGCTTACGATCATTGTAAGTATTGTGTATCGCAATAATTCCTAGGTACATAATAAACAGAATAAGTACTGAGGTGATCCGCGCATCCCACTCCCACCATGTTCCCCATGTTGGTCGGCCCCAAATAGACCCCGTTATTAGTGCTAGCGCAGCCATTAAAGCACCGACCGGCGCAAATGCTTGAACAGCAACAGGCGCTAATTTCATGCGCCAAACAATCTGAATAAAAGCGGCAACGCCCATCGCGACATAAAAACCTTGAGCAACGATAGCGGCTGGAACATGGATATAGATAATGCGGAAACTGTTGCCTTGAAGATAGTCCTGCGGAGCAAAGGCAAGCCCCCACACCACTCCAACAATAAGCAGCAGTGCCCCAAAACAAAGGAAAAACACTTCCCAACGCTTAGAGAAATAATAAAAGCTCTTTGGTGCAGCAAGCCGATGAAACCATGACCAATTCATTATTCAGCACTCGCTTTTAAAGATACAGAACAAAAGAAAGGAGACAACACTAACGTAACCAAAAGAAACGCAAGTAATAAAGCAATTTGCCCATTACCAGGCACGCCTAAATCCGATGCTTTCACATATCCAGTTGAAAAAATTAAAACAGGTAAATAAAGAGGGACAACGATCAAAATCATTAATACCGCACCGTTTCTTAGCGTCGCAGTAACGGACGCACCAATTGCCGCTAATAAGAACAATGTAGGCGTTCCAACCAAAAGACTAAAGATAGTATCAAGCATTAACGATGGCGGTAACGACAAGGCAAAGCCACAAAATGGTACTAAAACAAGCAAAGGAACAATAAAGGTAACCCAACGAATTAATACTTTGCCTAACACCACAAATGCAACCATTAACCCATTAATACGCCACTGATCGATAGACCCATCAGAAAGGTCTTCTCTAAAAATCCCATCCAACGCCAACATAGAAGCAAGACACGCCGCACACCAAATAATCCCTGACGAAGCCGGCGCTAAAAAGGACGGCGAGGCGGACACACCAATTGGAAACAACATAATGACGACCACAAAAAACAAAAGTGAATTTGCTATATCTTGCTTGCGTCGCAACGCTAAACGACATTCTGCCTGAAGAACCGAAAAGTAAGTCATGATTAACGAACAATTATCTCTTTGTAGTGAGGTATTGTTAATGCTTGGTGAGTCGTCATAATAACAGCACCGCCCTCTTTGAGATGATCCAGTAATGCTCCCTCAACAATAGATTGCCCTGAAGAATCCAACGAGGCAATCGGTTCGTCAAGCACCCATATGCTAGACGTCGTTAACCAAAGACTTGCTAGCGCAACACGTTTTTTCTGCCCTGCTGATAGCTGTCTACACAATTGCTCTAAACAATCTTGAAGTTGTAGCCTATTTACCACTTTGATTAATTGGTCGTCACGCAATGGCCCATTTAACAGGGTTAAGTTTTCCCTAACAGTAAGGCTATCTTTCACGCCCGTTGTATGACCGATATACAAGACTTCTTTTAAAAACTCAGCATACGACGCTTTAGAATGCCCACCTAAATAGCGAATAGAGCCATCAGAAATGCTTAGAAAGCCCAGTATTGCTCTCAATATCGAGCTTTTACCCGCACCGTTCTCTCCGGTTATTTTAATAATCTCGCCTTTCAATAGATCGAATGTGATTGGAGAAAAAAGCACCCTATCATCTCGTTCAATTTCGAGGCGCTCTACACTCAATAACATCATGTTTCGCAAAAGTTTTGTCTCACCCTGCCGTTATGTATAGAAATGACGTTCGACCTTAATCTAGGAAAAGTGCGGGGCCGTAGAACCGCTCTCTGAGCTATTATAAAAGAAACGCGACGCAATTATAAAAGAAACACAGTACAAATATCTTTCGAAGGATCAAAAAAATAATGTTTTCCAACATCAACTCATTGTTAAATAACAGCAAGACTAATATTGCTGATAGTAATGTCAATGGTAAAAAAGTTGATAGCAACGGTGCGGGAGCATTAACAGGGAAGATAGCGACGCTGACCAGTGAGCTAAAACTTATAAACAGCATCCAGCCAATCAAAGTAACGTCCGTTCAAACAGCACAAACCCAGCAAGGGGCAACGCAGTTTATTCGAGTGACGAACAATCAGTCTCAACCCTACACACTTGTGAATGACACACCAAACTCGAATATAAAAGCCGGTGATTCAGGTAGCCTAGATGCAACCGGTAAAAGCCCAACCTTGATAATCAATAGCACTCGATCAAATAGCGTTGCGAGTCCGACTACCTCCGTTCAACATAGTCCGGCTCAAAGCCAAAGCAATAGTCAGCTCCCAGCGCAATCGACAAATAACAGCTCAACAACACTTACCTATGCTCCTCCTAGAGGTGGTAGCCCAGTACAAAACACACATGCCTCGACCACGAGTAACCAAGCAAACGTTAACAATACAAGCACAAATCAAGCAGCGACTACTCAAACAGGTACAAACCAAATAAGTTCCTCGAAAGAGGTCATAGCAAATATTAAAGTTGTCTCTGAATTTTTCACCTTGAAAGCACTCTCTAGCTCCATTCCGCTCTCTAATTCTGCAACGCCATCTAATTCCGCAACACCAACTAATTCTAATACACCGTCAAATTTGGCTCAGGCCTCTAATATTCAACCCAACACTAATGCGGCACCTAGCTCTGCGAACATCAACGCGAATACATTGACGAATGCCACAACCGCTCAAAATCCAGCGCCGCAGAATAACCAACAAACAACTAGCTTTCAAACCACGGTTACTGACGGAACTCAAGAGTTCACCTTAACCACAAAAACACCACTAAAAGCAGGTGAGTCAATACAGGTATTTGTCGATAAACAAGGTAAGATCCAGCTCACGCCAAGCCAAGTCACTCCAAACTCGGCCACACCTCAAACAGAAGCGCTAAAGCAGTCTCTTCCTAACCAACTTACATTGCAAGAATTTACAAACACACTCAAACTCTTGCAAAACATATCATCGAGCGGCGAACCCCTGCCGCCAAAAGTTCAAAGCGCTTTAAATCAGCTCGTTAAAACATTACCTAACCTAGCAAGTTTCGTTGATTCTCCAAACGCTCTAAAAAGTGCAATATTAAATAGTGGCGTCTTTGCTGAATCGAATCTAGCGAGGCATACTGATGAAGTGCCTAAAGATCTGAAACTGAACCTAATACGACTGCAAAACGCTCAACAAAATACGGATGCAGCGAGCGACAAACAACCTATATCAAACAATCAACACATCACAAACTCAATGAACTCCATTGCAGGTGCAATAGACCGTATATCAACAAATCAACTCAGACATTTTGTAGAACAATCTAGCGCAGACAACACCCTATATCCATTGCATGTAGAGCTTCCAATTAAAAATGGTTCAGAACAATCAATGGTGAAACTCAAGATCGACCAAGACAAAGAAACAAACGATCTAGAACCTCATAAAAGAAGGTGGTTAGTCCAATTAAAGTTCGACTTTGAAGAAACCGGAAGGTTTGAAGCTAGGGTCAGTGTTCAAGAAAAAAAGGTCAGTGCGCTCTTTGCCGTAGAGAACCAAACAACGGAAAAAATCATTAAAACTCAGTTTCCATCTTTAAAGCAGTCATTGCAAAGCAAAGACATCCAATTAGACAGGTTGGACTCATTTATTACCAAGTTCAAAGACGAAGAAGAAAAGCCGTTGCCCACAACAGAAAGACTGATTGATGTGAGAACCTAATGAAAAAAGCAGTCGCCTTACAATACGATTACCAAAATGCGCCAAAAGTAACGGCTAAAGGTTCCGGCCTACTGGCTGAGCGTATCATGGAAGTCGCCGAAGAAAATGATGTCTTACTACATGAAAGCCCGGAGTTAGTAGAGGTGTTAGCGACACTGGAAATCGGCGACGAAATTCCAGAATCGCTCTATTTAGCCGTCGCAGAAATAATTGCTTTTGCTCACAATATTAAGAAAGCTTATGAGTAAGGGTGGTCTGAATTTCTGCGGGATTCACTTTTTAACAAACTTATTAATTCGGCTTCTGCTCGAATTAAACCACACTTCGAAACAAGATCGTCAACCGTCGCCCCCATCTCAAGCAATTCCATCGCTCGATTGTAAGAAACGCCACCCGTACTTTCTTTTGAAATAATCTCTGACTGTCTCTCGACGGCAATATTGAGCTTTTTTTCAATAGCGACTAAACGGCGCCCCATACCAATAGAACCAGAAGCTAGGACCTGCACCTGTTTTTTCTGATTCGCATCCGCCTTTTCTTGCTCTTTCATTGAGTGCTTAAGCTTAGACGACAGCCTAAAACTCCAGACAGCCAAAGCAATAATAAACACAAACTGCAGAACAAGTAGCAGGTTAAATATCCACTGCGATTCCATTTATAAACCACACAAATGCTTAGAGCGAGCCAATTTCAGTCCACTCATCTTCAGATAACAATTTATCTAGGTCAACCAAAATGAGAAGTATATCGTTCTTATGGCAGACGCCCTGAATAAATTTAGAAGATTCATCATTACCCACTGAAGGAGACACTTCGATTTCAGACTGCCTTAGATAAACAACTTCCGATACGGCGTCCACTAAAATACCAATGATCTGGCCTTCAACTTCCATGATCATGATCCGAGTCGAGTCCGTAATTTCTCCACTCGATAGCCCAAACTTCTGACACGTGTCGATAACAGTGACAACCGTACCTCGAAGATGAATAATCCCCAATACAAATGAAGGCGCTCCAGGAACAGGTGCAATCTCCGTATAACGAAGCACTTCTTTCACTTGCATAACATTGACGCCATAAATTTCACTGTCCAATCGGAATGTCACCCATTGCAACATTGGATCGTCATGTTCTTTTGCTTCTTTTAACGCGCGACCAGTAGTCATAAGCTACCTCCTCAGTCCACATGCTTTAAGTGTTTTCGAAAACCGTTATCAGGGTCTTCCAACAATGTTATAAAACCTTGTACATCTAATATTGCACACATATGATCAATCACAGTTCCTGCTAACCAAGGTCTTCGACTGCGGTCAGAACGCCATTTCACCGCAGACGGCTCTAATGTTATCGCTTCTGCAACCGACTCACATGCTAATCCCCAATCAGAGCGATCAAGCTGTATTACAAACTTAAAATGCTCTTTCAGTTCGCCTTCATAATGGTCGGGCATAACCCACTTAGCGGTATCCACTGTACGAAGGTTAAACTCACCGACGTTAGACATACCTAAGAACCATTTAGGTTGGCCAAAAATAGCCGTCAGCTTTTCATCATTACCTTGATGTATACCACCCAACTCAACTAATGGAACGGCCAACTTTAATTTACCAACATAAAAAAGCAAACACTCAAAGCGGCTCTGAGCCCAAGGCAACGGATCCGTAGGAGCAACTTGCTTCTTTAGCTCGAGCTCAGGCTCAACATCCGCTATACTTTCAGGCTCTATAGCTTCAACATCAACCACATCACTTTCAACTACCGTTCTATCAACGACGTCGCTATCGGCTAGGCTGCTTTCAGCTAAATTGTTTTCAACAACACTTTCTACGCTATCAGAATCAAAGTCTTCAGATACAACAGAGTCAAGGGCCGCCATTTCACTCGGCCAATCTACCTCCATTTCTGGGGCTAATTCTTCAAGTGACTCAGTTTCATCTTCCAGAGAACTTAAAACAACTTCAGCGTGCTCTTCTACCGCGTCTTCTATTTCCAAAGCTTCGGCATCTAACGCTTCGGTTGGCAGATCTTCTAGCGTCGACGCTTCGGACAACTGCTCGTCCATCGACAACAACTCAGATGTCCCCACAGTAAGCCCGAGACCCAAGGAGTCTTCTTCCACTGTCGCCGTTGCTACCGTGGATTCACTTACCGCCTCATACTCTTGTTGAAGCGGTTGAATCGCTGCCTCAAAGTCAGCAAAAGACAAATCTAATGCATCAAGCTCGCCCTCCTCGTCATTGAGGCTATCACTAGAGTTGTGTTCATTTTCTTCAAGTGCTGCGTCGTTAGTCTGTAAATCACCAAGTTCTTCTTGAAAAGACAAGTCTTCAGAAACAGTGTCAGGCTCTTCAGCAAGTTGCTCTTCTGACGGAAGCGTGTTTTCTACTAATAATTCAGCAGACATAGAAGGCTCAGTGGCGTCCTGCAATAGATCATCTAAGTATCTTTGCAACGCCTTCTGTGGACCAACTAACTCCTGCTCTTGAGTTTTTGTATCTTTCATTACCATCTTACCCAGGTGGGTTAAGTAAGGAGTCCATTAAACTAGCGTAAGCTTTTACACCTCTGGCGTTTGCATCCAGCGCTGATGGCGCGATCCCCGCTGTACTCGCATCTCTAAGCTTTGTATCAACAGGAATAACAGAGTGCCATACCGTTTCATCATATATTTCTTTTATACTTCTCAAGCTCTTATTCGAAGCCTGAGTACGTCTGTCGAATAATGTGGGGACTATTGTATAGGGAACGGGACGTTTTCTAGCACGATTTATCATGCTGAGCGTCCTTACCATTCTTTCTAAACCTTTTATCGCTAAGAACTCAGTTTGCACCGGAATCACCAATTGTTGGCATGCCGCCAACGCATTGATCATCAAGACGCCTAATACCGGTGGACTGTCTATCAAAACATAATCGTAGTCATCCCAGAGAATAGCCAATGTCTTTGATATAACAAGCCCCATTCCACCTTGGGCTTGAGCGTGTCGCTCAAGCGTCGCTAACGCTGTTGACGCTGGAAGCAGGGAGAGGTTAGGGTGTCCAGTTTCTAAAATCAAAGTCGGAGGTAAACTATCTGGAATTTTTCCATTGACCTGAAATAGGTCATAACCACTGTGCTCAATAGAATCAGGATCAAATCTAAAATAGCTTGTTAGAGAGCCATGAGGATCCAAATCAATCATTAACACGCGATGACCAGCATCTGCCAAGAGGCCGGCCAGGGTCACAACTGTTGTTGTTTTTCCAACACCACCTTTTTGATTTGCTACCGCCCAAATGTGCACTCTATCTCCCCAACGTTTTCAATAAGACTATTTATATAAAATATTTGTAATCATATACAGTATCGGCCTAATTAAACAAGTAATCGTAGAGATTATCCGTCCTTAACTTACTGATTTTAAGCGTAACTCGACGATTTTGAGCTCTTGAGTCATCATTTCGATTTCTAACCTTGGGGTGTTCACTTGAAAAACCAATTGGGGCAATCAGTTTCGGGTTTACACCACGAAAGACTAACTCATCCACTACAGCAGACGCTCGCAAACTGGATAACGACCAATTGGATGAAAAAGGCGCAGCGCCAGAAACGGGTTGATCATCGGTGTTACCTTCCACCAAAACAGGAGAAGGGTACGAATTCAATATATTTGAAATAACAATGAGCAACGCAACAGCTTCATTGGTTAACTCATATTCCCCCTCACCAAATAAAAGACCGGACTTTAGTTCCAAGCTAATCCAGCTTTCATTTTCCGATATCGATACTTTCCCCGATTGAGTTAAAGAAGAAAACTGTGATGAAATTACTTCGTTTAAAAGGTCGTATATTTGGGAAGGTGTTGAATTATCGGGAGAACCTTCTTCCCCTTTTGAAACAGACTCCTCAGCCTCTTCGGGTTCGACCTCAAGAATCTCCTCACCATCTGGCTCCCCGATAATAGGATCACCGATATTAATCGGTTTAACCGATTTTTGGACTGCATCAAAAACACCATTCAATGTTTCTGTAAGTTGCTTTTCATTGCCAGCTTGCTTTAAAGAAATAGAATACAACGCCACGAAGAAAGCAAATAACAACGTAATGAAATCTGCATAGGATAGCACCCAGCGATCTTTTCCTTTGTCAGCTGAACTTCTAGGGTTGTAAGGCTCGCGTCTTCTACGAACTATAGGTTTGGGGCGCTCATTCATAGCCGCTCAATTCTAAATCTAACCGCTGAGGGTGTTTCCCAATAGCAATGCCATGTACCCCATCGATCAAAAGCTGGTTATAAAGCAACTCCTGATCACAGTAGTTAGAAAGCTTTTTGGCAATAGGGAAAACAACAAGGTTCGCAAAACCTTGCCCGTAAAGGGTCGAAACAAACGCGACAGCAATACCATGACCGAGTGCTTCTGGGCTGTCTAAGTTAGCCATTGCCTGAATGAGCCCCAGTACAGATCCCATTATCCCTAGAGTCGGCGCATATCCACCAACGGATTCTAAAAAGCTAATACTCGATTGTCGCTTATCTCGAATACGAATCGCTTCGTCATGAAGCCTTTCATAGAGCATATCTGGGTCCGCACCATCAATCGCCATTTGCAATGCTCGAGTAGCGAAAGAGTTACCCAGTGCAGCGATATCAGCATCCAAAGAAACAAGAGAAAGACGCCGAGCTTTATTGGATAAAGTACCAACGAGTAGCCTTGCTTTTTGGAGGTCGTAACTAGGAGGGAAGAGAGACCATTTAAGGAGTTTAGCAGCGTCTAACGCATCTTTGACTCTGCTTTGCATGAGAGTTGCTCCCATGCTACCCACGATAACAATAATGGCAGAAGGCAGATTGAGAAGGAGAATAACTTCCCCTCCTCCTAGCCAGTTCGCAAGAAATACAGAACAAAATGCGACTAGCAAACCGCCTATCGTTAGGAAATCCACTAGAAAACCTCTTTGATAATCCGGTCACCAATATGATCTAGATGGATAACGTCATCAGCAAGGTTCGCTTTCTCTACGGCCATAGGCATGCCATAAATAACACAAGAATCTTCACTCTGCACCCATACGCGAGACCCAGTATCTTTTAGCATACGAGCGCCTTCGCGGCCATCAGCTCCCATACCCGTCATAACAACAGAGAGAACTTTGCCTGGATAACATTTAGATGCGGACCCGAAAGTAACATCTACAGATGGTTTGTAATTGAGTCGCTCATCACCTTGCAATATTCGGACACAACCACCATTACGAGGATCAACCATCATTTGCTTACCGCCTGGAGCAAGTAGCGCGACGCCTGGCTGCAGCTTGTCACCGTCCTGAGCTTCTTTAACCTGAATTTGACAAATATGATTAAGCCTTTCTGCAAAAGCATGTGTAAAGGCTGCAGGCATATGCTGTACTAGCACAAGTGGCACAGGAAAGTCTTTAGGCAATCGCTTAAGAACCGTCTGTAGTGCCATAGGGCCACCAGTGGATGTACCGATTGCAACAAGACCGACTTTTTTACGTGCTCGCGGAATAATTACGCCACGTTCAGTAACGATGTTCTTAGCTACTGCTTTCTTAGCGACCGGTTGAGCAGGTCCCTTACCACCACCTAAGCGTGTTCTAGCAACCGTAATAACACGCTCAACCAATGTATGCTTCACCACAGCAGAATCTCGAGAAATATCCTCAAAATTCTTAGGCATAAAGTCAACAGCACCCGCCTCAAGGGCATCCAATGTTACTTGCGCCCCTTCATGAGTAAGCGAAGAAAACATTAACACCGGCGTAGGTTTCAGCTTCATGATGTTAGTAACCGCTGAAATGCCATCCAGAACTGGCATTTCATAATCCATGGTCACAACATCAGGTGATAAGGACTGAACCTTTTCTACCGCTTCTTTACCGTTGTTCGCTGTCCCTATCACCTTCAGGCGAGGGTCTGCATCAAAAATTTCAACCAATCGACGACGGAAAAAACCAGAATCATCGACCACCAATACCTTTACAGGCATACGTTATACTCCTAGCTCAAACCGATTATCGAGAAGCGTAGTTTTTCAGCATACTCGGCACATCCAGTATCAAAGCAATGCGACCATCGCCCGTAATTGTCGCACCAGACATACCAGCAGTACCTTGTAGCATTTTACCGAGCGGTTTAATAACCACCTCTTCTTGACCAACAAGTTGATCTACTACAAACCCAACTTCAGTCATACCGACCTGAATCACAACAACATGCGCTTCTTCAGGTGTTAAATTATAATCGGCGTTTTTCACCAACCAACTCTTAAGGTGGAAGATTGGTAACGTTTTACCTCGAATAACGACAACCTGCTGACCATCTACCACATTTGTCTTTTTAAGATTAAGGTGGAAGATCTCATTTACGCTCACCAATGGGAACGCAAACGCTTGATCGCCTAACGTCACCATTAATGTTGGCATAATGGCTAAGGTTAGTGGCACTTTAATACTAAAGCGCGACCCTTGCCCAAGAACAGACTGTATTTCCAATGTACCATTCAGTTGATTGATCTTGGTTTTCACCACGTCCATACCAACGCCACGGCCAGATACATCCGTAATTTCTTTCTTCGTTGAGAAACCAGGAGCAAAGATAAGATTAAACGCTTCTTCATCTGACAAGCGTTCAGCCGCATCAGCGTCCATAACCCCTTTTTCTACCGCTTTATTACGCAGCACTTGAGCATCCATACCTGCACCATCATCGTCGATGGACAACAGAATATGATCACCTTCCTGCTCAGCAGAAAGAATTACATGCCCCATACGAGGTTTGCCGTTTGCCTCTCGAACATCTGGCGATTCTATACCATGGTCAACCGAGTTTCGCACCAAGTGAACCAATGGATCCGCCAATGCCTCTACAAGGTTTTTATCCAAATCGGTATCTTCACCGCGAAGCTCAAGATTAACTTCTTTCTTAAGATTTCGAGCTAGGTCTCGAACCACTCGTGGGAATCGACCAAATACTTTCTTAATTGGTTGCATGCGGGTTTTCATAACCGCATTCTGAAGATCGCCAGTTACGACATCTAAGTTTGATACAGCTTTAGACATCGACTCGTCTTCACTTTGAAGACCTAGTCGAACAAGCCTATTTCTAACCAATACCAACTCACCGACCATGTTCATGATGTCATCTAAACGTTTAGTGTCAACACGAACAGTCGTTTCTTGAGCTACCGGAGCATTCGCTCTCTCCTTAGACTCTTTCGGTGCAGCATCTGCAGCTTTCGGCGCAACAGCTTTTTTCGGTGCAGCTGCTTTTGGTTTTGCTTTAGGCTTCGCTTTTGATTTAGGCTCTGCTTTTTTCTCGCTGGCCTCAGCCTTATCGGCTTTAGGTTTCGACTCAGTAACTGACTCGCTAGCAGCATTTTTGCTTGGAGCACCCTTACCATGTAAGCTGTCTAAGAGAGACTCAAATTCGTCTTCTGTAATCAGATCAGACTCGGCACCACTAGGGGCGGCTGATTCTGGCGCACTCTTAGTATCGGCGCTCTGGCTCGGTTCAGCTGATTTGACAACGTCCGCAGCAGCGTCATCATCAACACCCGGTGCACTAGAGCCATGTAACTGATCCAGCAATGCTTCAAACTCATCTTCTGTAATATCATCAGAAGTAGGTTCCGCATCGGATTTAGACTCTTTAGGAGCTGCGTTTGACGACGCTCCATTCTTAGAATCTGCATCACTGTCGTCAACTCCTGGGGCGCCACCACCATGAAGCTGGTCGAGCAAGGCATCGAACTCATCCTCGGTGATGTCATCCGAATCGCTTCCAGCATCCGCTTTGGCTTCATCTTCCTGTTTCGGAGCCTCGTCGCCAAGCGCATTAAGAAGAGAGGCAAATTCATCATCTGAAATATCATCGGATTCGCCTTTTTGCTGCTCAACGGAACCACTAGAAACAGGTTCCTCTTCCTCAGGCTCTTCTACTTCGTCTTCTTCATCGGCTGACGCCAACTCTTCAGCAGAAGGAGGCTTAGCATACTGACTCAAAGCATTGATGAGTTCAGGGTCTGCAGGTTCTGGCTCTTGTCCACTACGAACCATTTCGAACATTTCATTAACAGAATCGAGCGCTTGTAATACCACATCCATTAACTCAGCATCAACGACTCGCTGACCATTACGCAATATATCAAACACGTTCTCAGCATAGTGACAGCAATCAACCAATGCAGTTAATTGAAGGAAGCCTGCGCCACCTTTAACCGTATGGAATCCTCTAAAGATCGCATTAAGCAACGCGTTGTCTTCAGGGTTTTGTTCTAGATCTACTAATTGTTCGGAAAGCTGCTCCAGGATTTCACCAGCTTCTACCAAAAAATCCTGTAGAATTTCTTCATCGACCTCGAAACTCATCCTCAGCTCCTCTTAGAAACCAAGACTTGATAGCAAGTCGTCTACTTCGTCTTGACTATTCAGTACTTCTGGGTTGTTTTCAGTATTGACCGCCGGACCATGACCTCGATTATCATCATGTTCCTTTTCGGCAATTTCGTGCTCGAGCCCTGAGATGCTGTCTACGCGTCCTGCGACAGCCACCAAGTGAACGAGTTTCTCTTCTACATCTCTAATCAACTCACTCACACGAGCGATTACTTGCCCGGTTAGATCTTGGTATCCTTGTTCTAGTAGGATGGTATTCAAATTGCCATGCAAGGTGTTCGCACTGTCTTTGGTATACCCCAAGAAAGCATCGATACGCTTATACAACTCTCGGAATTCCTGTGGTGTTAAGTCGCGTTGAATCAAACGATTCCAATCTTTATGCAGTGATTCGGCCTGAGATTTCAACTCGCTTGCAACCGGAACACTGCTGTCGACCATATCCATCGTTTTATTCGCAGCAGAACTGGTCATTTCGGTAACATAAGTCAAACGATCAGATGCATCTGTGATTCGTGAATTGTTATCACCGTCCGCAGTTTCTAACACATCTTCCATGGACTCTATTTGGAAGTCCCGGATAGCATCATGCAAACTACGAGTCAACGTACCTACTTCATGATAAAAACTCTTATGGCGAGCTTCACTCAGTTCTTGGATGATTTTAATAGCACCGCTAAAGTCGCCGGCCTCAAGCTTATTAAGTAAATCGATAGCACCGTCTTTTACGGTAGTCTCGAAATCCCCAAGCTTAGATTCCTTAAAATCTGACATTCAAAGGCCCCTATTATTTCGCAGAATCAATTCGCTCAAAAATCTTCTCGATTTTTTCTTTAAGTGCAACCGCTGTAAATGGTTTTACTACATAACCATTTACACCAGCTTGCGCAGCGGTAATGATTTGATCCCGCTTAGCTTCTGCGGTAACCATTAACACTGGGATCGTCTTGAGTTTGTCGTCCGCACGTACAGCACGAAGCAACTCAATCCCGGTCATACCTGGCATATTCCAATCAGTTACAAGGAAGTCGATGGTTCCTGTTTGAAGAATCGGTAACGCTGTCGTGCCGTCATCCGCTTCAACCGTATTGGTAAATCCCAAATCCCTAAGCAAATTTTTGATGATTCGTCTCATCGTTGAGAAGTCATCAACAATCAGGATTTTCATGTTTTTATCCAATGCAACCTCCACACCACAAAGGTAGTATTTCAATACTCATATAATATTAGTCTCGCCAATCCGTTAATCTAGCCCTCAAACGCATAGCCGCTTGGCTATGTATTTGACTTACCCTAGACTCACTAACACCTAGTACAGCACCAATCTCTTTCAGATTTAGTTCTTCGTTATAATAAAGAGATAAAACTAACTTTTCTCTTTCAGGAAGTTTATCTATTTCAACCGCTAGTTGCTTTTGAAACCCTCCTTCTTCAACAACATCGTAAGGCTGGGAATCATCCGACTCTATATTAATTTCGTTACTTCCATGCTCGCTCTCAAGCATTTCTTCATAACTAAAAAGCTGTGTCGACATCGATGAACGCATAATTTCATGATATTCATCAACACTAATTCCCATGTGCTCAGAAACTTCATTATCTGTTACGTCTCGTCCAAGCTTACCTTCTAATTCTTTAATTGCCTCAGTGACCGCCCTTCCATTTCGTCTTACCGATCTTGGAGCCCAGTCACTTTTACGCATTTCATCCATTATGGCGCCTCGAATTCTTATGCCTGCATAAGTTTCGAACGAAGCTCCCTTAGTCGACTCAAAACGTTTATACGCTTCTATCAGACCAATCATTCCTGCTTGCGTCAAATCATCGACGTCCACATGATTGGGCAGTCGAGCTAGCAAGTGGTAAGCAATCTTTTTAACCAGATAACCATATTGTTGAATAATGGCATCCATAGAAAGAGCTGCTTTTTTCGAATAGGTACTATAACCGTGCTTTGATTGCATAAAACCGCGTTTTCACCTTTTCCCAACACTGATTTACCAGTGCGCAACTTAAATGTACTACATTCAATTATTATATGCTGTCACTAATAACATATTTTTACTAACTCCCATACTTTAGTGACCCATACAACTGACCATACTGCTCTGCCGTATACACTGCGCGACTAATTAAGTTATGCGCGCGCGCAGGTTCAATATCATCCGGTATTCGTTGCCCATCAGCTACATACATAACCGGCAAGCCTTCTTCAATGACAACACTAATTGCTTCACCTAGAGAGGCAGACTCGTCAATTTTACTAAGAACACAACCGTCTAACTGAATCTGAGAGTAAACATCTACTACCGTTTTTAATACTTGCCGCTGACTTGTACAAGGTAAAACCAGCAGTTTTTTCAAATAACCTCTAGCTTTCTGCATCATTTTTAGCTGTCGCTCTAAATTTCTATCTCTAGGATTCATTCCTGCAGTATCTACTAACACAAGAGAGTAATTTGAATATTTATCCAGCACTTCATTGAGGTCAGAGTATTCATTAACCACTTCAACGGGAACATTTAATATTCGACCAAATGTTCTCAATTGCTCATGCGCCGCAATTCGATAAGTATCAGTTGTAACAAGCACAACACTGTCCGCACCATTTTTCAATACATGTTGCGCGGCTATTTTACCAATCGATGTTGTCTTACCTACGCCAGTTGGCCCCATAAATGCGATGCAACCACTCATATGAGCCATATCTTGCCGCGCCACAGGTAAATAATCTGCCAATCGAGACAGCGCTTTTTTCCAATCATCCTCTCTTCCGAGAAAATTAGAATGATCAACAATTTTCTCTATTACAATATCTGACAGGCCTAATTTCACCAACCTGCCCTGAATATACTGTTCAGGAGTCTCAGAATAATTACTTTTCGCAGAATGCTCTGCTTTATCTTCTATCTGCTCTTTGGTTTCTTTTAATTCAGACTTGAGCCGTTCTAATTCCCTTTCCATTTCTATTAGTTGGGAGGGGGACTCTGAATTTTTTATTGAAAGTGCTTCCTCTATTTGAGAAGGCTCATCACGCCGAGCAGCAGAAAAAGAGTCATTTGAAAAAGTAGTTGGTTCTGGCGATGGGCGTTGAGTTGGCGGCTGGCTGTTGCGGGCTTGCGCTAAACGCTCTTGATAGGCCCTTTTCGGGTCATTTGATGAAAGAGGGTAATCGCGACCACTTGGGGATGAAGAAGACAGCCCAGAAGGTAACGACCCGTCATAATCCAATGCAGTCGTAATTTCGATTTCACCGCTTGGCAACCTCTGATTAGACAATAT
Organism: Marinomonas mediterranea MMB-1; assembly: GCF_000192865.1. Taxonomy (NCBI): domain Bacteria; kingdom Pseudomonadati; phylum Pseudomonadota; class Gammaproteobacteria; order Oceanospirillales; family Oceanospirillaceae; genus Marinomonas; species Marinomonas mediterranea. The sequence continues at coordinate 3,536,398 of NC_015276.1, forward strand.
AACAGCATCAGGCCCCACGGCATCACGGACTTTCCGTATAGCCTGGCGCATATCTGGTGCCCTGAATCGCCTAATTTGCATAAAGTGAGAATTCCTTCGGATACTATTTTTCTTACAAATCCATAGCTTAACCCAAAGATCTCAATAAATATAGCAGCAAAATCATATACATGAATATCAATTCGAGCCCATTATTACTGCCCAATAACACCAACTACGGCGATCCGCTTGTGATCTGGAACCTCTTGATAGGACAAAACGGCCATATTCACCATTCCAAACCTCATAAAACGCGCAAGCATTGGTCTAATCGGCGCTGAAACAACCAATATAGGCGTATTCCCCATTGCCTCTTGCTGCTCTGCAGACTGTTTAAGAGAAGACTGAAGCTGTTCTGCCATAGAAGGCTCGAGTATGAGCGCTTCTTCATTTTTAACCCCTGCTTGCTGACTCTGCTGCACTGTCTGCATCAACATTTTTTCCAACTGGGGGTCCAAGGTCAATACTGGAATTTCCTCTACACCATCAGCCAGAGTTTGAATTATCATTCGTGATAGTGAAGTACGAACTGCGGCAGTCAACACCATAGGATCTTGAGTCTTCGGCTGAACGCCCATTATCGCTTCAGCGATTGTGCGCATATCGCGCAATGGCACCCCTTCGATAAGAAGATTCTGTAACACTTTCAGCAATACACTTAACGGCACTGCATTCGGTACCAGTTCTTCTGCCAATTTCGGATTATGCTGCTTAAGTAACCCTAATAGCTGTTGCACTTCATCATGACCAATTAATTCATAAGAATGCTTAAACATAACTTGGTTAATATGAGTTGCAACAACCGTACTAACATCGACAACGGTATACCCATACGTCTGCGCCTGATCTCGCTTCTTAGGATCAATCCAAACCGCCTCTAGCCCAAATGAAGGGTCTTTTCCAGGAATCCCATCAATCTTTCCAAATACTTGACCCGGATCGATTGCTAGCTCCTTATCGGGATGCACCTCAGCTTCTGCAAGACTCACACCCATCAAGGTAATTCGGTAAGCATTAGGCATCAGATCAAGGTTATCTCGAATATGAACACTTGGAACTAAAAAGCCCAAATCCTGAGACAGCTTTCTTCGAACCCCTTTGATACGCGCCAAAAGCTCACCACCTTGCGATTTATCAACCAAAGGAATCAAACGATACCCAACTTCAAGGCCAAGCATATCAACAGGCGCAACGTCTTCCCAACTTAAATCTTTTTGTTCCGGCGCTGTTTTATCCTTGCTCGCTCCAGTATTACTCACAGTAGAACCTGGTTTTCTAGTCTGCGCCTGTTTCTTTTTACGATATTCAAGAAAATATGCTAACCCTCCAAGTGCTGCTGCAAGCGACAAGAAAGAAAAGTGCGGCATGCCTGGCACAATACCCATAATGGTCATTATGGCAGCGGCAATATATAAAGCCTTTGTAGAGCCAAACATCTGACCATATACTTGAGTCCCCATATCACCAGATTCATTGACACGGGTAACCATAATAGCAGCGGCGGTAGAGAGCATTAACGATGGCAGTTGAGCTACCAAACCATCACCTATGGTTAATAGAGAATAACGCTCAACTGCATCAGAAAAGGTCAAACCATGCTGCGCCATACCTATCGCCAAGCCACCAATGATATTAATCCCTAAGATCAATAACCCAGCAACCGCATCACCTTTCACAAACTTAGAAGCACCGTCCATCGACCCATAAAACTCGGCTTCAGAGGCAATCTCAGAGCGCCTCTCCCGCGCCTGATCAGCATCAATCATGCCTGCGTTCAAATCAGCGTCAATAGCCATTTGCTTGCCCGGCATTGCATCAAGAGTAAAACGCGCACTCACTTCCGATATCCTACCAGCACCTTTCGTTACAACTGCAAAGTTGATAATCATTAAAATGGCAAAAACAACAAAACCAACAACGTAATTCCCACCAATAACAACCTCACCAAAGGCTTCGATCACTTTACCAGCAGCATCCCCGCCTTCATGACCATAAAGCAGAACAACTCGCGTAGAGGCCACATTCAAAGCCAGCCTCATAAGGGTCGATATCAATAATACGGTCGGAAAGACTGCAAAATCCAAAGGGCGCAACGAATAAATTGCGACTAACAATACTACGATTGCTAATGCGATATTAAAGGTAAAAAGAACATCTAGCAGGAATGCTGGCAATGGCAGAATCATCATCGCCAACAATGCGAGCAAGATAAATGGCACGCCTAAATTACCACTTACAATACCTCGGGCTTGCCCTATTATTCGCTGTCTATCAAACTCCACTCGCCAACCTATTTTTTATAAAAGTCATAGTCCATCCCATTGATAGTCATCTGGGATATCAAATTGGGGAAGAGCGCCAGGATGGCCCTCACCTTTTTGTACATTTTTCAATTGAAATACATATGCTAAGAGTTGCGCAACCACCTTGAATAAGCCTTCAGGCACTTGCTCGCCTACTTCTGTGTGTTTATAGATAGCCCTAGTAAGATCTGGTGATTGTATCACGGGGATCTCGTAGAAGTTCGCTACTTCTCGAATTTTCATAGCAATAAAATCAGGCCCTTTCGCCAAAACAACAGGAGCATCAGAGCTAGTTGTGTCATACTTCAACGCGACAGAAAAGTGAGTTGGGTTGGTGATAATCACATCTGCCTTAGGTACGTCAGACATCATTCTATTCATCGCCATCTGCTGCTGCATCTGACGAATTCGACCTTTAACCTGCGGATCACCTTCAGCTTGTTTATGTTCGTCTTTTACCTCCTGCTTGGTCATTTTCAAATCATTGCTGTGCTTCCATATCTGGAAAGGTATATCTATTGCAGCAATAAATACCAAAGCCAACGAAACAAAGATAAACGCCCATATCAACACTTCCGTACTATGCTGTACAGCATTTCCAACAGACTCAAAAGGCAACCCTAAAAGTTCTGGCAAATACAGCATAATAACAACGGTTGCAATACTACCAACAAGCAAAACCTTCGCAATAGACTTCAATAACTCAACCAATGACTGTACGGAAGCAATTCGCTTTAAGCCACTAATAGGGTTTAACTTACTTAGCTTAGGGGTTAACGGCTCCCAAGAGAAATTCAAACCACCGATACCAATACTCCCAACAATACCAGCGACCGCCAAAACCCCCATCAACAAGATCATAGAGTCAATCACACCAACCGCCGACTCATACAAATGAAAAATCATTCGAGCCTTGTCAAAAAGGTCCTGCCTTTCTATAACAAAATTAAAATGGAACAAGTTACCTAAATCAATCGCCAGTATACGCCCTGTAAAATAGATCGACATAGCAGCCACAATAAGTAATGCGGCAGAACTTAAATCCTTAGACCTCGCTACGTTCCCCTTTTTTCTAGCGTCATCTAATTTTTTCGAGCTGGCATCTTCGGTCTTTTCTGTACCATCTTCATTTTCAGCCATTAAACGAGATCCCCCATTTAACTTTCATCCAAACGATAATATCTTCAAAAAACAGTCTATAAATATCTAAAAAATCTCCAAGCATCATCCAGAAGAAAAGCAAAGAAAACAACAAAATCACAGGAAAGCCTAATGCAAAAATATTCAGCTGCGGGGATGCCTTAGCAACAACACCAAACGAAACGTTCATAATCAACACTGCCACCGTAAGTGGCAAAACAATTAGAAGCGCTTTTTCAAACATCCAGCCACCAAGCTGAACAACATCCCACAAACGCTCTAAAGCAAACCCACTACCAATAGGCCAATAATCGAAACTTTCTACAATAAATTCGAACATAACATGGTGACCATTAGTCCCTACGAACGCCAACCCAACCATCGAAAGAAAGTATTGCCCCATCGTCGCAACAGTAACACCATTTGCAGGATCATTAGACATAGCAAAACCAAGCCCGGCCTTCATTGCGGCAAGCTGTCCTGCAAGCGAAAATGCTTGAAAAAGAATGGTGATAACAAACCCCATCACAAACCCTGCCAACAACTGCTCAGCAATGAGCGGAATAAACGCTACCGAGATCGGATCAAAGCTTGGAATATCAACTATTGGAGTAATTGCTATAGAGATAACAAAAGCGAACAATATTCTCACCTGAACACTGACCAAGCGACTTCCAAACAGAGGCAAAGCCATTAAAAAGGCACCAACACGAAAAAAAGGAAGTAAAAAACTAATTGTAATATTGAGAAGTTGATCGGTATCTAAGTAAAACATCTATCCAATCATCATTGGAATATTGATAAAAAGCTCATTAGTAAAGTCAGTCAATTTAGTAAGCAACCAAGGACCGAGGTACATAATTGTAAGAATTGTGACAATTAGGCGAGGGAGAAAAGAGAGTGTTTGCTCATTTATTTGAGTGGCTGCCTGAAAAATACTAACCATTAGACCAACAGCCAGACTAGGCACCATTACAGCAGCAACCAACAACACAATCAGGTAAAAGCCCTGACCATACAAGTCTAATACTACTTGAGGATCCACATCTAAACTCCAAAACTAGCGGCAAGAGTACCCATAATCATAGACCAGCCATCAACCATAACAAAGAGCATTATCTTAAATGGCAATGAAATGATGATTGGAGATAGCATCATCATGCCCATCGCCATCAATACGCTCGCGACCACCATATCCACAATAAGAAAAGGAATAAACAACATAAAACCAATTTGAAAAGCGGTTTTAAGTTCACTAGTCACAAAAGCAGGCATCAGTATTGTAAAAGGGAGATCCTCTAAAGAGGGAATCTGCCCTTCTTTACCAGCCAACTTAACAAATAGAGCAATATCATCCTCTCTTGTTTGACCCAACATAAATTCCCGGATTGGAATCGAAGCGGCTTTAACTGCCTGCAAGGACGTCATGTTGTCACTCAAATAAGGCTGAAGTGCAGATTCATTAATTTGGTCTAAAGTAGGGCCCATTATGAAAAGAGTTAAAAACAGCGCCATACCGAGAATAATTTGATTTGAAGGCGCTTGCTGCAAACCTAAAGCTTGCCGAAGAATAGACAGTACAATAATAATTCGAGTAAATGAAGTCATCATAATTAACGCTGAGGGCAATAGCGTTAATGCAGTCATTATAAAGAGTATTTGAAGTGAGACAGTATATTCTTGACTGCCATCTGGATTCGTTGTGACCGAGACTGCCGGAAGCCCAGTCTCTGCTAACCCTTGAAGAGGAACAACCAAACCAGCAAGAAGTAAAACTAAACTATATAATGCTCTAAGCTTCATTTTTTATGTCATTTTCCGCTTTTGACATCTCAGATCGAAAGCTGCCCTCTTTCTCAGGATAGTCTTGTAGCTTATTTATAGAATTAGCAGTCACCCCAAGCAAAGAACGCTTACCTTCAACCTCTACTAACACCAGCTTCTCCTTGGTTCCTAACGACTGGACAGCGATTACATTTATATCGGAGCGATGTAAACGTAGCTGTGCTGATTGCAATTTTTTGATCCCCCACAAAGACAAAGGGACCAATGCTAACACAACCGCCAAACCTAAAAACGTGCGCCAAACCTGAGATGTTGTCGCCAAATCTCCCATCGTATTTGATGCATAAGAGATCCCTGAAGACAAAGACAGGAGGAGCAAATTAGCTTTTGCCATAAAATTAAGCAAACTAAACGAGCGAGACAAACTATTTCAACCGCTTAATGCGTTCACTTGGACTTACCACGTCAGTCAAGCGTATACCATATTTGTCATTAACAACGACCACTTCCCCGTGAGCAATTAGAGTGCCGTTGACCAATACATCAAGCGGCTCTCCAGCATAACGATCCAACTCAACCACTGAGCCTTGCGTAAGCTGAAGTAAATTTCGAATGGCAATATCTGTGCCCCCTAACTCCATAGAAAGATTGACAGGGATATCCATTATAAGATCTAAATCGGAGCTAATAGCGCCGTCTGTTGTCGCAGGAAGCTCATCAAACTGAACAGGCTTAACCTCTTGTTCAGACATCGCCTCAGCCCAAACATCGTCAACATCTTCTGTAGCTTCATCGCCAGATTCAGACATGGCCGCTGCCCATTCATCTGCTAATTCGCTGTCCATTCCTGCTGCGTCTGGATTCTCTTCTTCTGCCATCTCTACTACCTAGAATTTTTAAGACTTTCTTTCATTTGAGCTTTGATACTTTCTTTCATTTGAACAGAGTACTTGCCATTACTCGAACCAAGCTTTCCTCTAAATGTCGGAACATTATTTGCTCTTACCGTAACATACTCGGGCATTTCGATTGGAATCACATCACCCGTTTTAAACTTCAACACATCGCCTAACGTTATCTTTTTGCTCGCGATATTCACATGGAGGTTGACATCTACATCTTGTACATCCTGCTCGAGAGATTTCCCCCAACGATCATCCTTTTCATCCACGTCACTTTGAACACCAGCATCTAACAACTCTCTTACAGGCTCAATCATAGAATACGGGAGTGTTATATGAAGTTCACCTCCGCCGCCATCAAGCTCTATATGAAATGTTGAAACCACAACAACTTCACTCGGACTTACAATATTCGCCATGGCTGGATTCACTTCAGAGCTAATATATTCAAGCTCCAACTTCAGTACGGGCGCCCACGCCTCCGTAAGGTCAACAAATACTTGCTCTAGCATGAGCTGAACAATGCGAATCTCTGTCGGAGTAAATTCTCGCCCTTCGATTTTAGCGTGTCGCCCATCCCCACCAAAAAAGTTATCCACAAGCTTGAACACTAGCTTCGCATCCAAAATGAACAAGGCGGTACTTCTAAGTGGGCGAAATTTAACTAAATTCAAACTGGTAGGAACATAGAGAGTATGAACATACTCCCCAAACTTCATAATTTGCAAACCACCTGAAGAAACATCTGCGGTTCGGCGTAAAAGATTAAACAAACTAATTCGAGTATAACGCGCAAATCGCTCGTTTATCATCTCAAGCGTAGGCATTCGCCCACGCACGATTCGCTCCTGACTGGTAATGTCATACGAGGCTATGCCGCCCGCATCTGCATCATCCTCTTCAGGTTTCTCATCCGCTCCATGTAAGAGAGCATCAATTTCGTCTTGAGACAGTAAATCTTGCGCAGACATATAGTAGTTCTACTGCATCACAAAGTTGGTAAATAACACGTCTTGCATGCCTCCGACTCCAGTTTCCTGAGTAAGAATATTATTCACAGACTCAAGAGCTGCTTGTTTCAACGCCTTTTTCCCCTCAAGCGTCTGAAGTTCGTCGAAAGATTGACTAGAGAACAACAATACTAAACTGTTGCGTATTAATGGCATATGAATCTTGACCGCATCAATTTGCACTTGATCACGAGACTTAAGCGTCATTTTAAGTTGAAGGTAACGCTGACGCCCCGAAACCATAAAATCAACAACAAAGGGTTGATCTAACTCCAAATAAATAGCAGGCCCGTCTGTTTGAACAGCTTGCGCTGCCGCATCGTCAACACTACTTTCCTCTGGTAGTGGTTCATCACCACTAAAAAGAAACAAATAGGCAGCTGCACCACCGCCACCCAGAAGAATCAATACTGCGACAAGAATAATGATAAGCTTCTTCTTCCCGCCTTTTTTTCCATCTTCTGCACTTACATCTAAGTTATCTTCGTCAGCCATGCATTACCCATCATTCATTTTTTGAAATAGCGCGCTTATTAGCAAGCAGTTGAACCTTCTATTAGGCTATTTTACAAAGAATAGCAGGAATCACCATCTGTTTATCAAAAAATAATAAATCTTAGTACTTTCGTAATGCATCGCCAATACAACAATAAAATCAAATAGATAGTTAAAACTATACTAATTCACCGACTTTTGAATAAAAAGACGGCTCACTCCCTAAACCTAAATTTAGATATAGGCGATGCGCTTTCGTCATTTCTAGCTCACAAAGAGCCCTAAAAGACTGACTATGCGTAATAATCAATTCCTTGTTTTTCTTCATGAAGCTCATATAGCCGAACATCTTCACCTAGCTCATTAGTATCGTCACCGCTCCCTGATGAAGCTCTACCTTGACCGTTCCCTTCTTTCGAGGTACTTCCAGCTTGAGAACCACCACTAGAAACATCAACATCGACATTATCTAAATTCATACCTTGCTGTGCCAGCATTTCGCGCAACCTTGAAAGTTGCGATTCGATCGCGTCTCGAGCAACGTGGGAGCTTGCTACAAAACTAACTTGAGTATTGCCATCATGATCAACCTGAACCTTTACCGTGAGACTTCCTAATTCCGGCGGATCTAAATGAATATGTGCTGTTTTGATACCATCAGTCTTCATAATAGAGACTTTCTGCGACATTTCTCCAGCCCACTCAGGAGAGTTAGGCACATTACTCATGATATAACTAGGAACAGCCTGCCCTTGAACACGGGCTGTATTGGAGATAGCAGACTGAGTTGCGCTCGCTACGGCATTCGAAGTCAGTCCATTTCCTGCTTCAACACCCTCACTAGCGCCAAACAATTTCACAAGCGTAGAATCTAACTCTTTCTTTTTGAGATCCCCAAACTCTAAGTCAGGCTCAATCGAAATTTCATCATCGACATTTTCGAGAATATCCTGCACTACATCACTTTCATTAAGTGCTCCTTCACCGTTAGCTAAAGGTAAACCGTTCGAAAGAGGTGAGCTATTAGCAAAAGAAGTGGAGGTTGCGCCAGTGAGAGAAAGACTATGCTGGTTCTGTAACGGTTGATTTACACCACTAGACTTTATTTGAGATATCACCCAATCTAAATTATCACCTTCTAACTCCGAGTCACCATCACTTAGTTCAATCGCATTCGCACTTTGAATGTCAAGATTGGCTACTTTATCGGCAGTCTTCTCTAATCCTTTTAAAATTGGGGCTGATGCAACGACAGCATTAGACAGTTTTTCCGCTATTGAAGTAGAAGGTTCGATATTATTGGCAGTAGCTGAACGTATCACAGCCTCTGCGTCTTCTGAAATAGCCCCCTCTTCGAGTGAAACGGATTCAGCAGCTAAATTAACCTTATCGGCAATAGAAGCAGACGTAGAACCAATTGTGGCACTAAGGCTCTTTTCAGCGCCAACATCACTTAGAATATTCTCATTATGAACAACTTTATTTGCGTCCGTTTTTGAATTAATCGCTCCGTTCAAATTAAGATCATCAGAAAAATCACCATAATCAATATCTGCCGTATTGACGGTCTGGACTTCCCCGTCTTTACTTTCTAATTTAATTAGGTCATTAGGCCCTAATGCTTCTCTAGATACTTCAGCGAAATCTGCGTTAGATACCTCGGAACTCACCTCATCATTTGACAATTCGGAGTCAGTTGAGAGAGTATTTTCCGCATCATGGCGCTCAGAGTGCAAAACATTGCCGCTTTTTTCACTCCACCCTTTTTCGTCAACAACCAGTTGAGACGCCAATTCATCTTCTGACGTTTCTTTATTATCAGAAGCCGCCTTCTCCTTTTCAACATCAACATCCTCTTGATTTCCCCCTTGCGTATGGCTCTGTTTTGAGTTTACGAAAGCACCTTCCTCTTTACTTTGACCTTTATCTTGAGGTCTGGAAGTCTCTTCAGATAAGACCTCTTTATCTTTAGATCTGGCAGTTTCTTCAGGTAACAGCTCTTTATCTTGAGACTTTACAGACTCTTCGGGCAACACTTCTTTAGCTACGAGGTTGTCAGTATCCCTCACCTGACCTTGTGATATAGAAGTGGAATTTGATCGAGAGTAGCGAGTAGTTTCATCATTAGAAGACGAAAACTTAGAAAAATGCTCACCAAAAGACGACTCACTTGACGATTTAGAAGCGACGTTCGACCGGGAAGACGTACTAAGTAAATTGTTTTTAACTTGAATGGGCTCGGGATTTAACATAACTCTCTCCAACTAATCCTAATTACCAAAGCAATTAAAAGGCCAACTAATTAGAGAAAGAGGAAATCATAAAAAATAGGAAAGGTGGTCAGTGACAAAAAGTACTTACCAAGTATAAACCACTTTTAAAAAGTTTCCCTTGTCTGAAAACTCTACTTGCCCACAAAGCTGCTTCAACAACGGGATACCGCGGCTATATGGTATATCAATCAGCTCCAGTTCCTTATTCGAGTTAGCGACATCAAAACCATCGCCACTGTCTTCAACGGATAGTTCCAACGTGCCGACATCGCAGGTACTTTCCACCTTCGCTCTTATCGTAACGGTTCCAGTAGCCAACTCTGAAAGACGTTTTTCCCTTTCGGAATAATAGAACTCAAAACCTTCAACTGTTTGCTTGGAGAGGGAGGAAAGCTTCAAAATCCCATGTTCTAAAGCGTTAGAATACATTTCAGACAGAATCATAAAAATTTGACTTGAATGCTCATTCAAACCTGGCACCGTCGTCAAAATTTGCAACACATACGGCAGAGGATCTGTGGACCTAAGCGAGTCTGCGTCCAGAGAATACTCAAAAGCAAAGCTCGCAGGTACCCTAGTATGCTGCTTTAGATAGCTGGCTTGATCAGAAATAAAGCCTTTTTCGCGATCCAGCTCAATCGCTAGGCACGACAGGTCGTCATGCGGGTTGTCTATTATTCCTTTTTCATAAAGCGTCTTTTCAAGCCAGTCAAATTGACTCCCATGGGCTACATTACCATCATATAGTGGAGCAAGAGCATCGTTAAACATCACTCTATCGCCTACCCCCTTCGCCTCGTAAACGCCATCAGAAAATGCCAATAGAACATCCGAGGACCGAAAGGACACCATTTCAGTCACGCATTCAAACTCGTATTCATCCGCAACGCCTAATGGTAAGCACATGGATTTAAACAATCTAGGAAGTCGCTCATTCTCTCGAAACAGTAGCAAATCTGGCAACCCGCCATTCCAGATTTCAATACTTTCATTATAAATATTGACATCAATAAAAGCCGCGCTACAAAACATATTACTCGGCAAAACAGAGTGCAATCTTTTGTTAATCTCGGGTAAGATCTGCTTCATCAAGAAGCCTTTCTCAGTCCATTCGAAGAATATATCGGCTAATGGTAGCGCGCCAATTGCCGCTGACAAACCGTGCCCTGTAAAATCCCCCAACAGAAAATGCATCCCTCCATTAGGTTTATAAGCAGCCAAGATAACGTCGCCATTAAAGATATGGCTCGCACGATGAAGAGTTTTTAAACAAGGATCATTGAGACTGTTCGAACGAGTAATCTGTTCATAGACCATCTTAGCAACTTCTTGATCCTGAACCATTTTTTGACTAAAAGCCGACAATTCATTGTGTTGCTTTGATAGCTTTTTGTGCAAAAGAAGGAGACGAGCAATCGCTTTTAGTTTAGCCGTGACGAGAGTTGGACTATAGGGTTTGGAGATAAAGTCAGTTCCACCCACTTTAAGGCAGTTTGACAGCGCAACAGGATCAGTAACACCAGATAGAAAGACAATAGCGACGAATGCGCTTCCCGCTATTTTTTGAATTTCAACAGCCGCTTCCCAGCCATCTTTACGAGGCATTTTAACGTCTAAGCAGACGAGCTGAATTCGATTAGGGTCAAACATTTCAACAGCTTCATGGCCATCAACTGCCGTAATGACATTGTGACCAAACTGACTCAGCATTGCTTCTAACAGCATTCTGTCAGAAGGATTATCATCCGCTATTAAAATGTTAAGCGTTTGGTCCATTACTATCGCTCTATTTTGAACAGTCGATCAAAGTTTGCCATTTTTAATGCGTTATTAACAGTCTCATCTGGACTAAATAACACAACGCTACCATTTACCACCTTCACATGATCACGTAAAAGGATCAACATACCTAAAGCAGAGCTGTCCAAATATGTGGTTTGCGATAAATCTACACGAACCACTTCCTCCGCTTTTAGCTTTTCAATTGCCTCAGTAAAGCCTTTATGGCAACTAAAATCGAACGCACCCTGTATCTCTATGGTGGCGACGCCATCACGCTTAACGCAATTAATCATCTAGACCTCCATATTATCGACGTCAGGTTTTAATTAGAAATCATCCCACGAATCTAAGCGATTCTGAGAGTCCGATTCATTTAACTCTGGCATATCGTCTTGTTTAGAGAAAAGTTCATCCTCTAATTTTTTGATACGTTCGCAGTAGTCTTCAAGACTTTCAACGAACACACTCAACTTAGCATCATAACTCACGCTACAGTCTTTTAAGAGTCTAAAAATCTCTGAATGTTGATCAACGCTCTCCTTATCGTCACTAACCTTACTAACGCTCTTCTCATCAATAGATAACTGCTCTATAACAAGATCAATATCATGAAGTAGGTCAATCATATTTCGCCGATGCGATACACCAATATCCTCTTCCATAACAGGAAGAATTGCTCGCTTCACATCCAAAACACTTAACTTAGCATCGTGAATCTTGTCGCTCATTTGATCATCAGAAACATGCTGATGACTGCCAAGATCCGTATCCAAATTAGCATAAATGGCATTAAAACCTACCTTCAAGCTCTGTGCATTTTGCACTAAGTCTTCCATCGCTTGGCGCAACTCTATGTATTCTCGGCGTCTTTCAGATTCTTCAGCTTGATTATGGTGGATATTTTGGTGAAAGACCGTTGGTATTTGTTGTAACTTGGTAATCGGCGCCTTTTCTTCAGGGTTCGTATTTTGTAATTCGTTAAAAACAAACTGGACTTGATTTCTAAGGCCTTCAAGATTCGTCGAAACATCGTAAAAAGCAGAACCTGGGTCCATAATTCGAATAGGGACATTCCAAGCTCCATTCGCCATCAAAGAAACGGAAGCATTTAGAACCGTTAATTCATTAACAGGATCAATTTTTTCAAATATAGCGAAACAGAAGTCCTGCTTCTCGCCCAATTCGTCAATATCAATAAAACGAACAACATAGCGTTCAGTTGCGAATTTTAGCACCACCTCATTCTGAGAAATCAGACCGTCCAAATCTTCGAACACACCATCCTCTGATGTATCCAGTGACCAATCAATCTGTAGAAGTCTCGAAAGCGTTTCATAATACCCAGCCCATAAAGAGTTGAAGGCACGATTTGAGAACTCAATAACCGCATCCGAACGAGATATGATTAAAACGGGCGAAGCAGAATACTGAAAGGCAAGTTTAAATACATCAGACGTGTTGTTTGCATCGTTCAGATCGTATCGAATGTTTAAAATCGTACTTTCCACATAACGAGCAAGCTCTGAAAACTCATCTTTTCGTTCAAACGGAACCAAAGCATGGACATTTGGATTATGAAGTTTATCAACAACCGTATGCAAATAATGCACGCCGCCTTCAATTCGATGTTGAACCCTAAACGCAAAAAACACAAAATAAAATAAAGACGCTAATACCAACGCGACAAAAACAGCTAACCATCGACGATCCCCATACTTCCACCACGAAAGTTCCGAGGCCAGTCGTGCACTATCGACAACAAATCGTTGATCCTCTAAAAGCGCTAAGTTAGACATCACGTTACTTTTAAGCAGTACCTTGTCTAAAAATGCATCATAGCCAATAGAATGGATACTATTGAGCTTGCTTGTTTCAATCCCTTCGTCGACTAGACTTGATGCGATACCACTTATATTTAACTTAGTTGCTAACGCAAAGCTCAAAAATTCGCTCTCATCCTCTATCTGCGTCAACATGAGCATTCGCGTCTTTAATTCAATAATACGAGTTTCAATATTAATAAAATAAGTCGCATCGTCGCTATGGGACTGCCACGCTTCATTAATATATTTATATCCTGACCCAAAGGCGCAAATCACCAACAAAACAATAAGTAAACTATGTCGTATAATAAAGTCAGATATTTTTATACTTGAATTTTGATTATTATTTTCAGTCACCATTTTTCACACAACCCTCAGACAGCATATGGGTCAAACGTTGAGCCATATTAGATATTGCCTCCCAGTCAAAACGAGCAGCAAAATCATTTAGTGTACAAAATTTCATTCGATATCCATTATCATACAGAAGTTCACCCGTGAACGTAGCGACGTGGTTTTCTTCTTTTGTGTGCACTTCACTCAACACTCTAACCCCAAACACAAAGCCGTCAAGCGCCTGAAATACCACAACCAAATCACGTTGATTATAAATCGCTCCCTCAGCAGAGACTAATGGTATTAACTGGTCAAAATATCGAACTTCATCCTCTAAAAACAAAAGATCATGAGCAGAAATAACTTCAACCACCGCATCACTAGGGCTGACAATATATTGTCCCTTCACCATTTCGAATGTTCGAGGCACAAGCCTTTCGTCCCCCCCTAACAACACCTTGTTTTGATGCTCACTCTTTACATTTCTTTGAAGTAGCAAACATTTAGATAATACCATCTCATCATATTCAAACAGCAATGACACTAGATTTGGCTCAATCAAAACACCGTGATGATCGGTCGACCAGACGTTTAAACGATCATTCGTACTTATTTGTGAGTTATAAGAAAGTGCAAAGTCAATTTGGAAGTGATCGCAGGCTAGCCAGGCCTCTTTATCAAAAAGCTTCAATTTAAGTAACCGCTGTCCGTTATTCTTAAACTGAACACCATCCCACTCAGTTACCCCCCACCCTTCATTGATAGAGTAGTCAATAACGCAGGCTTCCTCTGCTTCGAACCTATCTCTGTCAAAGCCGATCAATAATGATGTACTGGGGAAGCAAAATTGCCTTCCAGCTATATCAACGACTACAACCTCAACAACACAAGACTGTCTTCCCAGCAAACGAGGCAACCAATTGCCTCCAGACGAAGTAAACATACAAGCATGCCCTGCAACCGTCATAAAATCGCATATTTCTTGGGAAACAAGATTACGCTTATCCATTAAAACACGGGGCACAAAATAATTTGGCGACAAGCAAGTCTCTAAACCAACGCAATCAGCAGCCTTGGTGTAGTGCTTCCTAACAGAAGATTGAAGTAAAGACTCCATGCTCTTGATCTCATGATGGGAAAGTCTCCCTTGACGAGCAAGCGTAATATTGGGTGAAGCATTCAAAAAAGCGTTCAAGCCTTCTTTTCGATATTCTTGTTCTGGGTAGGTAAGAGAAGTATTTTGTGCGACAGACCAATCAAAAGCAGGAAAACGAGACAACAACCAGTTAATAGGTTGCTTAGTTTCTAAAGAGATATGTACATCATCCCCAGCATCTAGAATTAAGGATCCAAGCGACTCCAATGCAGGTAGAAAATCAACAATCTCATCAAAGTTAACCTTAGGAGTAGCATAATAGAGACGGCTACTCACATCATTGGCAGTGAGCAAGTTATCAGACCAAACAGGGAGTCCAGTTAAACGTTGCAACGTACTTTTTGATTGTTCAAAAGAATTAGCCGCAATAATCGACCGGATGCCATCCATTTGTCCAAAGAGGTTACCAACCACATTCGCACCATATCGACTCCCTTTGGAAATTTCACCTTGAACATACCGATGAACAAAACGACACAGAACGCTAACAGGGGTACCACTTATAGATTCTAGTTCCATTAAACTGGCTAGTATTGTTTGAACTTCTCGAAGGCAATAAACAGGGTTCATCGAATAGTTCATCAACGCATACTCTACATCTTGAATCCGTTGTAGAGTGGCTGCAATAGAGGAATCAGAAGAAAACGTCATACAAGAAATTAGCGACTATTATCAAAAAACTTTCGTGCTGCAAACTCATCGTTCTGCACCTGTTCTAATTTCGCTTCTAGCCGGTCTTCTTCAATAACAGACTTATCCTTTAACCAATCCATTCCTTTTGTTTTAGCTCTAGCGGCTTGCCAACGCCGCATAGCCATATTGTACTGTTGTTCGGATCGAGCAACTTGACCTTCCTGCTGGCGTATAGCCTGTTGTAGTCTGTCAACAAAATGTTGATAGTTGATCGCCAAATGAGAGGACATTCCCAGTAGATTTCGCTCTTGGTCATACTGTTCCGCATAACTCATGAGGTCTTGAAGCTTGCGTTTATCGAGATCAACTTTCTGCCGCTCGCTTGCAACAAGCTCGGAAACTTTGTCTTCTTCACGTTGTGCCAAATTCACCAGCACTTGCATTCGAGCAGACTTTTTCACCATTAAAATCTCGACCGTTACCAACAATAGAAATACGCTCTTCCACCTTCTCAGCAAATTAATAAGAATTATTGCCTGAATCAAGGTGTTACACGTTATTTTGCTTATATTAAGACATACTAGCAAAAGCAGATAAGAAAATACCAATAATTAGGTTTTGTTGGCAATTTGTTGGTTAGAAGTAAGCGCTTGCACCAATTTTTCAAGACTTTGTTCTAAATTGAAGCTCTCGGAGAGAGACTGTCTGAGAAAATCATTAATATCAGGCATTAACATAATTGCCTGATCAAGATCGGGATCGCTACCTTTACTATAAGCACCAACGGATATTAAATCTCGGTTTTGCTGGAATTTCGAATAGAGCTGCTTCACTCGCATCGCTCCCTGCAAATGCTCAGAACTAACAATATGAGGCATCGCCCTTGAAATAGATGCCTCGATGTCAATCGCAGGATAATGCCCTTCCTCTGCTAAACGCCGAGACAAAACAATATGACCATCTAATATCGCGCGGGAAGCATCCGCAATAGGGTCCTGCTGATCATCCCCTTCGGTTAAAACAGTATAAAATGCGGTAATCGAACCACCGCCTTCTTTACCATTCCCAGCTCTTTCTACAAGTTGAGGTAGCTTTGAAAACACAGAAGGTGGATATCCCTTTGTTGCGGGAGGCTCTCCAACAGAAAGCGCTATCTCACGTTGAGCTTGAGCGTATCGAGTCAACGAATCCATCAACAGTAATACATTACGACCCTGATCTCGAAAATATTCAGCTATTCGAGTTGTTAGCATTGCTGCTCGTAAGCGCATTAGCGCAGAGTCATCGGCAGGAGATGCAATAACCACAGACTTAGCAAGACCTTCTTCACCTAAGATCTGTTCGATAAACTCTTTAACCTCACGCCCCCTTTCACCAATCAGCCCCACTATCGTGATATCGGCCTCAGTAAAGCGTGTCATCATACCGAGCAGCATACTCTTACCGACACCACTACCAGCAAAAAGCCCCAATCGCTGACCTTTACCAACCGTCAGAAGGCTATTGATGGTTTTTATTCCAACATCTAAGGTGTCTGATATCGGCTTACGTTGTAGCGGGTTTATAATCTCACCTTGTAACGAGATAGACTCATCCGAGGTAATAGGGCCTCGTCCATCTAATGGTCGCCCCAAGCCATTTATAACACGCCCCAGTAAGTGATCACCTACCGGCATGCGACTGTCGTCATCTAATGGAACGACACGTGCTCCAGGAGCAATTCCCTCTATCGCCTCAGTAGGCATTAGATAAGTCAGCTTTCCATTGAATCCAACAACCTCTGATTCAACCCATTTACTGGCCCCTACTTGAACATTGCATCGGTCACCTAGCGCCACTTTACAGCCAACCGCTTCCATTGTAAGCCCAACCATTCGTGTCACTTTCCCTTCGACTATAGGAGAAGAAACACGAACGTTAAGCGAATCCAATCGAGACATTCGTTCTAATATAGAGGGCATAATTACATCATTATTCGGAAGGTATATTTAATTGCTCAAAGACAGAGCTTAATTTAGATTCAACGGTGCCATCTACGAAAAAAGAATTCGAGTTCAAAACAAACCCTCCTTCGAGCATGCCTTCATCAGTGTCAATTTGAATATTCAATCTATCAAGCGCACCAACTGTTTCTAGTGCCTCTCTATCGGAAGGGTTTACAGTCAGTTTGACCTTCCCTTCATACTCACCGATTGAGTCTAGGGCTTGAGAAAGTCCTTTTGTGAGCATATCCTGACTATGAACACTTAACTCCCGCTCACAAATAGCCTCAACGAGAGATTGAACAGACTTGTATAACATTGCTTCCAATTCTGTACGAGAAGACTCAAGAGGCTTAATGAGTTCTTGATAAGCTTGATTGAGCGTATTTTCTACTTGCTGTAATAAAACACTACCTTGCTCGATCGTCTCAGCCTTACCAAGCTCGACGCCTTCTTTCATCCCTTCTTCTTTACCGTGCTCAAAGCCTTCTGATTTACCAGCTTCGACACCCTCTGAATGACCTTTTGCATACCCGTCAGATTCTCCTTGAATGAAACCTTCATCGTATGCTGCAGAGCGAATCTCCTCTAGCTGAGAAGCTGTTAGCGGCTCATATACAAGAGACTCTTCTTCAATCTCTTCTACTACTGGCGCATTCTCTTCCTTGATATGCAAAGCCGTCTCTCTTATGGAGGTCTGCTCTTTGGTATCACTATCTAAATTAGGAAGTTCCCAACGTTCGTATGCGGTTAATTTCTTATCTTTTCCTGGCCCATTTTCCGTCATTCAATTAAACCATCTGCTCGCCGCCGCCGCCAAGAACGATTTCTCCGTTATCGGCCAACCTTCTCGCAATTGCCAAAATCTCTTTTTGCGCAACTTCAACTTCACTCACTCTTACAGGACCTTTTGCCTCTAAATCGTCTTTTAGCATATCAGCCGCTCGCGAAGACATGTTTTTAAATATTTTCTCTTGCATATCAGGGTCAGCACCTTTCAGCGCAAGAATGAGTGTTTCAGACTCTACTTCACGCATAATCGCTTGTATACCACGATCATCGACATCAATTAAGTTATCAAAAACAAACATCATATCTTGAATGGTATTGGCAAGATCTTCATCTACATCACGTATCGACTCCATCAATTCAGACTCGATCGAACTGTCAATCAAGTTCATGATATTTGCCGCAGTACGAACACCACCAATAGAGGTCGACTGAGTGGACTGATTACCGGAGAACTGTCGCTCGAGAATGTTATTCAATTCTTGAAGTGCTGCTGGTTGAACCGTTTCCAACGAAGCTACACGAAGAAGAATATCCAATCTTACACGCTCATCGAAGTTTGCTAGTATTTCAGCAGCTTGGTCAGAGTCCAAATACGATATTACAATCGCCTGAATTTGCGGATGCTCATACCGAATAACATCAGAAACAGCGCGCGGCTCCATCCATTTCAGCGTATCGAGACCAGTTGTATTGCCGCCCAGTAGAATGCGGTCAATTAAGCTTCCCGCTTTTTCTTCACCAAGCGCTTCTTTTAACATATTACGAATGTAGCCATCCGCGCCAAGCCCAAGACCGGTTTGATCACCAACCAGAATCAAAAAGTCATCAAGTACTTTCTCTACCTGATGGCGTTGCACATTGGCAAGTTGAGCCATGGTCTGGCCAATTCTTTGAACTTCCTTCGGCCCCATATGCTTTAGTATTTGTGCGGCGTCAGACTCGCCAAGCGACATAAGTAAAACAGCCGCTTTTTCTATCGACGTGAGATCTTCACCAGGAGACGCTTCGCTCATTTACCCTTCCATAACCCACTGTTTTACTACCTGTGCTACACGCTCCGGCTCTTCCGCTATCAAGCCGCGTATCGCATTTAATTGACGGTCAATCTTCTCAGGTGAGCCAGGCACCATAACATCCTCAGCACTGACTAAAGACACTTGATCGTCCGATATTTCATCTGTTTCATCGGCGAAGATAGCCGCTTCCGTATCTTCTGCCACTGCAATTTTATTTTGCTCACTAAGCGTTTTAAGAATTGGTCGCACCACAACAAGCAATAAGATCAAAATAAACAAACCAACCAACGCAGGCTGAAGCAAATTCAAGAACCAAGTTTGTTTGTAAAAAGGAATCACTTCTGGCGCAACAGGAGGCTCAGGTAAAGCAAACGGCGAATTAATGACACTCACACTGTCGCCTCGCGAAGGGTCATAGCCAACAGCGTCTCTAACCAGCAAAGTCAAACGGCTGAGCTCTTCATCACTCCAAGGGGCTCGCTCTATCTCGGAGGTTTCTGTATTGAGCGACGCAACGTCATCCACCACAACTGCAACCGAAAGACGGCGCACTGTACCCTGCTGACGTTTCGTATAGCTAATACTTCGATCCAACTCAAAGTTTCGTGTTGTTTCTTCTTTTGACTGACCCGTTCCAGACGAACCTGAGCCACCACCAATTGGCGCACCATTTACCGCAGCTTGCTCTGGCGCATTGATCGCTCCAGGCGGTTGATTCGTCAACGCGCCAGGAACACCGTTATTACCTCCCGCAGAAGAACGACGCTCTTTTAACGTTTGCTCGCTTCTAAGTGCTAAAAGATCCGGGTTATATTGCTCATCGGTTTGCTCAACCGCTGTAAAATCAATGTCGGCCGACACCTCGGCTTTAAAACGCCCAGATCCGACAACTGGCATTAAAATATTGTTTACTCGTCGCAACATGACTTCCTCGACACGTCGAGTGTAATCAAATTGCTTTCCTGCTATCGACAACTCAGACGAAGAGTCTTTATCTGTTAATAAGGTTCCACGCTGATCGACAACGGTAACGTCTTTATCACTCAATTGAGAGATACTAGAAGCAACCAAATTCACAATAGCATCAACCTGACTTCGATCTAAGCGTCGCCCAGGATACAATTCTAAGAATACTGAAGCAGTCGGCTTTCGAGTATCTCGAACAAAAACTGACTCTTTTGGTATTGCCAGATGCACGCGAGCAGATTTAACACTTTGAAGGCTAGTAATAGTGCGACTTAATTCTCCCTCTAGACCTCGACGATAACGAGCCGTTTCAATAAACTGCGAGGTTCCTAACGCCTGATCCTGGTCCATAATTTCTAGGCCAACAATTTTGTCAGAGACAATTCCAGAGCCGGCCAACTTCAATCTCGCCTGATGGTAGTACTCATCTTCAACTAGCAGTGCGCCAGTATTTTGATCCAGTTTAAAAGGAATACTATTGGTATTGAGGATTTCAACTATTTGGTCAGCGTTATAGTCAGTAATGCTACTTAAAACCGGTTTATAATCAGGTCCACTAGACCACAGTACTGCCGCGAGTGCGATTGCTATAGACGCAGCAAGACCGACCATCAAAGCAAGCTGGCGGATTACCGTCAGCTTGTTGAAGCCAGTCAGCAACTCCATGTACAGCTTTTGCTCAGATTGTTGTGCTGGAACGTTATCCATCTACTTCGGCGCCTAAACGTTATTGCCCGTATTATACAGGCATATTCATAATTTTCTCGTAGGCGTCAACCAACTTGTTTCGGACCTGAGTCATCGCCTCGAACGAAATGCTGGATTTTTGCAACCCAATCATTACTTCAGGCAAATCGACATTCGGGTCTCCACGCTCGTATGCTTGCGCAAGTGCAGTTGCTGCTTTCTGATTCGAATTAACTTGATCAATAGCTTGCTTCAACATATCAGAGAACTCTGATTTATCAGCCGATGTCACATCGTTAACACTGAGTCCATCTTGACTATTAACTCTATTAAAAGAATCAGAAGGAGACTGAACTTGCTCCCGCATTTGGCGCATCTGAGACAATACTTGATTAATATCTGGTCTATTTGTGACCATATTTCACTCGCTTTGGACCATTGTTCTTATAGCTTAGCATAAGGCTATTTAAAACTAGATAAAAAGATCAATCAACTTCTAAACCAAATTCACGCATTTTAGCTATCTTATACCGTAATGTTCGGGGACTAATGCCCAATTTTTCCGCAACATCCTTACGCTTACCCTTAGCTTCAATTAATGCCTGAGCAATAATTCTAAACTCATGCTGCTGAACACCTTTACCAAGAATCGACGCAGCATCTTCATTCTCTTCCAATTGCGACTCTGGCTCAACGACCTGTTCACTGCTCAACATATCAAATACGACATGCTGCTCTTCTACTGAGCTTCCCGAACACAATATAAGCGCTCTTTGTATTACATTATCCAATTCGCGCACGTTTCCAGGCCAACGGTGCGATTCCAATTTGCTTTGAGCGGAAGGCATCAATACAACCTCCCCCAATCTCATTTTGACTGCATGTTTCTTTAAAAGAGACTCGGCAATTGGAATAATATCGCCCTTACGCTCTCTGATAGGCGACCACTTCAAAGGGAATACATTGAGACGATAATATAAATCCTCCCGAAAGCCGCCTTCCTTAACATAACTTGCTAAATCGCGGTTTGTGGTGGCAATAATGCGCACATCAAGCTTAATCGGCTTCTTCCCCCCCAGACGCTCGACTTCCTGTTCCTGCAATACCCGAAGCAATTTCGCTTGAAGGCCAACATCCATTTCTGTAATTTCATCTAACAGAATCGAGCCGCCATTTGCCTGTTCAAATTTACCAGCCTGAGAGCTTACTGCTCCCGTATATGCGCCCTTTTCATACCCAAACAATATTGCTTCTAGCATATTTTCAGGGATAGCCGCGCAATTGATTGCAACAAAAGGCTGATTAACACGATCAGACGAGGTATGAATATAATTTGCAAGCACCTCTTTCCCTGTCCCACTTTCGCCGCAAATAAGCACGGTAGAATCCGTTACTGCAACGCGCTTTGCTAAATCGACCATTGCTTTACTTGATGGATCAACTGCGATTAGAGTAGAACTTTTATTATCTAAAGCACCAGCGGTATGCTTTTGAATGACTTCTAGCAGCTCTGCTTCCTCAAACGGCTTAAGCAAATAATCAACCGCTCCCTCGCGCATCGCCTCAACAGCATGAGCAATATCACCGTAAGCCGTCATTAACATAATAGGCAACTCTGGGTAATGATCGGTGACATGTTTCAACAGACCGTAGCCATCCATTCCTGGCAAGTTTATATCGGAAACAACCATATCATACGACTGTTTTTTTAGACTTAAAATCGCCTCTTCGGAACTTCCAACCATACTGCAATCGTACCCTGCTAGCAGTAACGTGTCTTCTAGCGCCTCCGCTAACCCTCGATCATCTTCGACTACGAGCAACTTCACTTTATTCATTTCAACTCCTAAGCAGAGGGATGTAGACATATGCGCACGTTCCCTTCCCCTCTTCACTTATCAATCTAAATACACCATGATGTGCTCTGACAATCGCTTTCACCACCATCATACCTAGCCCTGTTCCATGCTGCTTCGTAGTAACAAAACCTTCATCAATTTCTTTCAGTTTTTGCGGACTCATACCTATTCCGCTGTCCTGAACACGTACCACTAAATTATCGTCAACGACTTCTAAAACGAGCTCAACAGGAGAAGCAGTAGATACAGAAGCTTCGATAGCATTACTAACCAAATTAGTAATCGCCCCGATAAGCGTATCTCTATTACAACGTATAAACTGGTTGCTAGCATCATTAACATCAAGGTGCACAGCGACATTATGATTCGCTTGCTCGCTCACCTCTGATGTCAAAGCCGTTAATGCATTGTAGAACTCTTCAATCGGTACGGCTTCATCCAGCTTGATGTCCGATTTAGAAAAAATCAGCATATCCCGTATCTGACGTTCAATATTTTTTAGTCGCTCGGACAACTTTCCCGTAAATTTTTTCCGCAAATCATCAGGTATGTCGTCTTTTTGCAGGTGCCCAGCATAAAGCATTGCGGATGACAGTGGCGTTCTTATTTGATGAGCCAACGCCGCGACCATACGCCCAATATTAGAAAGTCTTTCATGATGCGACAACTTCTTTTGAAGCAAATGCGTTTCTGTGAGATCCACTAATATAATCAACTGCCCTGGCACATCACCTAGCGATGAGGTCTCTACCCTTACTCGCCGACCTGACACTAGCGTCACTTCGTGTCCATCATCCTCTTGAGGACTAAAGCATTTTGGCACAATGCTTGACCAGCTTTCGCCCAATAAGGTGACTTCCAGCAAACGCTCTACGATAGGGTTTGTCATCACGATACGACCTTCGGCATTAATCAACAAAACACCGACAGGCATAGAAAGAAACAACTGGTGAAACTGCTTAATTAGCTGATTATTTTGACTTTCCTGCTCTATTTTCGCTCTTTCACTCTGAGCAAGTCGCTCACTTAATATAGCAACTTGCCCTTGAAGATCAGCATAGGATTGACTTAATACCTCTGATGTCTCTTTAAAGGATTCAAACGCTTCCTTTAATTGCGTAATTTCCTCATCTTTTGTCACTTAATACTCCGACTTATCAATGTGGTACCGACGCATTTTTTCGATCAAAGTGGTTCTTTGAATTTGTAACATCTGCGCAGCCTGAGAGACCACACCCTTTGAAGCAACGAGCGCTTGACGAATTAACAGAGACTCTAAATGTCTAACATGAAGGTTGAGGTTCACTCCTGCCTGACGCGGCATCTTCCCAGATTCAAGAATCTTATTAAAGATCGGTACAATATCAGCCTGCTTCCAAGGTAAAGGACGCGACCACCCTAGCTCATTATCATAATTTAAAGGCAAGTCACACAAACTAATAAACGGTATGCCCGCTTTACTTAAATCATTAATTGGAATGTCAGCGCCAGCAATCAATATGTCAGAGATATCAAACTCATAAGACCAATCTACCTCTAAAAAATGTAAAACAGGTATTAAAGTTTGATACTCTTGTTGAGATAAGCCAATCACACAGGCTTTCATAAAAATATATCCAATAAACAATGAGTTAAATATACGATGGAGCCCATCACAATGCCAGCAAAAAGACCGTAAGGAAACAATGAACGAGCCCGCTGACCTCAGAGTGTGGTTAACTTTTTTAATTTGCGGAAAGTTTTAAAGTCCAATATTGAGCCTTTTGGCTATAGAAACTTAACAATGAATAAAGCTCAAGAGGCTACGTTCACTTTCTTCCACTAACCCTCAGTAGATTCAGACAATACACGTATAAACTCATCCTGAGGTAAAGGTTTATAATAGTAATAGCCTTGAATAAGGTCTGCTTCAGCATGCTCCATAAACGCCACTTGAAATTCACTCTCGACACCTTCGACCACAACCTGCAACTCAAGTTCATGCGCCATTCCAACAAGGTGAGACAATAGCTTTTCGGAACGCTTATCTTTACTCAGCATATCCACAAACTGTTTATCAATTTTTAGTTGATCGAGTGGCAACTCAAGTAGATATGATAAAGAAGAATAACCCGTACCAAAGTCGTCTAAAGCAATTTTAAAGCCTTGTTCGCGAAGCCTATCTAACACTCTGACACCGTCTTCTAGACTACTCAACAAAGCAGATTCGGTTAATTCCAGTTTTACAAACTGTATCGCTACCTGCTCTTTCTCAACAGTATTGACGCACCACTCCACAAAGTTTCCCATGAGAAAATGATCCGAGCCAATATTGATACTCACCGGCACAGAACACCCTAACGCGTCAAGAGACTTTAGCGTTTTTAACGTTTTAACAAAAACTACTTCCCCAAGAGCGACAATCATGCCACTTTCTTCTGCGATAGGGATAAACTCAGCAGGTGAAATCATCCCCATTTCAGGGTGATTCCAGCGAACCAACGCTTCGGCAGCCACAATCTTTTTGCTAGAAACATTGACTTGTGGCTGAAAGTGAACATTTAGAGCTTGCTGGTCAATCGCTTCTTTTAGATCTGCTTCGATTCGTATTCGCCGCAACGCTTGAGAAGCATGGTCAGAGTTATATAACGCAACAGGCTTTGAAGTAGAAGCCTGTGCAAGTGACGACGTTAAGCGCTGGATAATTTCTGTAGAAGACAAACTACCGAGCTCTAATACTGCTCCTGCCAGCACCTCTTCATTAACAGCCCCCTCTTCAAGTTGCTTACGACCACTTAGCTTACTACGCAATTGATCCGCAATTTGAATTAGCGTTTCTGAATCAACATCGGTAAACGTCAGTATGATCGACTCATCTGATGGTCGATAAATACCCAACACCTGCGTATAAGCCAAATCCACCAAAGACTTAAGTGTCTTTACCTGACTAGAATAGTAGTGACTTGCAACTTCTTGCCCGTAAGATGAAACGACTGTACTGTACTTGGACAACTTAAAGCCGATAGCCGCAGACACAGCCTCATCCGCATTTAGATCCTCCATCAAACCTTGTTTATTTTTCAAACCCGATATTGGATCACAGTATTTAGCAACATTTAGGCTCGCAATGGCCTTCGCACGTTTTTCTAGAGCTGACGCTGTACGAGCACTCAGCAGAGTTGGATTGAATGGCTTAGACAAATAATCTTCAGCGCCTAGCTCAATTCCCTTCGCGACATTATCTAAATCGTCTGCCGCCGAGATCATAATAATGGGTAGATAGTCTGATAGTCCCTCTTCTCGCAGCGCTCTCAACGTCGAAAAGCCATCCATAACAGGCATCATTAGATCTAAAAAAACGAGGTCATACGAGCCCTCACGAATCATATTGAGCGCAACTTGACCATTTTCAGCTTCATCACAATCTGGGTAACCAAGCCGTCGGAGCCGTCTAATTAAGGTATAGCGATTATCGTCGTTATCATCAACGATTAGCATCCTAGGCTCACTCATAAAACTTATTCTCCAAGCTTCGACATCTTTTCTAATAGACGTGTAAAATCAACAGGCTTACTATCAAAGTCATTCGCTCCAGCAGATATAGCCTGATCAATATGTTCCTGCATTGCGTGTGCAGACAACGCGATAATTGGCGTCGCCACCCCTTTATCTCGTAATATTTGAGTTGCCTGCCACCCATCAATTCCTGGAAGGCTTAAGTCCATTAAAATTAAGTCGTATGCTTTATCACTGGCCATTTTGACACCATCCTCACCAGTAAACGCTACATCAACCTCCCAACCTTTACGCTTTAGTCGTCGCGACAACATATACACGTTATCTTCGTTGTCTTCGACATAGAGCACTTGCTTCGACATCATTCTGACTCACAAAGTAACGCGTCGATTTCTTTAAACAAGGCTGTCATACCTTCACTACCTTTGGTAACAACCGCATTCGCTCGCTTTTCCAACATGCGCTTTTGCTGCTCTGTCAACGTCATCGCCGTCATAATAAAGACTTTAATATCATTGTATTCTGGACGATCTTTGAGCCATTCCAAAAAGGCAAAGCCGTCCATTTCTGGCATCATCAAGTCCAATAAAATTAAGTCAGGGGCCTTTCTAACCATTTCAGCTTGCGCTTCCAAACCGTTCCCAGCTTGCGCTACCATTGCGCCACTTTTCTCTAACAGCCGCTTGGCTGAAATACGAATATCTTCTGAATCATCCACTATTAAAACTTTAGTTGAATCTAGGCAATCTAGCGAGCCGAAAACACGCTCTAGACTCTCTTGCGTAATCGGCTTAACAAGATAATTATCGACCCCTAAAGTCGCTGCCTTTTCTTTTTCATCGGTTACCGAAATAATGACAACAGGAACATCGCTTAATTCTGGATCTGCCTTTAACGCCGCCAAGGTGTCCCACCCATTTAAAACAGGCATCTCTATATCCAGTGTAATGAGTTTTGGCTTTAAGTCTCGAGCTTTTTCTAATGCTTCAGCCCCATTTTTAGCTGTCTCAACATGGCATCTAGGCTCTAATATTTTAGAGATATATGACACGGTCTCAAGATCGTCATCGATAACAAGTACATTGATGTTGCCCTTTAAGTGCTCAACATTGGATTGAGTTTGACTCACTCGCTTCACTGGCAATCTGACACTAAAAACAGAGCCTTTTCCCACTTCACTTTGCACTGTGATATCACCGTTCATCATCCTCGCGAAACGACGGCTAATTGCCAGCCCGAGCCCCGTACCTTCAAATTTCCTATTCACACTTGAATCAACTTGAACAAAATCTTGGAAAAGTGTCTCCGTCTGCTCAATGGACATGCCGAGCCCGGTATCGATAACATCAACCTGCAATTGATCTGATTGCTCAACGACTTTTAATTTAACCTTACCACTCTCAGTAAACTTAACTGCATTACTCAAAAGGTTAAAAAATATTTGCTTTATTCGAAGCGCATCCCCAACAATAACGCCAACAGAGGCTGACTCATACTCGAACGATAAGGGTTTACCTTTAGCAATCGGCTCAACCGTTTGAAAAACTTCCTCTAATACTGCATCAAAATCAAGCTCTGCTTCGCTAAGCTCCATTTTTCCAGCTTCTATTTTAGAGATATCTAGGATTTCATTAATCAAGTTCAATAAATGCTTAGACGAACGAACAACTCTCTCTAAAGGCTCTATATAATCCTCATCCCCAAACTCAACAGCATCCTCATGCATCATTTCAGAAAGACCTATAATCGCATTTAAAGGTGTTCGAAGCTCATGGCTCATTTTGGCTAAAAACTCCGATTTCACCGCACTCGCTTTTTCAGCGTCATCACGCGCTCGCTCAGCGGATTCTCTATGCTCCTCAGCTTCAACACGCAGTGTTTCTGATTGTAGCCTTAGCCCTTCTGACCGATCTCTCTCTTCTATAATACGTTTTTCTCCCGCATGAATTCTGCGCTCGATCCGCCCTAACAACCAATAGAAGAAAACAAAAAGTATTCCTGCGACCACTAACGAAATAATGGTAATAATCGCCTGCGCCCAATAGATCTCATCATTGGTTTCATCAGCCGACCTAGAAACAAGAACATGAGAAATAACATCGCCTTTAGTATCGATTAAAGGAATAATGGCGATATCAAATAAATGTTCATCTCTCTCAAAACCCGGTTGGTAAAATATATTTGGAGACTCAGAGATCAAATAACGCTCAAATACTTTTGAGAATATTGAATGATTTATAACGGCGTCACTACTCGCAATAGATTGGAGCTCATGACTTGGAGCGGCATCATATAAGGTTGATGAAGACCTATATTGATTGAATAGAGATAAGTCTAAAACGTCTTTATTAGCATATATATTAGTGTATAGACCTTGATTACGCGCAACATCTAAAATCGCATCACTAAACAACACATCCACCAATACAAATGAATCCTGACTCTTGCCAAACGACACGATGGTTCTAATAACCAATTCGCCATTCTTTAATATTTTAATTGTGGAAGAAGGTGTGAGTTGATCCAATGTTGTAGGGGTAATCAATGCCTCGTTCGAAAGCATCCGACGAGAATAATCCAACTGAATATGCTTGCTCTTATCGAGCCAAACCAAGCGCTCGACATTCATTGCTTCCGCGGTGTTATACAATAAGTCCTGAAGCTTGTGTGAATCGTCGACCTCTAACTCCTGAGAAACGTCATCTAACCAATGGAGCCTCTCTCGTACAACTTGAGAAACCGTTAACTGAGAGCGATAGACCTGCTCATCAAACCGACCCGCTAATGACTCAAGCTCGCGCTGTCTGACGTTTTCGAGCCAAAGCCAAGCAATTAATACAAATGCCAACCATAACACGAACAGAGCAGATAAAAGCGGGATCAGTACAGGCGCTTTCACTCGCGCGAGTTGGATATCCTGAGACATACTATGGCTCCTAGTTACGTTGAAATTCAGTCATATGAAGTGGAAATTTCAGAAAATTTTGTTCGCCATCAAACCCTAAATACAGACCAAGACCTAAATCCAAAGTATGCATCACATTCAAAGCATTGCTTAACTCTTGAGGTAAGGAGTTTTGACCACCTGTTTGCACCCATCCGGTCAGTTTACGAGCAACGGATAGAGGCAACCTAAACAAATCATTAGGGTCTTCAATTTCAAACGGGCTAACAACCGCCTCCAATCCCTTCGTTAAAACCAAGGCTGCAAGGTAGCCTTCAAAACCTATTTTTGAGGGCACTAAAGAAGGACTCAATTGCTTTAAGTCCGACATATAATTCGAATAAGCCTCAGATGACAAGTAGTTAGCAGGCAGGTAATGAATACTATTTACGTTAGTCTCTCCTCCCTCTTTTAAGGCAAAACTACCCACATCGGCACTAGATAAGAAATAATACCCGTTAGAATCAGGAAGAACGTCAACCTGACTTAGCAAAGGCGACAAATCACCACGTGTGCCAATGAAAATAACATTTTGCTTTTCTAACGATGCAAGAGTGCCCTTAACTCGCTCAATAGACGACCTAGACGCACTAAATTGAAGTGTTTTTACCGATACGGCAGAATGTTTCGACAAACAGCTTTCGGCAACCAGTTCAGAATAGCCATGATCCGACGCATACACGATTACTAAACGTTCTCGTTGCTTATCAGCTAACGCCCCGCACAAAACATCCAACTCACTTAACATTGATGGCCTCAAGTTAAGCACATACCCCACCTTCCCATACAGGCTAGCGCGGGCCGTCAATGAATTTAAATAAAGCACTTTTTCTCGGGTTGCTACACGCTGAATAGCCTCCGCCGTTTGCAATTGATCTCCACCAAGCAAGGCCACCACGTTTTTTCTGATAATTAGGCGTTGAGCATTTGAGGCAGCAAGTTCCCCATTTGCGTGATCGTTAAGCACCTCGAGAGCCAATGCTTTGCCTTTAATTCCACCATCGAGATTAATGCGATTGAAAAAGGCTTGAATACCGTACTGATAGTCAAACGAACGCGCTTGCTGCCCACCGTCGAACGACGCGACTAACCCAATGTTGATAGAAGAAAACACGCTAGATGATAAAAGAGAAAGCAGGCAACCTATAAGTAAGTACGGAAAACGCGACATAATGATTCCCACTACAAAATATTCAATTGAGTATTCTTAACCTTATAACATTTTCCCTTATTTGTTTAATATTACTAGCTTAAAGCATGATAGATAGCATCAAACTCAGACGAAGCAACATTATCATCTGGCATCCAAGACAACTCCCCCAATAGCGGCGCCTGAATCATATGTTTAAGTGTTGCTAGGTTCTCCTCATAACACGCCATCGTATCCTTTCCTTGATTCGCCACCCATCCAGCAACCTTTAAACCATCCCTAATAACAGATTCAATCGTCAATAACGCATGGTTAAGGCAACCCAACTTCATATTTACAACCAAAATCACAGGATACCCAAGAGACTTAGCAAGATCAGAAAGCAATTCACGGTCATTAAGTGGTACTCGCCATCCACCTGCACCTTCAACAATCATAAAGTCATGCGGTAGAAGCGCAGATCCTTTTATATAACCTTCGAGCCGCGAGCTCGTAATAAGCTTTCCTTCATGTGCCGCAGCGATGTGCGGAGCGATCGCCTCTTCAAGAACAACAGGGTTTATTTGCTCATACGCCAGCGCAATACTACCTGATGCCTGAATTGCAAGTGCATCGTCATTGCATAGCTTACCGTCAATATATTCAGCGCCTGCTGCAATAGGTTTTAAGCCAAACGCTCTGTCTCCATGACGAACGGCAGCTTTCAACACCCCTGTAGAAAAGTACGTCTTTCCGGCGTCGGTATCTGTACCCGTAATAAAAAATCGTTTTTTCATTCTTGCTCTCTTACTTTTTACGAATACGCGCAAACAAAACTTGATAACTTAAAGGAATGCCCTCGTCGATTCGATGCTTTTCATAAGCACGCACAAATTGCTTCCATTTACTCTTAGACATAAACTCTTTTTGCCCTTCAACGACAAGCGAAGCGCCAATTTTTTTGAGCGAATACAAAGCCTGTTTAACCGTAGGAAACGTCATAGTGATCTTTCTTGATTCGAATGAGACCACTTCAAACGAATGCCTTTCAACCGTTTTCAGTATATCGTGCTCTGATAAATAATGATTAATATGCGGTTTTTGATCCACCTGACGCCATGCATCTTCCAGCTCAATCATAGAACCGTTTAATAATGTCGAAAAAACAAACTCACCATTCAAAGCCAAGGCTTGACTCACTTCATGAAACAATTGATCTACTGACAGACACCACTGAATAGCAAGACTGGAGAAAAACAGATCGATACTTGAAGACTTTACGGGAAGTCGCTCAAAGTCTGCGACACAGACATCGGCCGCGACGCTATCAGCCTTTAACTTCTTAAGCATATCAATGGATATATCCATTGATAACACATGTGGCTGATTACCGTACCGTTCTCTTAAGGCTCTCGAACTACTTCCCGTCCCAGCCCCTAAATCAATTAATATCGGAACCGCTCCAGCGCCCCTAGCCTCAAACGCTTCAGTATTAAGTAAAGCCGCTTGAGGCGTTGCTATATCGCACTGAAGCGTGTCAGGTAAGAAGGCAGTTAGCTCCCTTAAGACCTGCGCTTGAAAGTCTGCGTAATCATTGTAGGTTGTTGCAGCTCGACTAAAATGACGAGCGACAGAAGATTTATAACGATGTTTATCTAATTCGGTTGGCATCAATAAAAGCAGTCACTCTTTCTAAGAAAAGCTCTGAGCACTCCATAAACGGTTGATGCGCAGAATCGTCAATAAACTCAACGGTTTGAAGCTCATTATGAGGGAGCTGTGCCCCCAAAGAAGCAAAATTAACGAGCGCATCTTGCTTACCATAAAAATGAGCATTAGGCAGGTCAAGCAATGCAAGCTCGCGCCTAACATCAAGCGACTTCAATAAATACAAACCGCCAGTCAAAGCCGCTTCATCAATCAATTCTTCATTTTGTATTGATCGGATGGCTTTCGTTAAAGCGCGCTCATCCTTCGCCCCAGAAGCTTGCAATGAAACGAACCGTTTTAAACCTTTTTTAGCGTCTTTTTGCACAAGACTTTGAAACAAATCAAACTCTTTAAGCGGCATGCCGCATGACCAACCTTCCCTCTCCACAAAGCTTGGCGCAGAAGCAAGAGTAATAAGCCCTTGGACGCAACTTGATCGGCGCGCTGCAACGTAAGTCGACACCATTCCACCCAAAGACCAACCTAACCACCAAGCATTGGAAGGAGCCACTCGAATCAATTGCTCTGTCAATGCGTCAACGTCATAGTTCGGTCCAATACGATTTTTTCGACGCCACTCTTCGCTGCAAGTGACCCCTGGAAGGCTAGCGACAACAACGTAGAAGCGTTCAGAAAGACGCTCGGCAAACTCATTAAAGATCTCTTTGGGCATTGCCCAACCAGACACGATAAAAACCGCCAGGTTTTCACTGTTACCAAATGATTGCGTTTCTATTGGCGTTCTCATGATAGACATAAACCTTAATTAACGAATCTTTCAAGCGTATCACACAAGCGATGGATATCATTGTGACTGTGCGCAGCACTTAATGTAATTCTCAACCTAGCTTGATTGTTTGGCACGGTCGGTGGGCGAATTGCAGTACACAAGATTCCTTCATTACGTAACAACGCACTTAATTCGATTGCTCGTGCACTAGAGCCAATCATAACAGGTTGAATCGCGCTGCTTGATGGCATCAACGCCAAGTCCAAAGAATGCATTCGCTGCTTGAAAAGCTCGATATTTGATACCAGTCGATGACGCAAACGCTCACCTTCTTCTGAACGAATCAACTCAAGACTTACCTTGGTTGCGTAAGCCATAGCAGGTGACATTGCCGTTGTATAAATATAAGGGCGAGCAAATTGAGTTAAGTACTCAGCCATCTCATGGGAACAAGCAACAAAGGCACCAGCTGTACCAAACCCTTTTCCAAAGGTACCAATTAACGCTGAGACAGAGGATGCACTCAGGCCTGATAAAGAAAGAGAACCTAAACCATTACTTCCCATGCACCCCAAACCATGTGCATCGTCCACCACAAAGAGATGCTCACTCTCCAACAGCAGATCAAGCAAGCCTTTGAGTGGTGCGATGTCGCCATCCATACTAAAGATGCCATCACTTACCAGCAAGGTAGGG
This sequence comes from Marinomonas mediterranea MMB-1, assembly GCF_000192865.1. NCBI lineage: Bacteria > Pseudomonadati > Pseudomonadota > Gammaproteobacteria > Oceanospirillales > Oceanospirillaceae > Marinomonas > Marinomonas mediterranea. Next base: position 3,570,081 of record NC_015276.1, read on the forward strand.
CGACTTTGCTTATCGATAAGCTTCTTAGCGCTTTGTAGATCAGCATGCAAATAGCGACGAGTGGACGTTTCGGATAACTTAGCCCCATCGATTAACGAGGCATGATTCAATTTATCTTGAATCACCGTGTCACAATGACGACCTAATGCACTTAATACTGCAAGGTTGGCCATGTAACCCGTACTAAAAAGCATCACGCGATCGACGCCTAACCAATCACACAATGCGCGTTCTAGCCCATCATGAGGAGAAAGGTGTCCGCAGACTAGATGCGCTGAGCCACTTCCAACACCATAACGTTCAGCACCTTCTGCAAGGGCTTTCACTATAGTTGGATGCGACGCTAACCCCAAATAATCGTTCGAACAAAAAGAAAGAAACGCTTTTCCTTCGATTACAGGCGATACAGATTGAGGTGCATTGAGTACCTCAGTCTGACGATAAAGGTTCGCACTTTTCCTTTCTTCGACTGTTGTTATGATCCAGTCGGGCAGCGTCCTACGCACTGGCATCATAGAACATTTTTGATTCAGCTTGCTGACGCGCTTGACTTTCAATGGCCTCGACAACCGCTTCATCCGAATGCTCTTCGCGCTGCTCTGGGTTTATGCCCAACTTTTTGAACAACATACGATCTTGATCCGCTTCTGGGTTATCCGTGGTAAGCAACTTCTCACCATAGAAAATGGAGTTTGCACCCGCCATAAAGCACAAAGCCTGAGTCTGCTCAGACATACTCTGGCGACCTGCTGATAAACGTACGTGAGACGTCGGCATAATGATACGTGCAACAGCGATCGTACGAATAAAGTCAAACTCGTCTAAGTCGTCGACGTTTTCAAGTGGCGTACCAGCAACTTTAACCAACATGTTAATTGGCACGCTTTCCGGATGCGGCGTCATAAGAGAAAGCTGACGTAGCAAACCGACACGGTCTTTTTGCTCCTCTCCCATCCCCATAATGCCGCCACAGCATAGTTTAATACCGGAATCACGAACGCGTGACAGCGTATCTAAACGCTCTTGATAGCTACGAGTTGAGATAATGCTGTCGTAATATTCAGGTGACGTGTCCAAGTTATGATTGTAATAATCCAATCCTGCGCCAGACAGCTCTTTTGCTTGATCATCAGTAAGAGTGCCTAACGTAACACAAGACTCAAGACCTAAGTTTTTGACGCCCTTTACCATTTCAAGAACGTAAGGAAAGTCTTTCTTGGAAGGGTGCTTCCAAGCCGCGCCCATACAAAAACGTGTCGCGCCCTTGTCTTTCGCAGCTTTCGCTTCTTCTAGTACTTTTTGGACTTCCATGAGCTTTTCTTTTTCAAGCTCTGTATTATAGTGTCCACTTTGCGGGCAATATTTACAGTCTTCTGGGCAAGCACCTGTTTTTATGGATAAAAGCGTACTGACTTGCACCTGATTTGGTTTAAAGTTTTCGCGATGAACGGACTGAGCTTTAAACAACAAATCCATAAACGGAAGATCAAATAGCGCCTGTATTTCCGCCGACGTCCAATCGAAACGTGGTGTGGAATAGTCAGTAATGGACATAATACCCTCAAAATCAAATATGCAATGGAGTGCAATATTAATGGACTGGTCACACCTGTCAACCAGACTTTTCACCAAGATTTACTATAGATCACTAATTAAACAATGCTATTTATGCAAGCAGCCTAGCTCGTCATCACTTTGCAACTGGTGTCTCCCATTACTCAATACCAACCAAGCACGATGCAAAGGATGTGGAATAGCAGGAAAGTTTCCATATTTGTGTGGCGATTGCCAATCAACAACGAGACCCTGGAAGAGCTGTATAGTGGCGACCGATTATGAAAAAATCAATCGACATCTAATTCGCGCCGCTAAGTTTCACGACAATAACTATAACTTTCGAATTTATTGCGATTTACTCGCTCAAAAAGTAATACAACATTACAAACACGACATCCCTTCATTATGGGTGACCGTGCCTAGTCATATAAAACGCATAAGAGAACGAGGTAAATGCAGCAACGACGTTTTATATAGGACTCTTAAACAATCTGTATACCATATCTCGAAACGGGAACGACCAATTCAGAGAGTGCATTTAACCAAGGTCGAACATACTGCACCACAACACCGACAGAAGCGCTCTAAACGACTGACTATTCCAACCTCTTTATTTAAATTCGCTGGCACACTGAGCGGACACGTCGTATTGATTGACGATGTCATGACTACTGGCGCCACTCTCGAAGCCTGCACCAAAACACTTTTAAAAGCAGGCGCTTCCTCCGTTGACGTTTGGGTTATCGCTAGAACGCCGCCGTCTCTATAAGTCGGAACATATAAGAATGTAAAAATGAATAACAAAAACGACGCTAGTCAATGCATAAAAGTTTGGATACCATGCGCCAAGCTTAGTCACCGCTTTAGCGGCTTTATTAGTCTCTCTTACTAGAGAAAGTTGAAAAACACGTTAAGCACAGACAAGTTCAGACACTCTACCGTTTACGAAAAAATGCAGGTATTCATGAAAGACACCAACGATTACATTGAGTTAGACAAGCAACTCCTTTGGCATCCATATACGTCAATGACTAATCCATCGCCGCATTTTCTTGTCGACCACGCCAATGGCTGCGAAGTCACGCTAGCGACGGGAGAAACACTTGTCGACGGCATGTCGTCTTGGTGGAGCGTGATTCATGGCTATAATCACCCTAAGCTAAACCAAGCCTTGAAAAATCAAATTGACGATTTCGCGCACATCATGTTCGGTGGACTAACTCATCGCCCAGCCATTGAATTAGCCGAAACGCTAGTTAATATCGCGCCTCAAGGCCTTACACGTGTCTTTCTATCTGATTCTGGCTCAGTTTCTGTCGAAGTCGCCTTAAAAATGGCCATTCAATATTGGAACACTCAAGGGCACCCAGAAAAACAATTCTTCGCGACCTCTCGCAGTGGCTACCACGGTGATACATTTGCTGCGATGTCCGTGTGTGACCCAGTCAATGGCATGCACGGCTTATTTAGCAAAGCGCTGACCTCACAGCACTTTGTCGGCGCACCACCTACTGGTTTTAATACGCCGCTAGACCCAAGCTATTTAGAAGAGATAGAAACACTTTTTAAACAGCATCATGAAGTGCTTGCAGGCTTCATCATCGAACCTGTCGTACAAAACGCAGGCGGTATGCGCTTCTATAACCCACGATATCTAGACGAAATTCGAGCACTTTGCGATCAATACAATATTCTCTTAATTTTTGATGAGATTGCGACAGGGTTTGGCCGAACTGGCAAAATGTTTGCCGCCGACCACTGCAACATTTCACCAGACCTGATGTGCGTAGGCAAAGCACTCACAGGTGGCTATATGACATTAGCCGCGACACTGACCAACGACAAAGTTGCACTGGGCATCAGTGACAATGACGGCGTCTTTATGCACGGTCCTACGTTTATGGGAAATGCATTAGCATGCAGCGTCGCTAATGCCAGTTTAGAGCTTATCCAATCAAACGACGTGATATCCAAGGTTAACCAGATAGAAGGCTGGTTAAACAAGCACCTAAGTCGATGCGCAACGCTTTCTAATGTAAAAAGCATCCGATGCCTCGGCGCTATCGGCGTTGTCGAACTCAACACACCAGTGAATTTACATGAGATACAACCTAAATTCGTTGAGAAAGGGGTATGGATTCGTCCTTTTGGGAAGCTCATCTATCTAATGCCTCCATATATCATTACCGAGCAAGAGATTGAAAAGCTTAGCACTGCTATTTTTGACGTCGCCTCAGAACTTGGCTAGGGAAGGTATGAACAAGCCCACTGACTTCAACGTGTGGATAAATAAGGCTAAAAATAGCACCAAGTAAAAGAGTCAGGGCTTTGAACTTGAATTCAGGAGCCATGACTCTATTAATTTAGATAACAAGTAGACGAAAAGCTAAGGCTCTTTATTAGACAGTACCTTTCAAATTCGAACGACTCTAAAATTAGCTAGGACGATATTTACGCTGAAGGCCTTGCAAGAAGTTCCGAAGAATTTGGTCTTTGCACTCTCTATAATGACGGTTATCAGGCTTACGGAAAAACGCGCTGAGTTCATGCTTACTTAAACGGAATTCTGCAAGCAGCATAATCTCTAAAATATCTTCCGCTTTCAGGTTCAAAGCGATGCGCAGCTTTTGGAATATAACATTGTTACTCAGCGTCTCTTCCAATCTCGGCTGCTCGCCTTCACGCTTGCCACGTTTAAAGTTAATATAACCGTTTAAAAATGCGGCCAGCTCTTTGTCGCTTAATTCAACAAAGGAGCTGTCGTCGTCTTTTTTCAGCCAACATGTGATTTGTTCATCTGTCACACTAAAGTCAGCTGAAGAGAAAACCTCTCTAACTACACTGTCTTTTAAATCAAAGGTGTAGCGTACACGGCGTAAGATATCATTATTATTCAAAATGCTTCCTAGTCTTAGGTAAATCCGGCGTTATCAACGTGATCACCAGAAGACGTGGATATTATCAGGTTTGCGCTCTAGCCCCTACAAAATACAATAGTAAAACCATGGGGCAAGCTTTTGTTTTTTCTGTCGAGGCGTATTACACATCCGCTAATACGCCTTGTGCATAAACTACTGCTTCATTCGATCAGCCAAATTACCTTGCTCATAAGCCTCTTCTTCGATGTGCGAAATATTCAACACGATACTCTGAGCTCTTTCACTGGCTTGTAGGCTAAGCTGCTCAACTTGGTGCATCTGTTCATTTAGCGCTTCAGCAACCTGTGTTTGCTCATTGGTAGCGACATTAATCTGGGAAGTCATCTCGACCACTTTACCAATTGCTATGTCAATTTCGACCATATTCTCAGCAACCGAATTAATACGCTCAACCCCTAGTTGCGCCACTTCCGTACCTTTATCAATGGTATTGAATACGTCATTGGTATTTTGTTTAAGCTCTTCCGTCGTATCATTAATGCTTTGTGTCGCATTTTGAGTACGTATAGCGAGAGCTCGAACTTCATCGGCAACAACAGCAAAACCACGCCCTGCCTCGCCAGCACGAGCAGATTCGATTGCAGCGTTAAGTGCCAACAAGTTGGTTTGCTCAGCAATGTCACTAATCGAGCTTACCAATTCATTAATTTTGTCGCTCTGCTTCGCTAACACATCGACAACTGTCTTAGCATCGCTAATCTCTTGATATACTTTTCGGATCGTCGAACCGGCATCTTGTGCAAGCGTTTGACTTTCACGCGCCTGCGCACTCACCGCTTCGGTTTCCTCTGCGGTCAACCTTACGTTTTCGGAGATTGAGTTAACACTTGCAAGCATCTGAGACGTCGCAGAGGCTACGCTCGCGTAGGTTTCTCGCTGCTTGCTAAAATTGGATAGGTTATTGGTAACATTCCCTTTTGCTTCAGAAGCCCTATTTCTAAGCTGTAATGAGCCTTCCGCGAGCCTATATCTAAAGGTGTGAGCAGCGGCCTCTTTATGAAGTTGAGCAAAACGAATCGCTGACTGTGAACCAATACTTTTACAATACAAGTACTGACCTATCGGATTATGCGCTTCTTTCGGCAAAGACGATAAGGTTTCCGTTAACTCGGACCGCTGACCAAGGGTTAGGACAATACCAATTAAAGCCACTAAAGGTGCGAGAATTTGCAATGCCAAATAACTGCTACTTAAACCCGCCAAACCAATTACCGCAAACAGAAGCGTGCTTATCCAAAGCTGCTGAAATAAAGCCGCCTGTATTTTAGTCGCTGTTGGCGCAACCGATTTTCCAGCGTTCACTCGATCATATACAGATTGAGCATGCTTTTTTTCTTCAACGGTCGCTTTTCGGCGAACGGATTCATATCCGATTACTTTTCCGTTATCTAGCAGTGGGCTAACATGTGCGCTCACCCAATAATGATCGCCATTTTCACAACGGTTTTTAACCAATCCCATCCAGCTGTTGCCCTGCTTAAGGTTTGCCCACATATCTGCAAAAACGGCAGGCGGCACATCTGGATGTCGAATTAGGTTGTGAGGTGCACCGATAAGCTGATCTCGCTCATAGCCTGCAACCGAACAAAATGCATCATTTACAAATGTTATACGTCCTTTGACATCAGTACTTGAAACCAACACCATGTCTTTCGAAAAATCGTTTTCTCGATTTGTTACAGGCATTTTACGCATATTCTCTTCGACCTTCGATAATTGTAATTATTTGAAACGAGCTCTATTAATAACATGAACAAGCAACAGTGCCGACCACTAACTGTCAAAATTAAGGAGCAATGTTAAGGAGACTAAGGACACATTAATCGTCACCAAAATCTTGATAAGCATCGGGAGACAAATCCTCAAACCGAGTATGCTTACCCACGAACGCCAATCGACATGTTCCGATCGGACCATTACGCTGCTTACCGATAATAATCTCAGCAATGCCTTTGTAAGGCGTATCTTCGTGATATACCTCATCACGATAGACGAAAGAAATAACATCCGCATCCTGCTCTATCGCTCCAGATTCACGCAAATCTGAGTTTACTGGGCGCTTATTTGGTCTTTGCTCCAAACTACGGTTAAGCTGAGACAGTGCAACCATAGGGCAACTCATTTCTTTAGCAATCGCTTTAAGAGATCGAGAGATCTCAGAAATTTCATTGGTACGCCCTTCTGTAAAACCAGGAATCTGCATCAATTGAAGGTAATCGACCATGATCAATGCAACGCCTCCATGCTCTCGGGCAATACGCCTGACACGAGATCGCATCTCAGTGGGGCTAATCCCGCCCGTATCATCTATAAATAGCTTTCTATCTTTCAGCATTTTTACAGCCGACATCAACTTATCCCAGTCTTCCTGTATAAGTTGGCCTGACCTCATTCGAGTTTGATCTATTCGCCCTAACGATGACAGCATACGAATCATCAACTGCTCTGCGGGCATCTCTAGACTGAATACGATAACAGGAAGTTCGCTGATCATAGCGGCATTTTCAACCAAGTTCATCGCGAATGTAGTTTTACCCATTGAAGGTCGACCGGCAACAATAACTAAGTCAGCTGGCTGTAAACCTGACGTCATTGCATCTAAATCCGTAAAACCCGTACTCAACCCCGTAATTGACCCTTCCTGGTGATAAAGCTCATCGATCTTGTCGACGGTAGCGCTTAGAATGTCCGCAACCTCTCTAGGCCCGCCTTTTTTCTCACCACCTTCTGCTATCTGAAAGATTTTTCGCTCAGCTTCATCAAGCACCTCAGCGGCGTTCATGCCTTCTGGGTGAAATGCTCTATCGGTGATTTCATTTGTCGTTGAAATCAAACGCCTTAATAACGCTCTCTCTCTAACGATATCCGCATACGACGCAATATTCGCAGCACTGGGTGTCGCCTCAACCATTTCAATGAGATACGCCATGCCGCCCACATCTTCAAGCTCGCCGCGCTTGTCTAGACGCTCACCGATAGTTACTACATCGATAGGCTCAACTTCATCCGCGAGTTTTGCTATGACGGAGAAAATACGGTTATGCTCAGGGCGATAAAAATCATCTGCTACAACCAATTCAGACACTCGATCCCAAGCTTCAGGATCAAGCATCAAGCCGCCTACAACGGACCTTTCGGCTTCAATTGAGTATGGTGGAAGTTTAATGCTGGCTACACTGTCGTCGTCTTGCACGCTTTATCACTCTTTATGGAAAATCTGTGACTCTAGAAAATCTATAGGACTAGAAGATCTATGAATCGAATTATATTTATCAGGGGAAACTCCCCTAAATATTGATGTCAATCAAAGCTTAACATCAACCATAAAAAAAGGGCATCCATGAATTTGGACACCCTTTTTAATGCTTCATACCATAACAAAAATGTTATGAGTATTACTGAGCTGTTACTTCCAAAGTGACAGTAGCAACTACATCAGAATGTAGTTGAACGTCAATTTCGAAAGAACCAGTGTGGCGAATAGCACCTTCAGGAAGACGAACTTCTGATTTAGATACTTCTGAACCAGTTGCAGTGATTGCATCAGCAATATCGCGAGTACCGATAGAACCGAACAATTTACCTTCATCACCCGCGTTTGCTTCAATAGTAATTGTCTTACCATTGATCGCATCAGCGCGAGTTTGTGATTCAGCAGTACGTGCTGCTGCTTTTGCTTCTAACTCAGCACGACGCTCTTCGAATGTCGCCAAGTTAACTTTAGTCGCCATTACAGCTTTGTTGTTCGGAATCAAAAAGTTACGAGCATAACCTGGTTTTACAGTAACAACGTCACCGATACCACCTAGCTTGTTTACTTTGTCGAGTAGAATAACATTCATCTCGATCACCTCTAATAAAATCTTTAGCTTTCGTTTGAGCCGGAAGGGTTCGCTTTAAAACGACTGCGAATATCTACAAAGCTATCAATAATGGCCAAGACCATCACCACGCTCAAAAAGTACACATTCAACATAAATAAGCCGATTAAATAGAACAGCACCAATCCGGCCAACCCAATTCTTTTTTTCGCTAGAACGCCATGTACCAAAGCCAAACCAGGCAATACAAGAGCAGGAATAGACGCCTTGGCAAAAATTTCAAACTGCCCTTCAAGACTCTCTCCGATAAACACCATTGCGACTAGCGCAAGAGCAAACGGAACAGGGAGCCTAAGAGCATGAAACTCTTTTTTTAACCCTCCAGGGTTGTACAATCCCGCTTGCCAACGTCTTGCTAAAAACAAGGCACCAACAGAAGCAAAAACTTGAACAACCGATATCGCAATAACAGACTTTTGAAATATCGTTTCTTTCGAGAGCCCAACCGTACCATTCTGATTCGCTAAAATATGTTGTGTAAGCTCAGTCGCAAACTCCAACATATCCCGCATAATCAGCGGTTGTAACCAAGCGGATAGAATTGCCAACCAACTTGCTGACAATATCACCCAACTCCAAGATACTTTCAGCCTTAATATATAAGCCAATAATAAAGTATCCAGTAGCACCATTAGCGCTGTTGCATCGCCTTGAAAGAACCACAGCAATAAAGCTGGCAGCCCTCCCCAAGCTAATACAGGAATCCCTTCTTTTACACCCTTTCGAAGCACCACCAAACCTAAAATGGCGGCGGCTAACCAAAACATAACAGGGATGACAGAGAAAGCAGCCACAGATATAATGGCATTCATTCTCTTTTTCATCACCCAATCAGCTAGACCGCTCATAGCAGGGCTTCTACAGACCTATTAATTAAAGTGGCTGTCAGTGTAAGGAAGCAAAGCAATGTAGCGAGCGCGTTTGATAGCAGTCGCTAGCTGACGCTGGTAACGAGCTTTTGTACCAGTAATACGGCTAGGTACGATTTTACCAGTTTCAGTGATGTAACCTTTCAAAGTATCAAGATCTTTGTAATCGATCTCTTTAACGCCTTCTGCAGTAAAACGGCAGAACTTACGACGACGGAAAAAACGAGCCATGAGAGTCTCCTAATTAAATTCTATTATTCAGCTGAATCTTCAGCAGCAGCTTCTTCTTTCGCTGGTGCTTCAGGTTTACGCTCTTCACGCTGAGGGCGACGATCTTCGCGGCTTTCAGCAGCTTTAATTGGAGAAACTTCTGTTACCGCATCTTTACGACGGATAACCATGTTACGGATGATCGCATCGTTGTAACGGAAAGTATCATTTAACTCAGCTAGTACCGCTTCAGAAGCTTCGATGTTCATAAGAACATAGTGAGCTTTATGAATTTTGTTGATTGGGTAAGCTAGTTGACGACGGCCCCAGTCTTCAAGACGGTGAACTTGGCCACCATCTTCAGTGATCAAGTTTGTGTAACGCTCGATCATAGCTGGAACTTGTTCGCTTTGATCTGGATGAACCAGAAACACGATTTCATAATGACGCATTTAAGCTCCTTATGGATTGTTAGTCTCCACGCTTCCCCCGTGTAAAGCTGTGAGACAAGGAGTATTGATTTACGGGGACGCGCATTATATAACACACATTCAAAGAAACAAACCCATTTAAGGATATTTAATGACCAATCAAAGACAGGCAATGTTATTTGGGCTCGGGGCCGTGTTACTTTGGTCAACCGTTGCGACCGCGTTTTCGCTCGCACTTCGACATTACTCTCCCGTTCAACTACTTCTCATCGCGACATTTACATCCTTCGTTTTTCTACTTTCAATCATTATTAAAAATAGAGAGCTAGAAAAACTGATCGAGTTTGGGAGAAAAGAGTGGAAAACCTCTTTGCTTTTGGGGGGCATCAATCCATTCGTTTATTATTTAATATTGCTGTATGCGTACGAACAACTCCCCGCTCAAGAAGCTCAAGCGATTAACTACACCTGGGGCATTGTTCTAAGCTTTATGGCCGTCCCTTTTTTAGGGCAGAGATTGCGCCTCGCGGATCTTATTGCCGCTTTTTGTTGCTACTTTGGCGTCCTTTACATTGCCACTCGAGGAAACGTATTCTCACTTGAGTTTGCCAACGTCCTCGGTGTCTCTCTAGCACTCATCAGCACCTTCATATGGGCACTATATTGGCTGATCAATACGAAAGACAAACGCCCTAATTTAATAGGGCTTACGCTTAACTTTGCTTTTGCATTACCACTCATTGCAATCTATGCGCTGCTTACAGGTGCATTTCAAAATTGGCCAGATAACGGACTCCTCCCCTCCATTTATATTGGTTTCTTTGAAATGGGAGTAAGCTTCATTTTATGGAATTTAGCGATGAAGCGAGCGGAAAGAACAAGCCAGTTAGCCAACCTAATTTTCCTTTCTCCCATTCTATCGATTGTTTGGCTTTCGCAAATTGCGGATGAGCCGATACTCATATCGACTGTAATTGGGTTAGCCTGCATTTTGACAGGATTAACTGTTCAAAACTGGAAAAAAACAAAGTAGCCACCATTTTGAAAAATACGAACGCCTATATTTTCCCTCTACTCTCGATTGTCTTTTGGTCTGGAAACTATGTTCTTGGGCGAATAACCCTTAATCAAGGCATGGACCCTTATACAATGTCATTTTTAAGGTGGCTGCTAGCATGCGCCTTCTTGCTGCCTTTTACCTATAAAGCAATACTACGCGAACGTCAGATCATAAAAGACTGCCTTCCATTGCTTATCCTAATGGGCGGCTTAGGCGTCTGTAATTACAACCTATTTCTCTACATCGCGCTGACAACAACAACCGTTACTAACGCTGTGCTTCTAAACTCGTTAATGCCCATTTTGATTATGTTAGTGGCACGCATACTACTCGGTAGCCGTACTAGCCCACTACAAAATTTAGGAATTGCGATATCGACAATAGGCGCTGCCGTTATTGTCAGTAGAGGGAGTATAGACACGCTACTTCATTTAACCATTACACATGGCGACATGTGGGTAGTTGCTGCCGTTTCAAGCTGGGCGCTCTATTCCGTTCTGTTGTCCAAGCGCCCAAAAGCCATGTCGCTCTATGCCTTTTTTAGCGTAACAGCTATCATAGGAACGCTTATACAAGCACCCATTTATCTGGCCTTTGGCACCCACTCCGTTGCAGAGCTTACTGCAAATAACTGGCTAGTATTGCTCTATATGGCTTCTTTCGCATCGATCGCCGCTTTCATCTGCTGGAACAAAGGCATTGAAAAAATAGGCCCAGCAAGCGCCGGCCACTTTATTCATTTAATGCCTATTTTCAGCGTCGCGCTTTCAATCCCCTTATTGGGAGAAACCCTAGAGACCTTTCATTTACTCGGCGTTATTTTTATCTTAAGCGGCATTTTAACGGCTACCGTACTAAATAACAGAATTCAACGCATACAAAACTAGGCGCCACCACCGTGGAAACGTTCAACTCATTTCAAGCAACTTTTTTAGCGACCTTTGCACTCAAAACCACACTTGTAAATATCAAGACCGTGCCAGCTACTGCATAGATATCCGGCACATGTCCCCAAATCACCCACCCCCAAAACCCTGCGAAAGCAATACCGACATAACTTACAGGGGAAACGAGACTGGCAGGCGCATAGGTATACGCCAAGGTATAAAGATACATACCTACATATAGTGTTGCAGAGACAACCAGCACCCACCCCCAAGTATTAACAGGTAAAGCAATCGAATGCCCCTGACTTATCGCCAATATAAAAGAGCACAAAGCCGAAAAACCAAAGTAAACAATCATGGTTTCGTGAGAACTGACTTTAGTACTTAACATACGTGTTGTGACCATCGAAAAAGCCAAGCCAACGGCCGAAAGAAAGCCAACCACATGCCAAGGGTTAAGGTTTTCTGGAGTCGGGTGTATCACCAACGCAACACCCACAAAACCAAGCAATAGCGGAATCCAACGCGCCTTAGGAATCAATATTTTGTATACAAGCAACACAACAAGCGGGACACACAGGGGAGCACTACTGCGTAAAAGCGACGCTTCAACCAAAGGAATTTTATTCAATGCTAAGTAATAACAAAGAAAGCCGACAAAACCACCCACACTTCTCAGAATATGGATTTTAATCGTATCAAAAGAACGTTTTTCCCACTTGCCACGCATTTGAGGCAACAGAACAACGACACAAAATAGACTCTGCCAAAAAACCAATACAGAGACCGGTATTTCAGTTTGAACTTGCTTGGCGCCGACAGCGGCAATGGACATAATAAATGCGTAAGAAATGGTTGCGTAAATTCCTTTACGCACTTTAAATACGGCTTGCGACACAAACTACCTCATGGTCATTAAAATAGGCTAACAACCATAAAGCTGGAAGTTAGAGCCCTAAATATCGTTCAAAATGAACGTTGCGACTCCTTCCTGTTAATACTTGTGCACTGTCCTGTGCTACAAGCTTTCCCTTATCGACAAGTATGACGTTTCCATCCACAAATATCGCGTCATCAGGAGAATGCGTCACCATCAAGGCAATCAAACGCTGCTCGTGCGTCAGCTGTTTAACAAGGCTCAACATTTCTCGCCTGAGCGAAGGGTCTAATGCACTAAAAGGTTCATCTAGTAACAATATTGGCTGCTGCCGAACCAATGCTCTTGCGATCGATACTCTCTGCACCTGACCACCTGATAGTTCCCCGGGGAACTTCATTGAAAGAGCGTCGAGCTGCACTTTTTCAAGTGACTGCATTACTCGCGCCTTATCTGTCGACGAGAGCTTTCGTGAAGGATGAATACCAACAGCAACATTGTCCCAAACACTCAACTGAGGGAAAACATTGTCACTTTGAAAAAGAGTCGTAATGGGTCGTTGGCTGGGTTCTAACGCAAACACATCCCGCCCATCAAAACGCGCTTGCCCTTCTCCTTTTAGAAAACCACCTAAAAGGTACAGCAGTGTACTTTTTCCTTCACCACTTCCGCCAAGCAAACACGTAAAGCCTTTATCAATCTTAGCCTGATAATGCGCGCTAAAATCATCCCACTGATAATGCAGATTAAATTCTAGCAATTTTTCCGCCTATAATTCGATTAGTAAGATAGAAACAAATAAGACAAAGCAATAACAACACAATAGCGACGCACGCGCCCTGCTCAATACGGTATGAACCAATGAGCTGAAACAAATACAAGGGTAATGAAAGCAGATCTTGACTGCCAAACAACGCCACGACCCCCATATCACCTAGACTCAAAACCAATGCATAGGCAATACCTTGAGCTAAACCTGAACGCGTATATGGCCACTCCAGTTTAAAACGCTGCCACCCCTTAATACCTAAGGATTCGTACAGAAATTGATAGCGTTTTTCATACTGATAAAAAACAGGCGCAATAGAGCGAATAACAAAAGGAAGAGCCATTACCGCGTTAACCCAAACCACCACCCAAAAGGTATAACCAAAACCGACACCCAAATTTCGCAAGATTAAAAATAGACCCGTTGCCAACACAATACTCGGTACCATTAATACCAAATTGCCCATTTGCTCTAAGCGAAACGACCACTTAGCATAACGTAAACTAAACAAACTACTTCTTGCAAGTGACACCACGCAAACTGCCAGCAGTAGCGAAAGCAATGCAGAAGGCAATGCAATTTTCAGAGAGACCATAACAGCATGCCAAAGCGCGTCATCTAAAAGGGTCGTCCAAAATAATGCACTGAAAACAGGTGTAAAAATGGCTAAAAACGGCGGCACCATGAGCAACAATGCCATCAGGCACGCTAAAACATCGATAAGTAGGGATAACCTCCCCCCTTTAAATTGACTTCGTTGCCCTTCAATCAAGCTAACATCTTGACTTAAAACGGGAGAATAGCGATACACACACCATGCAACAACTGAACAGATACACACTTGTAGAAGTGACAAAAAACTCGCTTTGGCAATATCAAAATCAAACCGTAACGCCTGATAAATCGCCACTTCTAACGTACTCGACTTAGGCCCTCCTCCTAAACTTAGCACGACCGCAAAACTTGAAAAACACAGCATGAAAATGAGAACAAAAGCACCGGGTAACGCTTTACGAATATAATGCCATTCAATAATCTTAAACGCGTACCAACGACCAAAACCAAATTGATTCGCCAAACGCCACTGAGCATCAGGAATCATCTGATACACCTGCAATATCAGACGCACTGCCAATGGCATATTGAAAAAGACATGGGCGAGCAAAATACCAAACAAACCATATAAGCCAAACACATCCGCAACACCACTAAACACGCCATTGCTACCGTACACCATAACGATGCCTAAAATGGCAATGATCGCTGGCACCACCATAGAAACCGCAAACAAATTCAGAAGAAAGCGTCGCCCCCAAAAATGTCGGTGATACAAACAAGAAGCCACAGGTATCGCCAACGCAATGCTAATAAGCGTACTTAACAAAGCCTGAAGAAAAGAAAACCGGATAAGACGCCAAAGATAAGGCTCTTGAAGATAGCCCGCCCACTCAACAGGCGATGAGTACAGCAATAGGGAAAAGAAGGCCGCAAAGCCAACCAAAAGATAAAACAGGAGCCCGCCTAAGGCGGGCCAATGTGATCGTAGAAAAGTATTCAAAAAGGTTCGCTTCCCAACAATAAAATCACCCATTCACGAACCCAAATGAACGACTATCGAGTTGTCGCATTTAACCACTCGTTAATCCAAGCTTTACGGTGTTCCGCAACATCATTAGCAGGAAGCGTCAGTACCTTCGTAGGCTGCTGTAATTGAGAGAAAATCTCAGGCAACTCATTAACGTCATCAATGACCGGCAGCATCCAGTTTCCCGTCGCAACTGTATTTTGGAACTCAGACGTCAAAATAAACGACATAAACTGCTGCGCCAACGCTTTATTAGGTGCATTTTTAAGCGTCGCGGCTACTTCTACTTGAGGATAAAAACCTTCTGATGCTGGGGCCGCTTTGTATTTTGTCTCACCTTCGGCAACAACATGATACGCAGGCGATGTTGTGTAGCTCAGTACCACATCTGCTTCTCCTTTAAGGAATAAGCTATACGCATCGTACCAACCTTTTGTCACGGTTACCGTATGAGAAGCAAGCGTTTCCCATGCTTGATCTGCGCTGTCACCATAGACGGACTTCATCCATAGCAACAACCCCAATCCAGGCGTCGAAGTACGAGGATCTTGATAGATCACCCTCAAATCTTTATTTTCAACCACTTCCTTTAAGCTTTTAGGTGGTTGAGCCATCGCTTCGCTGTTGTAAATAAACGCGAAATAACCTTGGTCAAACGGAACAAAGTATTTGTCGCTCCACCCACCAGCAACATTCACGTTAGAAGTGTCAACAGCATGCTCTGCTAACAAACCGGTTTTCTTAGCCGCTTCCATTACATTTAGGTCAAGCCCCAAAACCACATCAGCCGAAGAGCTTAATCCTTCTAACTGAACACGAGAGAGAATACCAACCGAAGAATCCAACGTGACGTAGTTCAAAGTACAATCGCATTGTGCTTCGAATTTTGTTTTGATTTTTGGACCCGGGCCCCAGTCAGAGGCAAACGAATCATAGGTATAAACATTTAATGTAGATGCAGCAACAGCAGAACTTGCTGTAACCAACATCACAGATGCAGAAAAGGCAGTTAACAAAGTTTTTTTAAAAGACATCAGGTCGCTCCAATTACGAGCGGCGTACAGCAGAAATGGCAAGACAAGACTCGCTATCTCAATTCCTACGCCAGCATTATCTGGTTCAGGTTCAATGGGTTAGCAAAGCTTCTCAGCCACACAGCTCATCGATAGATGAGCAGATGTATGGCACCCCAAGAGATAAATCGGGTTTATTGTAATCAGCAATTAAATCAAAGTCACTTTAAAGTAACAGGACATACATCTTAAATTGCATAAACTACGCACTTTCACTGATTGATGATTTCTTATTTAAAGTTATGACGTAACACAGGGCTTTTAATGAGGCTAAAGAATAACATGCGGTAAAAATCGACTCATGTCTTGAGTGATGGGGTTGCTGTCTTCTCTGATCGAGATGCCAACCGCTTGATTATCGACTAACCAACTGCCGATCAATGTATAACTATCACCAAATTTTGGCAGCATATGCGTCGCTTGATAGATAAAACCTTCCTCACCATAGGGGCCGGATGACGCTTCAATATCGGCATTATCCCCAATAAATGAAATGTTCGAACCTTCACGAGAAAAGATTGGTTTTTTAACAAGAGAGTCTAAGCCTGTTGCCAAATGCAGCTCGTCTTCAAAAAATGCAGGCAGCAGATTCGGATGGTTAGGAAACATTTTCCATAACATGGGCAAAAGCGCTTTATTGGAAAGAATACTCTTCCAAGGAGGCTCCAACCAACGGATATTATTGCTTCCAAGGTGCTCAGAAAACGCCTCCTGAAATATAAACTCCCAAGGATACAATTTGAACATTGAACTGATAACTTGATTTTTCAGGTCCGTAAAATGGCCGAATTCATCCCGACCAATATCATCAATGTACACAAAGTCCGTTTCGATGCCCGCCTCATTGGCACAGTCTTCGAGATACTGAACCGTGCCACGATCTTCGGGAGTGTCCTTACAACAAGAGAAGTGCAAAACTCGGTCTGGCGTTAGGTATTTTATTTCTTTAAAACGATTTACCAGCTTTTCTTGCAAGCTATTAAACTGATCTGAAGCGCTAGACAGCTTGCCTGCATCGACTTTATCTTGCAACCAAAGCCATTGCCAAAAACCAGTCTCGTAAACACTGGTAGGAGTATCCGCATTATTTTCATATAGCTTTGCGTCTCCTTTACCAGAATACGCAAAATCTAATCGAGAATATAAACTAGGGTCACCGTTAGTCCAAGATTGACGAATAAAGTCCCACTGGGCCTCTGGTATACAAAAGCGTCGCAACAAGGCATCGTCATTCACAACGCGCTCAACCGCCGCTAAACACATCTGGTGAACTTCTTCTGTGGGCTCTTCGATGCCTTTTTCAATCTGTTCTAATGTAAACTGATAGTAGGCACTTTCATCCCAGTATTTTTCCCCATACATGGTATGAAACTCAAAGCCAAACTCTTCTGCTTTTTGTTGCCAATTTAACCGTTCAGCAGTAGGGATGCGAAACATCTAGCCGCCCCACCCTTTCGATTTACCACCGCCCCAATTTGACTTGGCAGATGCCACCGCACCAAAACCTCCGCGCGAGACTGTGCGCGTTACTTTTGGTTTTGGCTTCAATGCTGAAGGAGGAACAGAATACGAACGCTTTCCAGGGGTACCAATAATAGCGCCATCCGCTGTCATCAACCTATTACGATAGGATGATCCTGAATTACGATATTGATAAACGGGATTATAGGTATAGGCTCTATTATTCAACATGTTACCTATCATAAAGCCGGTCAACATCGGCATAAAAAAGCCAGAGGATTGCGGTCTGATACATTGATCATAACCAAAATCTTCTTCACATTGCCGCTCACTTCCATATCTAGGACCAGTACGTACCGACTCTTCAATCGCTTTTTGATACGCGACCTGACATTGTTGCAACGAAAGTGTGGTATTCGCAGTACAGTCTTCAACAGAAGATACAACCTTTACTTCTTCATCAGGCTGGCTGCATGCCGTTAAGGTAATCGCTGCAATCGCGAGCGTAAGTGGTCGAAACGCGGGATGCTTCGGACCTTCTTTGCGCATTTTATTAAGGCTAATATATTGGCTTCTTTTCACAATATACTCCTCAATAAGTCATACATGCTGAATTAAGTACCCCTACGGAAACACTGACCGACGCGAGAATAATCCCTGCGCTCACTTCATTGGCAATGATTCGAGCAACAATTTTTGGCATAAAGATGAATCGAACCACGGCAAATGCGAGAGATTGCGCGACGAGTGCGATTAGCCCCCAAATAGCGAAATCGACAATAGAAACCGAGTTGGATGCCGCGCCTCCCAACGCAATTGAAAAACCAATGATAGCGCCACCTAAACCAATAGAAGCCGCCGTATTTTGTTCGGATTTAATCAACTTCCATTCGTCATGAGGGGTAATGAACGAGTACACGAAAGTAAAGACAACGACGAATAAGAGAGCCAGGCCAAAATAGCCACCAAAATTACCAACACTTATGAGAAGGTCTTGCACTTGCGGATCCATAAAAATTCCTTGTTTGTAAATGATTAGTTATTAACCATGGATTGTTAATTGAGAAGGGCTTAGTGTAATACCAGTACTTAACACAAAACAGCGATTTAACCCACCTTGCTGCTCACTTTCCTCCGCTGAAAGGAAGAGTGATTCAGTACAATCATTGGCTATTTCACGCTCAAATAGCATTATAAATTGATCCGTTTCTGACATTTCACCTTCGTCGTCATAAGTACGTTCTTGTACATATACAGGATTGTGGTAGTCGCTCGCAGAGGTCCAAACCCTCTGATAAAGATGGTTTTCTAATTCGTAAGTCGGCGTGCCTATTTGTTGGTTTAACAAGGTATCCCACACACTTTGGGAGGCGATATCTTGAGTGTCGTAAAAATGAAAAAGCTTTACATCAACAACGTCTTCCGCTTTTTTACCGCCTTCAGCAATGACTTGGAGAAAGGCATCATCATCCGTATAAAAACGAAACATCCACGTTCCATCAAGTTCTGCGATTCCTGCCGCCTTTATTATGTAGCTAGAAGCAGCGTTATCAATGACTAGACTGTCTTGCGTCATTCGCATTAAAAGTGGGTCTATTTCAAAACTACCACCTAAGCGCAACCCCATAATAGAAGGTGTATCTTGAGATGGGGACTTTGGTTTATTTTTCTTAAAAAGTGACGAAAACATAGTCTCGCTCTTAGTCGTAACCTTAACAGAATCCCATAAAGGTTCGTTATTTAGCTTACAAAAAATGTATAAATATAGCCGCAGCGCCTTAATATGATGCTCCGTGCGCAAACGCGGCTATATTATACGCCTCTACCCTTTCTTAGAAGCAAGTAACTGCGCAAGCTTGTCTGAACCGCTTTTGCTTGCTCCCGATTTAATACCTGCCGCTTTTAATTTAGAGTCCAATGAACTACCGGACTCTTCAGCCGCTAGCTCTTCGGCAACGTCTAACTCAGCACTGCGTTGCTTTTGCTTTTCTTTAATACGATCAAGGCTACTTAAGGCAGTTTTGACTTTGCTATTTGCACCCATATGCCGAGTCGATACAGCAACTTGTGCTTGTTGAACAGACTCTGTTGCTTTCACTTGCTCTATCTGCTGCTCCATGCGACGAACATTGGTTTTTGCTTTTGAAATATTGGCTTTCAAAGACTTTTCAGAAGATAAAAAGCTATCAAGAATACCTTGCTCAACGTCAAGAGTAGATTCTAATTCACTGACTCTATCAGCACATTCGATCGCTAATGCCTCATCAGTCTCGCTCGCTGCAATAGCATGATTCGTATAGGTTTCGATATCCGCTTTCAATGCCGATACTTTGCCTTCAGCTAATTTACGTTTCGCCATAATACGAGTTAGACTTTCATCACAAGATTGAAGCTCTTTTTTCGCTTCACGCATCTCTTGATCCAGTATGCGAATCGCTTGAGAATCAGCAACGGCTTCGATCCCTTCATTGGTTGCACCACGAAGTGCTGTCCATAATTTTTTCAGGCTCATAGTACGATCTCCATATTTAGGTCGTCACTGTATAACTCAAGAAACTCGGATACATTATTGAAAAGGGTTTCAATCTCTTCCAGTACAACACTTTCTTTACTGTCAATGGATAACGCACCAAATGCAATGTAGTACTCATCATCACCGATGTTTTTAATGCAGATAGAGGTTAGCGGTACTAACTGATGGCTGCGTAAAATGAGGTTGTTCAAACGGTCTTTATCTTTGACATTCGCCGCTGAAAATAACGCTGTCTCGACCAAAATTTGCTGATTGCCCACATAGACAAAAACATCAATGCCTTCATCATTAGAAATATTTAGACACTCACCTTCTGGCTCTACAACCCAATTAGGCTGAGCTTCAATGAGCGTCAACAGTGTATCTTTGTTCCAGGACATAAAGTTTTCCTTTTAATAACGACAGAAGAGCGTGTAACATAAGCAACGAATATAGCACCTAGAAAACAACTGTCAACTATGATCTATGCTCATTGCAGTGCATCGAAGGTATAGTTAATATGGGCTTAATCACTATAAATCAATCATATTTAATCAAATAACGAACATAATGAACCCAGATCAAAATATTAAAAACCGACACTCTCTATCTCCCTATAAACTTGCAATCACTCGTTACATTCGTTCGTCTCTCGCATTAAAAGGGATGAAGTACGAAGACCTATCTATGGCATTGGATAAAAAGGGAATCTGTATGACGCCAGAGAATTTACGTAGCAAAACACATAAAGGCATGTTTTCCGCCGATCTATTTGCAGTCATCGTGGATGTATTGGAGTTGGAAGACACTGCGCTGCAAGAGATCCTAAAGCAGGTAAAAAATGTTTAAGAAAATCATCCCAGCAGAAATAACGTATTTTGTTATCGCTATCTGGGGCGTATTTTTCGCCAACATTATTTTAGTCGGGATCAATCTAAATCAATTTGGAATTCGCCCAAGAACGCTGGATGGTTTATACGGTATAGTATTGTCACCGTTTTTACACGCAGGACTTTACCATTTGATTTCGAATACCCTTCCTTTACTTGTTCTAGGGAGTTTGCTGAGAGCGTCAGTCGGATCAAATAAATTACGCTATATAATGACCCTTGGCGCTCTTGGCTCGGGCATCGGAGTTTGGTGCTTTGGAAGCAGTCATGTCATAGTCGGCGCTTCGGGAATGGTGTTTGCGTTACTTGGCTTTATGTTTTCCAACGCGTTATTCAACCCTAGTATACGCAACTGGTTAATTGCTATTGCCGCTTTTATTACCTACGGCGGAGCACTTTTTTCGCTCGTTAGCTTCCTACCTTATATTTCATGGGCTGCGCATTTCTGGGGGTTCATTTCAGGCGTTGTGCTATCGATATTACTTAGACAGAAGTAAGCTCTTCAATGTGCTCTAACGTGCGCTCCAACGCCCCTTGATTCTTTTGAGCATAAACCAGCGCTTTTTGCCCCATTTCTACCCTATTATCTCTTTCGCTTAGTGCTATTAGAGCTTTAACAAGCGCATCTTTCGCTTCACAACGTAGTGCTCCACCCTCTTCAATCAAGGATTGAGTAATTTCTTTAAAATTAAAGGTATGAGGCCCAACTAAAATGGGCTTTCCTAGTACGGCAGGCTCAATTGGGTTATGTCCGCCACGTTCAATTAGACTGCCGCCAACAAAAGCAACGTCAGAAGCTTGATAATAGCGCATAAGCTCACCCATGCTGTCGCCAATTAACACATCAGTGTCACACCAATTATTGGTCTTATCGTCAGAACGTTTTTCTACTTTTGAAAAAAACTGATTGGCAAGTTTCGTGACACTTTCAAAGCGCTCTGGGTGCCTTGGCACAAGAATAAGCAAAGCATTGGGAAAGGTATTTTTTAATGTTTTGTGCACAGCAAGTAAGACTTCGTCTTCACCGTCATGCGTACTGGCTCCGATCCAAACAAAGCGGTTTGAACCAAGCGCTTCCCGCCAGTCTGACTCAAGCACATCTTGTGAGAGCATAACGTCAAACTTAATACTGCCAGACACTTCTACATGCCTCGCGCCAAGCTCAATAAAGCGGGCTGAGTCATTTTCATGATGAGCGAGAAATAAATCGGGGAAAGCAAACAGCTTACGAGAGAAGCCTGAAAATCGTTTGTAGTTTTTCGCCGACTTTTCGCTCATTCGAGCATTAACAATACAGATCGGAATGTTTTTGGCTTTAAGACCTTTTAAAAGGTTAGGCCATAGTTCCGTCTCAATGATTGCCATTCGCCGACATTGAACCTGACTCAGCGCCTTATTCACATACGCCGGATAATCCATAGGCAAATAACGATGTACGATTTGATTACCAAACAGCTTAATCGCTTGTTCAGCTCCCGTCGGCGTGACAGTGGTTAGTAAGAGAGTTTGCTGTGGGTGAGCTGCAAGCCACCGAGCTACTAACTCTTTGGCTGCTAAGACTTCACCCACTGAGGCACAATGCAACCAGAACTCGACTTTGGTTTCAGGCCAGTTTCCAAACACTTCTTCAAGACGATAATTTGAATAACTCGCCTGATAGCGCCGAACCTTTTTCATCAAAACAGGTTTGAGACATTTAAGCAGTACTTGATATAACCACATAGACGCTTATTTGAACCTATTTATTCTGCAAACTGCTGTTTGTGAAGCTGTGCATAAGCACCGTCTTTTTCAAGAAGTTCAGAATGCGTACCGACTTCGACGATCTCCCCGTGATCTATTACCGCAATCATATCTGCTTTTTCTATGGTTGAGAGTCGATGGGCAATCGCGATGGTAGTGCGGTTCTCCATCAAGGTATCTAAGGCTTGCTGAATTGCTCGCTCTGATTCACTGTCCAATGCAGAAGTCGCTTCGTCCAAAATAAGAATAGGCGCATTCTTCAAGATCGCACGAGCAATTGCGATACGCTGACGTTGTCCACCCGAAAGCAATACACCATTCTCACCAACGACGGTATCAAACCCGTTTTCTAGTTCTTGAATAAAGTCGAGTGCATTCGCGGCTTTAGCAGCGTCGATTATTTTCTGGTCTGGTGTATTCCGCAATCGACCATAAGCGATGTTTTCTCGAATGGTGCCATTAAACAATACAACATTCTGATTAACCAGTGCGATCTTGTCCCGCAATGAGGTCAGGTCATAGTCTTGTATTTCATGACCATCGATTAAAAGACGGCCGCCCGTGACGTCATAAAAACGAGGAATTAGGCTTGCGATGGTTGATTTACCGCCACCAGAGCGCCCCACTAAAGCCAACGTTTTACCCGCTTCAAGCGTTAAGCTGACGTCGTTCAATGCCAACTTATCCGAAGATGGGTATTGAAAACGCACATCCTCCCAACGAATTTCTCCCTTTAGGGAATTTGAACGTCGTTTACCTTGGTCAACTTCTTCGTCCATATCAATAAACTCAAAGATACTTTGAGCGGCAGCGATACCTTTCTGCAGGATGCTGTTCACTTCCGTCAGCTGTCGCATCGGTTTGCTGAGCATGCCAGCGGCGGTAATAAAAGAAACAAAATCGCCTGATGACATGTTGTCACTGAACGTTGGGTCAAGTGCCAACCAAATTAAGCCAGAGAGCGAAATCGCCACTAGAAACTGAACAATAGGGGTATTAAGTGCTTTGGTTAACTCCATTTTCAGTTGAGATCGGCGATTTTCATGGGCCGCATCACGAAAACGTTTGGTTTCGTATTCAATCCCACCAAAGATTTTAACAACTTCCTGCCCTTTGATGGCTTCAGAAGCCACATCAGTCACTCCCCCCATCGCACCTTGTATGCGCTTACTTAGCTTTCTAAAACGCTTAGAAGCATAAGATACGACTAATCCGATAACAGGAAGAATAATCAGAAACAATAACGACAGTTTCCAATTAATGTAGAGCATGTAACCCAGCAAACCAACAACGGTAAAACCCTCGCGAAGTATGACCTTAATCGCGGAGGTAACAGACCCTGTTACCTGTTCGGTATCATACGTAATTTTTGAGAGTAAGCGCCCCGAAGGCATGCTGTGGAAATAGTTGGAAGGCAACACGACCATTTTTTCAAACATACTGGTTCTTAGATCGTATACCACTTTATTGGCTATCAAGGCCATAAAGTAGCTACCTAGAAAGGTACCCAAACCACGAATAATAAAAATCACCAGTATCGCAAGCGGGATGAGTAGTCTATTTTCCGCAATCTCATTGTTAGATACTACATCAACTATGTGTTTCAAGATCCAAGCTTGAGCTGGCTCCATTGCGGAGTACAAAACAAAACCAAATACACTTAGAGCAAAATAAAACCAAGAAGAACGTATATAGCCCAAGAGACGTAAATAAACCTTTAAGCCTGACTCATCTAGTGGTTTGTGTTGAGCATCTTTCGAAGAAGCTTGAGCTGCTTTTTGCATTTAGCCATTCGCCTTTTCGATAATTGAAGTCGTCGAGTAACCATCGACAAAGGTTAAGACTTTTACTTCACCACCGGAATTAATCACGTGATCCGCTCCGACAATACTATCAATCGTGTAGTCGCCGCCTTTGACGAGTACATCAGGTGACAATGCTTCGATCAGTTCTTTAGGAGTGTCTTCGTCAAAACAAGTCACCCAATCAATAGCACCAATACCTTCTAGTACCGCCATTCGATGCTTAAGATCATTAATGGGGCGCTTTTCACCTTTAAGACGCTTTACAGATGCATCAGTATTTACGGCTACAATTAACCGATCACCTAAGGCTTTTGCTTGCCTCATATAGGCAACATGCCCGGGGTGTAAAATATCAAAACACCCGTTGGTGAAAACTACTTTTTCACCATTAAGTTGAGCAAGTTTAATCTGTTCTCGCACTTGCTCTGGCGATAAAACACCAAAATTAGTCGTTCGCGAGCGCGCAAACATGATGACCTCTAACTGCTCCGAGGTAATAGAGGCGGTTCCAAGTTTTCCGACTACAAAACCAGCGGCTTGATTCGCATACTCAACGGCATCAACAAAACGCTGACTAGTTACGTATACTGCTGTAAGAGCAGCGATCACCGTATCGCCTGCTCCTGTAACATCAAATACTTCCTTAGCCGCCGTAGCCAGTGAGAAAGGGTTGTGATTATCTTGCAGTAAAACCAAACCATCTTCACCGCGTGTGACTAACAAGG
Source organism: Marinomonas mediterranea MMB-1 (assembly GCF_000192865.1). NCBI lineage: Bacteria > Pseudomonadati > Pseudomonadota > Gammaproteobacteria > Oceanospirillales > Oceanospirillaceae > Marinomonas > Marinomonas mediterranea. The sequence goes on from NC_015276.1 coordinate 3,595,355, forward strand.
CATCCCAGCTATGTTTCTCTCGAAGCGCATTACCTTTGTCAACAATTTCTTTAGCGCTCTCACACTTGCCAACGATCGCTTCAAATTCACTTAAATTCGGTTTAACCAGTGTTGCGCCTTGATAAATAGAAAAATCGTTTCCTTTCGGGTCAACAAAGCTGGGCACGTTCTGTTTATTCGCTGCTTCAATTAGATCAGGCACACCCGCTAAACAGCCTTTCGCGTAATCAGAGAAAATGACAGCATTTGCATTGGGTAAACACTCGGTCACCGCTTCTAAGATCTTCTCATTTTGCTCAAGTGTGTCTTCACGCTCTTCGAAATCAAGGCGTATTAGCTGTTGATGGCGGCTAATCACTCGCAGTTTAGTAATAGTAGGAAGCGCTGGAGAGTAAACAAAGTGACATTCTACACCTTCCTTCTCTAGCGACTTTTTAAGTATACCCGCATTTTCATCGTCACCGACTACACCCACTAAAGTGACCGAGACGCCTAACTTAGCTAACCCCAGGGCGACATTGGCTGCACCACCAGGGCGGTCTTCAATATTAGAGACTTTCACAACTTGCACAGGGGCTTCAGGCGAAATTCGAGAAGTGCCGCCATGCCAATAGCGATCCAACATTACATCGCCTACTACAAGTATGTTTTTATCTTTAAAATTCAAGTAAGAAGAGTTCATAAATGCTTTAATCATCGATTTTTGAAGGCCGACATCTTATCATAGTCGCACTCTAAGTTGGACACACCAAAATCATCTAAACCCGAGCTTACATAAATATGTTTCAAAATAGTCTCATTTCTTGTCAAAACCTGTTTTTTCACGGCATTTTGAAAAACTGGCAAGAGCATGCATTTGATCCTTTACGCGGCTTTAGCTATGAAAGCATGCGACACAATTGGGAAAGAAATAAGGTTGGTCGTGTACGCCTACTGACTCAATGTCGCCAACTTTATACATTAAGTCATGCTTCTTTGTCTTACTCTGATTGCGTCAACAACTCTTTGCTAACGCCGTTATTTGATTTCATTCTGGCTCATTTTAAACAGGATCAACGGTGGATATTTTCCTTAAATGACGACTTAGAAAAGCTCGATACCAAGACTGATGCTTACGCTCTGGCGTTCGTTTTACTCTCGTTCAGTCATTACTTCAAAGCAACAGGCGACGAAAGAGCACTTAATGAAATACAAGTAACTCACGATTTTTTACAAGATAATATGCGTTCAGAGTTTGGCGGTTTTGAGGAGAGCTACCCTATAGATCGCTCCTTGATTCGACGACAGAACCCTCACATGCATTTACTTGAAGGTTACCTTGCCGCATACGAAGTGACACAAGAAACTGCCTATAAAATTCAAATTGGTGAGTTACTAACGCTTGCACGTTCCGCGTTTTTTGATCCAATAACCAATACTCTACGAGAGTTTTTTCTAAAAAACTGGAAAGTTCACCCGTCGGAAGGACACATCATTGAGCCAGGGCACCACTTTGAGTGGATATGGCTACTGCATAAGGCAAACAAAGTTTCTCCAAATTCAATGAACATAGAGATTGCAGATAAGCTTTGGTCTATCGCGTCTAAACATGGAATTTCTGAAAAAAGTGGCGTGTTTAACCAAATCCATGCTGATAGCTACGTAACACTAGACACTGAAAAGCGTATTTGGCCGATAACAGAATACTTAAAAGCGTTGTGTGTCATTGATCTGGACGAAAACGAAAAATTAGATCGTTTCGAAAAAGCTCTATCGTTTTTAAAAGATCATTACTTTACAGCAGACGGCAGATGGAACGAGTATTTAAATGAAGACGATTCCCCGAAAAATATCCCTCTACCAGGCACCACGACCTACCATATTTTCTTAGGTCTAAACGAAGTGATAAACTGGTCGCAAACTGAATTTACTAAATAGGATAACGCAGCATGTATATAGTCACCGGCGGAGCCGGCTTTATCGGTAGTAATATCATCAAAGCGCTTAACAAACGCGGCATTACCAATATTCTTTTAGTAGATGATCTTACTGACGGTAAAAAATGCCTAAACCTTTCCGATCTCAACATTGCTGATTACATGGACATGTACGACTTTCTTGAGTTAGTAAAAGCAAACGCTCTTAACTTGAAAGTTGATGCCGTATTCCACGAAGGTGCATGTTCAGCAACCACCGAATGGAACGGCAAATATGTTATGGACGTCAATTACCAATACTCAAAAGCGGTGTTACATTGGTGCTTAAAAAACAAAGTGTCTTTTTCATATGCCTCTTCTGCATCGGTTTATGGTGCTGGACCAATCTTTCAAGAAACAAGAGACCACGAAAACCCGCTAAACATGTACGCGTTTTCAAAGTTTCAATTTGATCAATACGTTAGAACTATTCTTCCAGAAGCAAAATCACAAATCGTCGGCTTCCGATATTTTAACGTCTATGGGCCGCGTGAAAACCACAAAGGGTCCATGGCAAGTGTCGCTTTCCATCTTCGCAATCAAGTACTTGCAGGAGAAAACCCAAAACTGTTCGGCGCTTATGACGGCTATGAAGCCGGCGGGCAAAGTCGAGACTTTATCTATGTTGAAGATTTAGTCGAAACCAAATTATGGTTCCTCGAAAATGACGACAAGTCTGGCATTTTCAATTTGGGCACAGGACATGCAGAACCTTTTAGAACCATCGCTGAAACAGTGATAGAACATTATGGAAAAGGTGAAATTGAGTACATTTCATTCCCAGAGCATTTAAAAGGCGCTTATCAAAGTTTTACTCAGGCAGATATCAGTAAACTGCGAGACTCTGGCTACACTGGCAACTTTAGAAGCCTTTCAGAAGGCGTGAAAGATTACATGACATGGTTAGACAGTCGTGACTAAATATTTAATTGTAGGCCCTTCTTGGGTAGGCGATATGGTCATGGCCCAGAGCCTATTTATTCGCTTAAAAGACATTGAGCCGGATTGCATCATTGATGTTATCGGACCTAACTGGTCAGCACCAATTCTAGCTCGTATGCCAGAAGTTCGAAACGCCATTAGTCTACCAACAGGGCATGGCGAATGGGGGATTTCGACTCGACGCAATTTAGGAAAGTCACTTCGAGCTGAGAAATACGATAAGTCGATTACAATTCCGCGTTCTTGGAAGTCGGCGCTCGTGCCCTTTTTTGCCTCAATCCCACATAGAGTTGGGTTTCACGGCGAGCAGCGATACATTCTTTTAAACGAACGACGCAAACTTGATAAGAGTATTTTAAACCAGACAGTAAAACGTTTTGTCTCTCTTGGAGAGGAGCTGCACAACGCTTATCCTCCTACGTCCTTGCCAGAGCCTAAATTAACCGTCAACTCAGACAACCAAGCGAACCTCTACACAACATTGGGACTTTCAGATAGACCTGCAATTGCACTAATGGCAGGTGCTGAGTTCGGCCCTTCTAAACAGTGGCCAATATCGCACTTTAGAGAGGTTGCTAAAGCGGCACTCCAAAAAGGCTACCAAGTTTGGACACTAGGAGGGCCGAAGGACTCTGAGGACGGAGATCGTATTCTTGAAGAACTTGGTGAGGAGGCGATCAATTTATGCGGTAAAACGAAACTCGTTGACGCTATCGATTTACTAGGAGCTGCGGACATTGCAGTCAGTAATGACTCGGGCTTAATGCACGTCGCTGCCGCAGTTGGTACCAAGGTACACGGTATTTATGGTTCCACCAGCGAGCTGTTTACACCCCCTCTTACTGACAATAAGATCATTCATAATTTACATCTTGATTGCTCACCATGCTTTAAAAGGCAATGTCCTTTGGGGCATACAAATTGTCAGACAAACCTTCCTGCTAGTGATGTAATCCAATATATTACTCCATCCCTCAGCGAAACTTAGCTTTTCTTCGAAAAGACCAATTTAGAACATTATAAGAGAGCACGAAATTTTATGTTAGATACAGCTTTTGTTTATATTTTATATGGCACTAATCAAAAATACTACCGAGAAGCTCTTATAAGCATCTGTAGTGTTCTAGATAAAATGAAATCTTCTAATATTATTATTTTATCGGAGCTCGTTGATTTTTTCCCACCACACCCTCGACTAACAATAGTCCCTCTAGACCTCAGTATGAAGTCAAAATGGATGGAGAGTTCAGATTATCATTTTAAATTAAAACTAGCAGGGCTTCGGTATATTCTAGAGAACCATGCGAAAAAAATAATCTTCCTTGATTCTGACACTATCATAAAAAAAGATATTTCAAGTTATTTTAATCACATAACTGAATCAAGTTTTCTAATGCACAAATTTGAGGGAAAGCTAAGTAAACAACGACACTCGAGGCATTATAGCCAAATTTTCAATAAACAATTTGAACATAAAGATTACGGTCAGATATTATGTACTAAAAACTGCTCAATGTATAACTCGGGGGTAATAGGTATATGCAATAAGAGCCTAACATTACTGAACACTGCCTTATGGTTAATGGAACAAATTGTTCCTTTAATTTCGACCCACACTGCTGAACAATTTTCGTTAGGAAAAACACTTTCTGAAAAAGGGGAAATTATTACGCTTGGTGACAATAGTGTCTTTCACTATTGGCATAAAGGACCTAAAAACTATATTCATGACCAATCAAACGAACTACTGGAAAAAAAGTCAAAAGAAGCTTTATTGGATTCACCTGAAATGGCCAATCAAATAAAAACCAAGAGACATATATCGAGATGGGTTCAAGATAAAATACTCTAAGGAACCTACGGATAACTTAGTCTAGTAGTCGCTCAGTGCTGAAGTTTTGACTAAACCTGTCTTACTACGTTGCACTTATTATCTGAATTTAGGGGCAACAATAGGGTAATTCATAGATATTGAGATATTCCATTATTACAAAAAATAAGTTTTTCTGACAATGTCTTCATATAAATGTCATTATTAACCTGAAGCTGCTCCCTGCTATTTTCAACATGGTATATATGATACCCAACTGCTTTAAATTTAAGGTAAAGTCGAGAAATGTTTGAGTTTAAAAGCCTTACAACCATTTCACTGTCTTCTCTTCCCCAACCTTCAAAATCTTCATTGTAGCCATTTACTCGTATTGCATCTTCTCTCCAAAGCGCAAAATTACAACCTCTTGTCGATCTATCATTATTTTTTACTTTGGTAAATATGCGACTTAAGATAGATGAGTCGATCATATTATGGCGATTTCTAATTCCTTTCGAAAAAATCGTAGGGCGACGACCATTTTCTAATAGTTTTTCACTTACGTCTTCTCCAAGTAAAACTCGCCCCCCTTGTACAAAATGACCTTTTTTAGCATTTATAATATGAGACTCGATAAACCTTGGGGGTAAATACATATCTCCATCAACAATAACAAGATAATCTCCAGAAGCTTTTGCTATTGCCTTATTACGGCTTGCCGCAAGTCGAAAGCCAGTATCTTCTTGCCAAGAATGAATTAAAGGAATAGAGAATTTCGAAATAAAAGAGTCGACCACCTTTTTAGTGTCTTCGCGGGAGCCATCATCAGCTACGATAACTTCGAAAGGCATTACTTTCTGAGAAAGCACACTATTTAATGTCACTGCAAGCGCTTCTTTCCAGTTGTATGTCGTGACAATTAAAGATACTTTCATTATTTTTTTCTTCCTCTAAGCCAAAGGTCAATATATTTATAAAAGGTTGAATGTGCTGCAAGCCAAGCTAAAACAAAGCCATGCGTACCGTCTAAAAAGCCTCTTTTAATAATGTACATTTTGATAAAGCACGCAAAAGCATGCAAAAGAGCTTTTGACAAAGAAGAAGGCCTCCCTTCCCGATCATCCGACCAAGCCTTCAAGTAAGAGGTCGTTTTTACAGAGTAGTGATGCAAACTTTCATAAGTGTCATGAAGCAAATAACCCGATAACTTTCGTTTTGGGATATCTTTAGAGGCGATGACTTTTTCATGTACTAAAGCATCGTTATAACCCGCCATCTCCCGAGGATAAAGCCTAACAATCCAATCAGGGCTCCATCCTGAGTATCGAATTTGTTTACCGAATGCGCTACTCAAGCGGTTAACTGAGAACAAAGCTCTTTCTGTCGATTTTGTCTCTTTAAGTATGCTCTGTTTTAACTCATCGGTTACAACTTCGTCAGCATCAATGGCAAATACCCAATCTGTCGTAAGATAACTTTGAGCAACCTGCCTTTGCTTTCCAAAACCTGGCCACTCACAGTGAGAGTAAACATGTTTAGTATACTTTTTTGCTATTTCACATGTGCTATCAGTACTTCCAGAGTCAACAACAACAATTTGATCAACCCAAGTAGACAGTGAATCTAGACACTCTGCAAGCTTCTCTTCTTCATTCTTAACAATGAGCAAAGCTCCAACTGTAGACATCTTTGAGCCTTACCTTTTTACAAGAGAGTAATGTTTTTTACTAAGGTCAATCCCGAAGATAGACTCTAACTTATCCTTCATCCGATACTTTTTATATTGTTTTGGAATGCCATTTTTAGGCTTCGGCACAAACAACTCTACATTGGAGTCTTCAAAAGAGTCATGCATTACGGCAGGGTGAGTACTCGAAAATTTGCGCATAATATTGGGGTCAATTTCATCGTAAGACACTTCATCCGCGTTTCTTCCCCAATAAACACTGACACGATCGTCTTTTGCTTGAAGCTGAGCAGTCGTTCTAGTCCACCCATAGTGGTACATTTTTACACCAGGCCTTACTGCTCGAGGGTAACGGCGCTTCTTTCGCCCATCCAACACAATCCAGTACAAACCATCAGGAGCATAAGTACGAATGGAGTTCTTTATGATTCGGGCTTCAGAGCGATACCAATGAGAAGAGTCAATATAGGTGTTTTGATTGCCGTAAAAATGATAATAATCGAACGCGACGGCCTCAACTTCATCATCATGCAAATATTGTTCGCAGACTTGTTTAATCTTAGGAAGGTCTTCTTCATGAATCACCTCGTCAGCTTCAACATAAAATGCCCAGTCACCAGTACAACTAAACTGGGCGATCATTTTTTGCTGACCGTAAACATAGCCGCGAGCTTGCATCTTATCATTCCACACAGTTTCGATGATTCGAATTTTATCGCTCTCTATACTTCGAAGCACATCAAGAGTGTTATCTTCGGACTCACCAACCGCAATTACGAACTCGTCAACAAGGGGCAATACTGACTGAATGCTTTGCACGAAAGGGTATCCAAGCAAAACACCATTCTTAATAAAGGTAAAAGCACTAATTTTCATTAAAAAGCCTAACTACAATGTTCAGACTATTTTAACAGTAGAACACCCTTCGCGTCCTCTACAAATCCCCACCAAATAAGTCGCGTGTATATACTTTTTCCATACAATCATGAATAGACTCAGTCACCCGGTTGGCAATAATGACATCTGATTCCGCTTTAAAGCTTTCAAGATCATCAATCACTCTTGAATTGAAGAAGCTTTCTGCATCTAACGCTGGCTCAAAGACTATAACTTCTATCCCTTTCGCTTTTATTCGTTTCATAATGCCTTGAATTGCAGACGCACGAAAATTATCAGACTTCGCTTTCATTACTAAACGGTAGATACCGACTACTTTGGGTTTGCGCTTCAAAATTTCATTCGCTATAAAGTCTTTGCGCGTTACATTTGCGTCAACTATCGCCCTAATCAAATTATTTGGAACCGCATCATAATTCGCCAAAAGCTGTTTCGTGTCTTTTGGCAAGCAATACCCTCCGTACCCAAATGACGGGTTATTGTAATGTTTCCCAATGCGCGGATCTAATCCGACCCCTTCAATAATTTGTCGAGAATCCAAGTTCAGCGTCTCTGCATAGGTATCCAGCTCATTGAAAAAAGCGACACGCATTGCTAAGTATGTATTCGCAAACAATTTAATGGCCTCAGCTTCAGTTGAGTCTGTGAATAAAACATCCACATCAACTTTATTAGATCCTTGAACAAGAAGCTCTGCAAACACCTTCGCCCGTTCCGACTTTTCGCCAACGATAACTCGAGAAGGATATAAGTTATCGTAAAGCGCTTTGCCCTCTCTTAAAAACTCAGGAGAAAAAATAAGATTTTCTACTCCAAACCGTTCTTTTGAATCCTTAGTGAACCCCACAGGTACCGTCGACTTAATAACCATTACTGCATCAGGGTTAATCGTCTTTACCTCCTGAATAACGCTCTCCACATGATGTGTATTGAAGTAATTCATTTCAGGGTCATAATCCGTTGGCGTTGCAATAATGACATAGCGAGCATCAGATAATGCCTCCTCTTTAACCAATGTCGCTTTAAAGTTAAGGTCCTCTTCTTTTAAGTAGCGTTGGATATCGTCATCCTCTATAGGAGACAATCCTTTGTTTAGCATTTCAACTTTCTCGGAAACAATATCCAATGCAACCACTTCATTTCGTTTTGCGAGCAATAATGCGTTAGAAAGTCCGACATACCCTGTTCCGACTACAGCTATCTTCATGTTGCTTACCTTCAAAATTTGGAGTTTTTAATTTCCTAGCTTACGACACGTCTACTACACTTACGTTAAAGCGTCTTTCCTAACACTATAGCTACTAAAACAAAAAAAAGGATAACTATATGAAGTTTGAACTCGTTGATCGCCAAGGCTATATTCCGGAACTAGCCTACGGAGAAGGTGGGTCTGAGATGTCTGCCTTTGTCCCGCATCTCTATGATTTTAAGCAAATGGACTTCGACAACGGTATAGGTAAAGTCTCCATTAATAACCATATCTGGCATTTTTACTTTACCGGGGAAGGGATCGGTGTCGAATTGTTAGACGGCATTGTGACGTTGAACGAAGCCAATCGCTTTCTAGCGACGATCAAAGAACACATCTGGGGAACAAATCATGAAGAAGTTCAAATGATGATTGCAGGAGAGCGGCCTCATTAGAACCGCCTCATACAAATTTAAATGATGGAGTCAGTGCGACTCCATCATTTTAACCATTCGCTTTGCCCATTGGCTCCATGAACCAACATAAACATATTTTGCCTCTATTCCAACCTGATTCATCGCTAACACATTGTGGCATGCAGTGACCCCCGACCCACAGTAGTGGACCAAAGAAGACACGCTGGAGCTGTCTTCAATATCGACATTGTGTTCGGCATTTAGTAATACTTCAAATTCACCTTTTAATTGTTCTTCTGATTTAAACACCTGTTGCTCATTTAAATTATCAAAAAACGGCCGATTTAAAGCACCAGGAATATGCCCTGCAACCGGGTCCATATTTTCATTTTCGCCGTTAAAGCGATCCTGCATTCGCGCATCAATCAGAATATATTGATTAGATTCGAAATTACTTACTATTTGATCTTCCTGAATAAGCCAAGGGTACGAGACCTCGATCTTATCTTTTGACAAGGCGACATCAGGCACGTCGACAGTGACTTGCTTTTCAGAACGACGCCACTCAGGGAAACCGCCATCTAATACCCTAACAGATAAGCCCTGCTGAGCTAACATCCACCATGCACGGGCAGCGAAGGCGCCCCCCATATCATCATAAACAACAATTTGGCTATTTGGATCGATCCCCCAACTGGCGAGTTGCTCGCTAAACTCGACTTCCAACGGTAAAGGGTGTCGCCCCGTAAACTCGGTTTCGGTACCGGCTAACTGAGTATGTAGATCAACAAAAATAGCGCCCGGGATATGTGACTCTTGGTAAACACGAGCGCCTTTTTCTAAGTCTGTTAAATAAAAGCGGCAATCAAGGACGACTAAATCGCGACCTCCAAGCAAGGAAGATAGCTCATCCACTGAAATCAATGTTTTTATTGTCATAAGTGAGGCCCTTTACGTTCTGACGTTACAAAATAATCTACGAGACAGACTACTTAGATTTCTAAGTTTTTGCTATTATTGCGCGCTCAACTTCACTCTTTTCTTCATTCTATTAGCCCCCTTATGAAACGCATTGATGTTCTTCTCACTGAATCCGGCCTTGCCAAATCCCGCTCCCAAGCGCAATCTTTTATCAATCAAAAAAAGGTTTCCGCTCACATTAACGGAACATGGCAATTGATTACAAAGCCAAGCTTAAAACTCGAAGAAGTCACCCAATTAGACATTCAAAAAGACGAGTCAGATAGATACGTGTCCAGAGGGGCATTAAAGCTTGAAGGAGCGTTGAAACAATATCACATTGATTTCAAAGGTTTTGCTGTTTTGGATGTTGGCCAGTCCACAGGCGGTTTCACGGATTGTTCACTGCAGCATGGCGCTGAAAAGGTCGTTGGAGTCGAAGTCGGACATGATCAGCTTGATCCAACGCTTCGAAATAATGAGAGTGTTATCTGCTTTGAAGGCATCAATGCGCGCTCATTAGACAAAAATGATTTAGAACCGCACTTCCCTACAAAGGGATTTGATGCGATTGTCATGGATGTCTCCTTCATTTCACAAATGAAGATTCTTCCTCAACTACCCTCTTTGTTGGCTGAAAACGGCTATTTGATTACTCTAGTCAAACCGCAGTTTGAAGTTGGACAAGAGTTTGTAAGTAAAGGGGGAATAGTGAAAGATGAGCAACGAGTGAGTCTATTAAAAGACGAGATGATCTTGTTTGCACAAAACCTTGGCTTCACCCTTATTGCCTATGAAAAAAGCGTCATAAAAGGCGGTGACGGTAACCAAGAATACCTTATGATCGCTCAACGTCAAACTCCAGCCTAGGGAAGGTACGAACAAGTCCACTGGCTTCAGCGTGTGGATAACTCTTCTTTATTCGAGGCAAGTTTCGCTGTCCAATATTGAGCATATTGGCAAGAAAGTTAACAAAGAATTAAAGAAAGCTTAGCCCACGCCCTTTGGGTCTTTCAGAGAAACAGCCTATCTTCGTTAAGAGTAATTGAAAGGTATTAACATTCCTGCTCACTCTCGCCTTAATAGACTGTTTCTCTGATAAGACTGAAGCTCATAAGACTTATTCGTACCTTCCCTAGATTCGCCTCACCGAATCTAAACCTGAATCTAAACAAACCTAAATATAAAAACAGAGTCGCGTTACGCAACATCGTCGTAGGGCAGTGACTCTTTTAACTCGATTTCATTAACCTCTTTCGACTCAAGCTCGTTAATAAAACGTCGCACCATCACCAAGGCAATGCTACCAAAAATAATCGACCCGACCGCTTGCCCCATCCAAACTCCCTTCGCATCCATAAACAAGGTAAAAAAGAAGATGAGCGGCCACGTTCCGAGCGTTGCTCGACAGAAGTTCAACATAGTGCCATTGAACGGCTTTCCAAGACTGTTAAACGCCGCGATAGCGATAAACATAAGGCTCTGAAATAGAAAGCTAAATGAAATATAAGTGGCGAAGAAGCGGATCATTTCGGCCGTTTCTTTGGACGCGCTGAACATAACAATCAGCCACTCTTTTGACCAAAATAGACACAAGCACACCACCGCAGTATAAGAAAACGAATACGTAACCGCACTGGAGATCGTATTGTGCATTCTATCAAATCGGCGAGCACCATAATTTTGCCCCAATATCGGACCAACGGCACTCGTCAATGCAAATAAGCCACCAAACACAACGGGAATAACACGACCTACTATAGCCACCGCAGCAACGACATCATCACCGTAACTCGACGCATACTCCATAACAATAACGTTTGCTAAAGGCGTACAAACATTAGTCAACATGGCTGGCAACGCTATGTATGAAATGGGACGAACATCTTTAAAGAAGTCCATCAGATCAAATTCGCCCAGCATTTTATGTACGTGAACGACGCCATAGTAGCTCACAGCAACCATAGAAAACCGTGCAATTAAAGAAGCAAGGGCTGCGCCTTGAACATCGAGGCGAAATAGGAAAATTAAAATGGGGTCCAACACAGCATTAACAATACCGCCGACTAACGTCGCGTACATTGCACGCCGAGCGTCGCCAAGTGCCCGCATAATACCGGATCCAATCATCCCTATCATTACGGCAGGTAAGCCCAACATCACAATTTGTAGATAATCCGTCGCCAAATCGAGTGTTCGGCCATAGGCTCCAATATAAAGCAAAATGTGAGGAATATTAGGCCATACCAGATAGACAAGCACGGTAGAGAAAAGAATGCCATAAGCCAAAACGTTAACCGCACGTCTTTTTGCAAGCTCAATATCCCCACTGCCAATAGCACGCGACACCATCGCCGCTGCGGCAATCGACACCGCAATACACAGTGAGATAGTGAAGAACATAATCGCACTGGCAAAGCCCACAGCAGCAACGGCTTCTCGCTCATCCAACATCGACAAAAATAACATATCGACGAGGTCTACTAGGAACATGATCATTAGCCCTAGTGCACCTGTAAACGACATCGTCACAATGTGTTTTAATGTTGAACCTTGAGTAAATTTTGCCTGTTTAGGCATGCCTGAGCCTCTAAATCCTGCGTTTATGCACGGTAAAAACAATTCGCGACATTCTACCTAAGACCAAACAAAAAAGCCGAACATATCGCTCGGCTTTTTTGTTTTTTCGTTTGTTTTTATGCAATATTTGATTAATTAGTGCACATCGTTACTCAGTTTTCCGAAAACGATTTTTTCAACATCGGCAAAACGCTCAGCAAAATGAACAGATATCCCCTCTTTCACTGAGTCAGGCAACTCTTCAAAATCACGACGATTCGCCTCAGGCAAAATAATTTCATTCACCTTACTGCGTTTCGCTGCAATAATTTTCTCTCGGATTCCGCCAACGGCCAACACTTGCCCTGTCAGCGTGAGTTCTCCAGTCATAGCAAGAGGACGATTAACCGCTTGTCCTTTTGCTAGCGACATCAGTGCCGTTGCCATCGTAATACCAGCGCTAGGGCCATCTTTAGGGGTCGCACCTTCGGGTACGTGCAAGTGAATCAAGCACTTATCGAAAAACTCAGGATTACTCTGATAACTCTTTGTATGAGAAAGCACATACGAATACGCAATTTCCGCCGACTCCTTCATGACTTCACCGAGTTTTCCGGTCAACTTCAAGCCTCGGGTCAACTCATGCACTTTATTCGCCTCAACAGGTAAGGTCGCTCCTCCCATAGAGGTCCACGCTAGACCGGTCACAACACCGACTCCCTTCAATGTTTTTTCCGGTCGGAAGTACGGCATCCCCAACAAGTCTTCAAGGTCTTTTACTCCAACATTAATGCTTTCTGTTTCACTCGTGAGTAAACGCACAACCGATTTACGCAACACTTTTTGAAGAAGTTTATCCAATCCACGCACACCCGCTTCGCGTGCATAGTACTCAATAATATGCTTAAGCGCCGCATCTGTGATATTAAGCTGCTTCTTAAGCAATTTATTCTTCTTAAGTAGTTTTGGCCACAAATGCTGCTTGGCAATGGCAACCTTTTCTTCAGCAATGTAACCGGACAAGCGAATCACATCCATACGATCAAGCAACGGCGCTGGAATAGTGTCCAGTTGGTTCGCCGTACACACAAACAACGTCTTAGATAAGTTGATCCGCATATCTAAATAGTGATCTAAAAACTCGCTGTTTTGCTCAGGATCCAGTGCTTCTAATAACGCAGACGCTGGGTCTCCTTGGAAAGATGACCCAATCTTATCGATTTCATCCAGCATAATAACGGGATTTTCGACCTGCACGTCCTTGAGCGCCTGAACGAACTTACCTGGCAACGAACCGATATACGTTCGGCGATGCCCCTTAATTTCGGACTCATCACGCATCCCACCTAAGCTAAAGCGATAAAACTTTCGCCCTAATGCTGCTGCAACAGATTTACCGATGGATGTTTTCCCCACACCAGGAGGACCAACCAAGAGCATAATGGAACCGCCCATTTCTTTTCGATGCGCACCCAACGCCAAAAACTCAATGATTCGATCTTTGACATCGTCCAATCCAGAATGATGACCATTTAATACCTCTCTTGCTTTTGAGATATCGAGGTTATCTTCCGAATGCACCCCCCAAGGTAATGAGGTTGCCCAATCTAAGTAGTTCCGAGTCACGCCATATTCAGGTGATCCTGTCTCAAGGATACTGAGCTTGTGTAACTCGTCCTCAATTTTTTCATAGGCGGCATCGGGTACATTCTTTCCGTCTAAGCGCTCCTGAAACGTATCAATATCGGAAGTTCGATCATCTTTAGAAAGACCAAGCTCTTTTTGAATAACTTTTAGCTGCTCTTTTAAAAAGAACTCACGCTGATGTTTACTAATTTTGTCATTCACTTCCGCCGAAATTTCATTCTGTAAATGCGCTATTTCCAGTTCTTTTTTTAACAAAAGCAAAGACTGCTTCATTCTTTCTATAACAGGTAGCGTACTCAACGCTTCGTATAGTTCGTTTGGCTCTGCTGAAGTAATTGAAGCCGCAAAATCTGCTAATAAGCCGGGTTCATTAAATGAAAAGCGTCCAAGATATTGACGTAAGTCTTCGCTGAAAAGCGGATTTAGGCGAATCAATTCCTTGATCGCGTCCAGTATAGCAATGGAATACGCTTTTGCTTCTTCATCAGCGACAGTTGAGTCATTGATATAGCGTACTCTTGCAAGGTAAGGGGCTTCCGTCTCTAGCCATTCAACAATTTCGATACGCTTTAACCCTTGAGCCAAAAACGTAATCTTTTCATCTTGCTTTTCCGCTTTGTGAATCCGCGCTACACAACCAATTTGCTTAAAGTTCGCAACATTTGGAGCGCCGCCATTGGCGGTCTTCTCAGCGTAAATTAGTCCGACTGCGGCTTGAGGGAATTCCGCTATGCGTTCTAATGTTTCTTCCCAAGGCTCTGCATCCACCATAACGGGTTGAACTTGGGCTGGAAAAAAAGGACGGCTAGAAACAGGTAAAATAAACAAGGTATCAGGCAATACATCGTCCGGCAATGCCAGTGCCTTAGGGTCGCTGATTACAACCTCGTCAGAGTTCTCATCAACAATCTCGCCCTCTGGCTGTTCATATACATTGTCATCACTCACAACTACTCACCTTCTACAAACGCTCAACTCTTAGGAAGAGTAATCACCGACTTCACAGAGGAGCAAAATATTAATTGATGAAAAATATGTAGTGGCAAAGACAAAAATTACAACCGTTCTATAGCAATTATCAAAACTGACTTAATAGACAGGAAAATTGCATTCACGCGAAATGCCTATGGTATGATTAAGCGATTGTTATTGAGGGAAAGAACCATGACACGAGACGAAATTGTGACACGTTACTCAGATGTTTACCTTGTCGAACATCCATTCGTACAGCATAAACTCACGAGTTTACGTGATAAAAACACCAGTACTCGAGAGTTTAGAATGCTTGTTGAAGAGCTGGGAACACTCATTGGTTATGAGGCTACTCGTGATCTAGAAACCATTGACATCGCCGTTGAAACTCCTCTAGAGACAGCAATGAGCCCAGTCTTAAAAGGGAAGAAGCTGTGTATTGTAACGATAATGCGGGCGGGGAATGGACTTGCTGAAGGCGTATTGAAACTGTCTCCATCCGCTCGAGTTGGCCATGTTGGCATGTACCGCGACCCGGAAACCAAAAAACCGGTGGAATATTACTTAAAAATGCCTCATTCGGTTGAAGAACGTACGATTATCGTCGTGGATCCCATGCTTGCGACCGGAAATTCAGCCATCGCCGCCATTGATAAAATGAAAGGCATGGGCGCTAAAGACATTCGATTTATTTGCCTATTTGCCGCCCCAGAAGGAATTGAAGCGTTTAAAGAGGCGCATAGTGACGTGCCAATATACGTTGGATCAATTGATCGAGAATTAGATGAAAAGGCCTACATTCGCCCAGGTGTCGGCGATGCGGGCGATAGAATTTACGGAACTCGATGAGTTAACGTCATTCGAAAAACATTAAATGATACCCGAGAGTTAAGGTGACTTAAACGAAAGCAATGTCACCTTAACTCTCGTTATATTTTTTCGTTCTGTTTCGTTCTATTTTTCCATTCAGTTTAAGAATGCCTTAAGCCTAAATTGAAGCGGCTAGTTTTTTAACGCTAAAAAGGCGCCCGCCCCAATCATGATTGACCCAGCTCCACGGTTAAGTCGCTGCTGAGCCCTTTGAGTTTTCATCAAACGACGAGCCTGAGAAGCACTGTATGCGATTAATGATAAGCCCAGCATCAAAGCAATATAGGCCAATACAGACGTAATCGCGACATCCTGTGCACTCAATGCCGTTACGTCCAAAAACGTGGGCAAAAATGCAATATAAAAGAGAACAACCTTCGGGTTCGACGAAGAAATAGCAAAGCCTTGAAGCATCCCTTTAAACATAGGCTCTCGCGATGTAGATGCTTTCTGTTCATTGTCGATACTCTGAGACGAAGAAGTCCACATCTTCCAACCTAGGTAAATAAGGTAAGCCGCTCCAATAAATCGAATCGCTAAAAACACTTCTTCCCACCGTGTCGCAATCGTCGCCAAACCAAAACAGGCCATAATCAAATAAGCAATGTCTCCCAATGCCATACCTGCGGAAAGCGGTATCGCACTTCGAGCACCAAATGCCATACTTCGAGCAATAATAGCAAAGACACCTGGACCGGGTGTTATGCTAAATATAAAAACAGCAATGCTAAACGTAATGGCACTTTCGATACTCATACTTGGCTCTTTTAAACGTTATTCTTCAATACCACAAACAGCCAACACCATGCGCGTTATAAAGCTTTTTGCATCATCATAGGTTTCATCGTCAAGCTGAGGCGCTCGCAATAAAATTTTCACTTGAGCATCAAAATCAGCGTAAGTCTGAGTCATCGCCCAAAGACTAATAAACAAATGTTCAACAGGAACCGACTTCATCAGTCCATCGTCAACCCAGCGCTCAATCGTGAGTCGTTCTTTTTGCAATTCGCCGACGAAATATTCACGTAAATACTCTAGAACGTAAGGCTCTTCACCGATTAACGCCATCGCAAATACCTTCGAAGCATTAACATGGTTTTGAGACTGTTCTATTTTCTCACTGATATAACGAGTCAGGCACACTTTTGGCCCGTCTTCGTATTTAAATTGACTAACCGAGTTAAGCCAAAGTGTTAAAATGCGTCCTAGAACGGCTTCCAACAAGTCTTTTTTTGAACGAAAGTAGTAATGAATGTTTGCTTTTGGAAGTCCTGCTTCATCTGCAATCATCTGAGTTGTAGTTTTAGTAAGCCCCTGGCGTGCAAATACCCTTTCGGCCGCCTCCAAAATAAGCTGTTCATTTTGAGCTCTGATATGGGCTTTGAGCTGATCTTTAGCGCGTTTTTCTTCTGACAAAATAGCCTCTCACTACGTTATTTTATTAATGGGGAAGAAGCGTCCTGCAATGGAAAGAGAATCCGACGTGATTCATTCAAGATTATTTTCCAATTAGTAAGGTAGGTATTTTAACGCCAAAAATAAAAAAGGGGAGCTATTTAGCTCCCCATTCCCCTCACAGCGGTAAAAAAACGTAGGCAATCGCTATTTTTGAACCGCCGTACCACATTGGCAATATCCAGACTATAACGTTACGACCTTAAGCGCAATAAAAATTTTGACCGATCGTTCAATATTTTCTATTTAGTCGCACTTTTACCGCGAACCCCATGTATGATCAACCGGTTTCTACCTTTTCGTTTAGCCTGATAAAGCGATTCGTCTGCTTTTTTTAGCGTCTCAAAGCCTTCATTTTGATCACTTCCTACCGCGAGGCCAAAACTTGCGGTGACGGAAACATACTTTTTACTATCACGATGAATCACTTCTATCTTTTCTTCTTCTATCCAACTACGAATGGATTCCAACTCGTCTTGGGCTTCAGCGACTTTTTTACCCCGATATAATATGGAGAACTCTTCACCGCCATAACGATAGACAGACCCATAGTAACAACCTTCAGCCAATATCTTTGCAACTCGTCTGAGAACTTCATCGCCCATATCATGACCATAGGTATCATTAAATTTCTTAAAATGATCAACATCGACCATGGCGATCGCGTAGTGCTTCGGTAACGCCATAAAGTCTTCATTCAATGCTCTGCGAGAAGCAAGCCCAGTAAGCTCATCCCTATAAGCCATACGATGACTTTCAGAAAGTAAAAACCAAGCCCACAGCCCACCTTGTGTAACAAGAATAAGCAACATTTGATTCATCGTTAGCGGCAGATAATGCATGACAAC
The DNA here is from genome assembly GCF_000192865.1 of Marinomonas mediterranea MMB-1. Taxonomy (NCBI): domain Bacteria; kingdom Pseudomonadati; phylum Pseudomonadota; class Gammaproteobacteria; order Oceanospirillales; family Oceanospirillaceae; genus Marinomonas; species Marinomonas mediterranea. The sequence continues at coordinate 3,613,562 of NC_015276.1, forward strand.
CAGTGCAACAGAGCTGGCTAAAACGCTTGCCAAAAACCGATCATTAAAGGATAACGCTCGAATCAATATGACCCCAATCGCCGCCACTTCGATCACAACAAGGACAGTGGATTTTAGTGTCTTATCAAGCATTGGAAGAACAAACTGATCCAACTTTTCAAATGAAATCCAACCTTTCACTTCGGCCACATTCCAAAGCACGAGCATGCCAATAAACAACAACCGATTAAAAGAGAATCGGTTTGCAAAACCTTTTTCCTTAACCAAGCTTGTAATAAAAAGTACTAATAGTGCGACCGTAACAAAGCTCGATGCTTCAAGGTTAGGAAAAACTTCGAGCATTAGAGCAGGATAACTCAAAGCAAATACAACAAGGATTAGACGCCCCTTATTGAAACGCCAAGACAGCCCCAAAAGAACAATAAAAACGGCAGCAACCACGACAGGAAAAGTTTGTAGCCATACCGTGGGAATGTTGCTCGCCTGAGTGCTCGCTAAAATACCGATAAGTAAAAATAAGAAAGGAAGAACTAAAGCTTTAATCGCGTCGGGCATGCTTTTCCAACATATTTATTCAATAGATCGAGAACTTCGATGATATACAGCCAATATATTGCCCCGAAAACATTTAATTTTCATTAACATTATCGTAATTCAATTTAGTTTAGAGGTAAGTATGGGGTTACTCATCGATGGTAAATGGCATGATCAGTGGTATGACACTAAAGCAAACAAAGGAAAGTTTGTAAGAAGCGAAGCTCAATTTCGCAATTGGATCACATCAGAAACGCAGAACGAACAAAACGCCCAAAGCAACTTCCCGGCCGAAAAAGGGCGATATCATTTATATGTATCCCTTGCTTGTCCGTGGGCTCATCGAACGCTCATTTTTCGTAAGCTAAAGTCTCTCGAAGACATCATCAGTGTCTCTTGTGTCCACCCAGATATGCTATCAAACGGCTGGGAGTTCAAAGAAGAGCAAGACTTCTTAGACAAAGACGTTACAGCAGGCGATCCACTCTACCAATCCGAATTTGCTCACGATATTTACACACGAGCAGACGCCAACTACAGCGGCAGAGTGACGGTTCCAATACTATGGGATAAAAAGCAGCAAACCATTGTCTCAAACGAGTCTTCTGAAATCATCCGCATGTTCAACGATGCCTTCAATCATATTACGGGGAATACGCTAGATTTCTACCCACAAGAGCGACGGAACGACATCGATGAAATAAACGAAAAAATCTATCATACCGTTAACAACGGAGTGTATAAATCCGGCTTCGCGACTACCCAAGAAGCCTATGAAGAAGCGGTCTTACCATTATTTAAAACATTAGACGACATCGAAGTCATACTGACTCATCAAGACTTTTTGATCAACAATCAAATAACAGAAGCCGACTGGCGGCTTTTTACAACATTGATACGATTTGACGCGGTGTATCACGGGCACTTCAAGTGCAACTTGAAAAGAATAATCGATTACCCAAATATAAGCGCCTATCTACAGCGACTTTATGAGACCAAAGGGATTAAAGAAACCGTCAACCTCACCCACATTAAACGCCACTACTATTACAGCCACGATATGATCAACCCTAGCCGTGTGGTTCCGCTTGGCCCGACTGAAATATTCAAAGACGTTTATTTATAATAATTAGAGACATTTGCACGAAGTCACGAGCAAAGCCAAGACGAGGCAAAAATAGACGAAAAAGCGGAGTTTATGCATTATAAATGAGCATTTTGAGTCTCTTTTTAACATTGTATTGGAGAGCGTAGTCGTCGTGCAAAGGTCTCAATTAATCTTCTACTGAAAACCGAAGCTCTTTCTGACCAAACAGGAAGAGCACTTCAGAAAATTACCTTTAAAATCAGCAAATAAGCACCCACGCATTTGAATACATTTCATACAGTTACAAAGTGATGTACTAGAAAACTATAAAACGGCCGTTTTTTTTGAGATAATAGAAAATCGTCTTGTACAATTTGCGTACTTTCTGATCATTACTTTTAACATACGGTATACTCTGCAGTCCTTATGGAAAGAAAAATTCTTTGGATTATTTCCTTTGCACTTATCTTTGTGCTTTGGTTAAAAATAGATCCGTCTGAAACGCAAGAACCTAAGACTAGTGGCTTTTCGAAAAGCGATACTGGAGTTAGCGATGTTGCAAGCTCAAAAAGCACTCCCGAAAAAAAGTCCACTCAAAAAGAATCAAAAACGACCGATGCTTTAGTTTCTAAAAACGAGTCTGAGAGCAAGGGTTCAGCGACGGAAGCCAAAAGCACTGGAGACGAGGAAAGTGCGCCATCTCCCAAAGAAACGGCCAAACAAGACGATTCACCTCTTCCCGGTAGCAGTGAAGACGAAAAAAACTACTTCGAAACTCACCCAATAGATCCAAACAAACCTGATTTTGCCGCTATCTCTGATGTCAAAACCCGTAAAGAAACCTTTTTCGACTACCTAACACCTTTTGTCAGGGAAAAGAACAACCTCTTACTGGAAGATAGAAGCCGACTAAAAGCCTACCTTGACAATATCAACACACTATCCTCTGATGACTCTGCTTGGATCAATAAGCAGAGAAAACTGCATAGACTGACACCAACAGACAAACTAGAAAAACACCATATTGAAACGCTGTTAATCAAACTAGACATTATTCCAGCGTCTCTTGTTTTAGCTCAAGCTGCCAACGAATCAGCGTGGGGGACATCAAGGTTCGCATTAATGGGAAATAACTATTTTGGACAATGGTGTTTCCGAAAAGGATGTGGATTAGTTCCTAACTCGCGAGCAGATGACGCTGCACATGAAGTCAGAAAATTCATTGACGCACGACAATCCGTATTTGCCTACATCGATAACCTAAACTCTAATGCAGCCTACAAAGAATTAAGAGCGATTCGTGCAGACCTTAGGTCTAGAAGCCTAAACATATCAGGCAAAGCGTTGGCGGCTGGTCTAATACGCTACTCTCAGAGAGGGCAAGCCTATGTAGACGAAATAGAAGGCTTAATTCAATACAATCGATTATGGCGTTTCAATCGAGAAATCGATGGATACGTCAGTACGGCCTTGAACAACTGAGATATTACCAATAGTTATATCACAATAAATCGACATACGATTTTACAATATCACCTCAATAAATCCGTAAGTTTGAGCAACTTGCTCTAGTTTTCCTTATGATCGGGCTGGTAGTAATGCGACCTCATCATTTACAATGACGCGAATTTATTTATTTTGACAAAACGAGGAAGGTTCCATTGACCCGTTTACCTGTTATCGTTGGCTTTGGCGGAATCAATTCAGCTGGACGAACATCATTTCATCAAGCTTATCGTCGCATTGTTTTTGATCTATTACCGAGCGACACCCAGCAGGACGTACTATTAGACCTCGCCACTCTCACCAATATGGCAGAATACAAAAATGGTACTTGGCTCACTCGCGAAGGTGAGCAACTCAATGCAGAAACGCTAATCGAATCGATCGGAGAAGAGCTGCTTGCAAAGACGCTCATTAGACGAATCCACCCAGATTTATTTGATGTAGACAATGTCAGCATTCACAAAGCGACATCGCTTTCCGCTGCCAATACAGATGAAAAGCTTAGTTTCTCCATTAAAGCAAAGTCATTACCAAACAATACACCAGCAAATTGGCAAATTCAGGAAATTGATACCAACTTAGTTCAAGTCACTGTTGACGGCGGACTAGACGCCCTCTTTAAAGACACCAAAGAGTTATCTGTTAAAGCGGCAGGTCAACTCCCAACGGGCTTTGACCCATCGAAACTTTACCAAAGTCGCAACCATCCACGCGGCCTTCAAATGACCGTATACGGCGCATCAGATGCAATCCGTAGCTCAGGTATTGATTGGGAAACGATTCGTGACAACGTGCGCCCCGATCAGGTCGCCGTGTTTGCAGCAAACTCAATTGGCCAAATGGACGACCTTGGCTTTGGTGGCATGCTCAAGTCTGCTTTAATGGGCAAGCGAACCACATCTAAGCATTTACCACTAGGCTATGCGCAGATGCCAGCCGACTTTGTAAACGCTTATATTATGGGGTCAACAGGCACAGTAGGTACTTCTATTGGTGCATGTGCAACGTATTTCTTCAATCTGGAAAAAGCAATTGATGGAATAAAATCCGGTAAATTCCGCGTCGCTATGGTGGGTGGCAGCGATGCGCCAATCACTCCTGAGATCATTGAAGGCTTCCGCACTATGGGAGCGCTCGCTGAAGACACCGCACTGTTAGCACTAGACAAACTAACCAATCAAAAAGAACCTGATCACACTCAAACTTGCCGCCCCTTTGCACAGAACTGCGGATTTACAATTGGCGAGTCAAGTCAGTGGACTCTTATTATGGATGACGAGCTGGCAATTGAACTCGGCGCAGACATCCATGGAGCACTCCCTGCTGTGTTTTCACATGCAGACGGCCACAAGAAGTCAATTTCTGCCCCGGGTATTGGCAACTACCTAACAATGAATAAAGCAATGGCGTACTTAAGATCCTTACTTGGTGAAGCATCTTTAAAAAGTAAAACCTTTATTCAAGCCCACGGTACCAGCACACCGCAAAACCGCGTAACAGAAAGTCACGTGCTTAGTGAAGCTGCAACCAGCTTTGGTGCAACCAATATCCCAGTAACGGCTATGAAAGCGTTTCTAGGGCATTCCCAAGGGACCGCAGGTGGAGACCAATTACACCTTTCCCTAGGGGTCTGGAAAGATGGCATCTTACCTGGGATCACGACGTCCGATGCCATTGCAGACGATGTTTATACTGAAGGCCTGCATTTTCAGTTAGAACATCAACGTTACGGTGCAGAATACTTCGAAGCAGCGCTACTGAATTCAAAAGGCTTCGGTGGGAATAACTCTACAGCAGTGCTTATTTCTCCACATAAAGCGCTCGAAATGCTGAAAAAGCGATACAGCCAACAACAATTCGACGAATACATCGAGAAAGTAGAAAAGACCAAACAAGCAGCTGAAGAATACAATCAATCTGCAATTAGAGGCGAAACCAAACCTATTTACCGATTCGGCCACGATGTACTTGGAGGAGATCAACTTGAAATAAGTGACTCTTGCATCCGTTTGCCTGGCTACAACATGGAAGTCGACTTAAATATCGAAAGTGAGTACGGTGATTTAACGTAATTTAACTAACGCAAGTTACTTGAAAGCAAGTTGAGAGCTACGCTGCTCTCAACTTTTCAATCATAAACTCCAATAGTAGCCGAGTTGGCTTAGGCAGAAGTCGTCTTTGCGTGTAAACCGCGTGAAACTTACCAATATAACCTCTGAAATTTGTCAAGATCGGCACCAATTGTCCTGATTGAATGTATTTATCGACCAAGAAATCTGGCTGGTAAATAATTCCAGCCCCTTCTAGCGCCATTCTAGTCAAAGCTCCACCATTATTTGCCGCAAACGTTCCTGAAACAAGAACATCAAATTCATCATTCTTGCTATCTATAAAGGTCCACTTATTAGGAGACGGCGCTAAGCTATAGAGCAAACAATTATGCTCTATAAGATCTTGCGGAACGTTAGGCTCACCATACGTTTTTAAGTACTCTGGCGAAGCACATACGTGACCTTTAAACTCGGTAAGCGGGCGAGCTACAAATAAGTCGCCACCTAAGTCACCTCCCCTTACTGCAATATCAACACCCGACTCTGTCAAATCTACACGACGGTCATTAAAATCAACATCGATCCGAATATCTGGATAGAGCTTCCGGAACTCATTAAAGATTGGAACCATATGAGACAAGCCAAAATCCATTGGCACGCTTACCTTCAAACGCCCTCTAGGAGAATTAGACAGGTCGTTTAGCTCATTCTCAGCCTCTTCAAGCGCCTCTAAAATAGCAACGCAATGCTTATAGTATAAATTGCCCGCATGTGTAATACTGATATTACGCGTATTACGCTGTAGCAACTTCACGCCCAGCACTTCTTCCAGCGTGTTTATATATCGAGTCACCATCGGCCTTGATATATCCAACGTCTCACTGGCACTTTTAAAGCTCTCCGCTTCGTATACTCGGCAAAACACCCTCATCGCCTGAAATTTATCCATTATCATTCTCACTTTTTGTGAAAAGTTTCATGTTTTTTATTTCATATAATGAAATATTGAATTGTAATTTTAAGGATTATGAATCAATCATATTAAATCTATACTATAAGCACAACTTAAATACATAAACGGAGACACCCTATGAAACATCTAGCAATCGCTTCTCTAGTGCTAGCCGCTGGCGCAGCTAATGCAGCAGATTACACTATTGATCCAGGCCACTCGTTTGTAACGTTCGAAATCGGTCACCTTGGTGTAAGTAAAACAGTTGGTCGTTTCAACGACATCACTGGTGAGTTTACTTACGAAGGCGAAAAATCTGGTTCCGCTGAGCTAACTATCCAATCAGCAAGCGTTGATACTAACCACGAAGCACGTGACAAACACCTACGTAGCCCAGACTTCCTAGATGTTAAGCAATTCCCAACAATCACCTTCAAAAGCACAAGCTTCAACGGTAATGAGCTTGAAGGTGAACTAACCATTCACGGTGTAACAAAAACAGTTGAATTCGACGTAGAAAAAATCGGCGAAGGAAAAGACCCATGGGGTGGTTACCGCGCTGGCTTCGAAGCAAAAGCAACCATCAAGCGCAGTGATTTCGGTGTAACCTACTTCATCCCAGGTGTTACTGATGAAACTGAGCTAGAAGTATTCATCGAAGGCATCCGTAAGTAAGGTAGCAATATGTACGAAGAAGCCGGTAATGCAAACCTGATCATGCTGCTACACACAGCAGTGTACCCTATTTTAGCGGCCCTGTTGGTAACTTGGCTAACAGCAAAGTGGAAGCCAAGTGCAACTCCGTTGGGTTTTGTTGCTGGCTTCTTAACGGGATTAATCGTTATCCATACAGGGCTACACTTCCCCCCAACAAGAGCAATGGATTTCCTTGTTGTATCAACTATCTTAGGCCTTATCGCCATAGTAGCAACAAAGAAACTAGAAGTAGAAAAGCTAAAGCTTATTGCAGTATTTGCGCTGCTAGCGGTCAGCTATTATCTTTTGCTTAGCCCGGTTTTAAAACACCAAGGGGGAACAGCAAGCCTAAGCTGGGCCGTATTGTCTGGATTTGCAACAATCATCGTATTTGCTCTTATTACAAGAGGCAAATCCGATGACGCAAACCACTTACCAATGCTGTCCATCGTCATCGCCGCTGCAACCGCATCCCCAGTCATGTCAATTGGCGGAAGCTTATTGATTGGACAACTGCTTGGGGCAGTGGCAGCTGCAAGCTTTGGCTATCTGGCTATTTGCTTTTTCACAAAAACAAATAGCCAATCTGGTGTCGCCGTCTCCGTTTTCATACTAGGTGGTTTACTTGCGCAATCGCATGTACTGGCAGACCTGCCTGTTTGGGTTGTTATTGCACTAGGATTAACCCCCATCGTGAGCGCTATTAGCAGCCGAGTGTTTGAACAAGACAACAGCATTAAATCACTGATTATTGGCGCTGTACCAAATACCCTAATTGCGGGAACCGTCGCTGGCATTTGTCTATGGCAAGTATGGCCAGAAAGCTCATTATATTAATGCGCCTTTAAAAGACGATAAAAAAGCAGCTTTATAGCTGCTTTTTTATTTCTATTGTTAGATATTCGGCGAGTTAGCTGTTTCCTGCTGCTATTCACCCTGCCTACCAGTCATCCCATCTATCGACTAACCTAACCCTTAAAGATTGATCTCGAAGAGCGCCATAGTGGTAAGATCAACGCATTTAGTAGCGAACAAAAACAACCAAATGCCAATAAATACACTATATTGACTTTTTCCACATCGAAATAGATGCATACAAATACAAAATTTGGAAGGACACAAAACAGCCAGATTCCAATAATGGCTAAAAATTTATCCAACCATATCGAAATAGAAAAACGACTCAAGAGCCAAGCAGAAAAATAGGTCAGCAAGAGGCAAGCTAGGGAAAAACCCAATAGCAGTTCGTATTCCATTTCAGAAACAGCCAGCGACGAGTGGGCTTCACCGAGTAGAGAAGCAGGTGCCGCTGAGTACCAAAGAAACCCAAACACCATCTCCAAAATAAAAATTAAAAATACCGCTTTATGATTAATTTTTTGCATGTCGACGCTTCCGTCCCTTTTTATGCCAAACTAAAACTACTTACCTTTTATATAGGTCTTTGATTAGCTTCCGTAACGTCGGTCGCCAAGATCTTTGTTTTATACCGTAATGATTAAATATTTTCCGGCACGAAAGGGATTGGCGCTGTATATCAGTTACACCCTCCTCTTTTGCCAAAGAATCATTAATGCTGTCCATTTCACTCTGTGCTCGTGGGTCAAATTGACTCGCAGTGGCCAAAATAGCCTCAACCAATCCCAGCCAACTCACTTCTTCTGCACAACAATAATGATAAACACCCCAATTTTCGGCGCCGTTATAACTCTGTTTAATCATAGAGTGAGTTACCCTAGCGACGTCCGTAACGGGTGTTGGGCTACCTATAACATTGTCTTGATAAGCAAGGTTTACGCCACTTTGAATTAGACCTATCGTACTAGAAACAAAGTCATCGTGCATGCCACTAAACAGCCAACCCGTTCTTAACACAATGTTTCGCTCTGCGCCGAGCAACATCTGCTCCATTGAAATCAAAGCGCTTTCATAACGAGAACCTGCATCTGGAATATCCGTTTCCATATACGCTGCATTCCGATCACCAGAAAACACACGCACGCTGCTCACCATAAATACAGGCACATTCAACGTCAATAATTTCTGCTGAGCTAGCTTCTTAAATTCCTCATACGTATTTTCTGGCGCATGACGTAAACTGTAAGTGTCGATAATAAAATCGATATCGTACTCTAGCGTATCGTGCTCAAGAGAAGTGACCACATCCTTTGTCGCGCACTCAAACCACTGAAATTCATTTTCTACTTGCTTATAATCACGAATCGCTTCGCCAAGCTCTGTATCAGAACCCAGCAACAAAACTCTAATCGGCTTATTAACTGCCATACTTTCCAAACCACTCAAATCGTATTATGTTCTACCAGTTAGGCAACGTTCTTTTTAAATTATTGGTTGTCATTGCTGAGACCATATCGACCGACTGGCCTCGAATCTCTGACACACATCGAGCCACATCCAATACTCGATAAGGCATATTTGGCTCACCTTGATAACCGTGCAACGGCATATCGGGAGAATCCGTCTCTAAAACAATTGCACTATCAGGAAGCGACGCCAGCACTCTTCGAGCTTTTTTTGCACGCTCGTAAGTAATCGTACCGCCCACCCCAAATACAAAACCAAGCGCATGGAGGCGCTTAGCTTGATCTAAACTTCCGTTGAATGCGTGTACTATGCCTCCGCAATCAAATTTTAACCTATTGATAGATTTCAAGAGCAAGTCTTCGCTTTTACGAGCATGCAAGATAACAGGCAAACTCATTGCTTTTGCGATCTTTAATTGGCTTTCAAAGACCTCTATTTGAACATCGAGATCACAACAGCCAGGCCAATTATCTAAGCCTATCTCTCCGACAGCTACCACATCATTTTTTTCAAGGTAAACACTAAGCTCCTCAAGATCGCTCTGAACCTTACCGTTCAAAAAGTAGGGGTGCAACCCGAGTGCAGGACGTATCACCGGATAGCGTTTAGCTAACTCCAGCACCTTATTAAAGCTTGTAACCGTTGTCGAAGGAACCAACAGCCCATCGACGCCCAATGATAAGCATGTTTGAACAATGCTTTCTCGATCACGATCAAAAACCTGAAAGTCTAAATGACAATGACTATCTATCATATTCAATAGATTACCCGAATCCATCGAGATCTTGTAGCTATCTTAAGCGAATAGTCCAAAAATGAAAAAACCGCGCATAACCAATATGCGCGGTTTTTAAAAAGACTAGCAAACTCGTCTTAATATCAGAGTTGCTAAAACGGCCTTTCAGCCTAAAGAGATGGACCCGCTTTCACGATCTCTTCAGACACTGTTTCAAATTTCTTAAAGTTTGAAACAAACTGACCAATTAAGCTCTCTGCCTGAGCATCGTAATCTGCTGTACTTTCCCATGTATTACGAGGGTTAAGAAGTACAGAGTCCACACCTTCCACACTAACAGGAACAGATAGGTTCAATTTATCAAGGAATTCAGTTTCAGCGTCAGCCAATGCACCTGATTGAATCGCAGCGATCACAGCACGCGTTGTTGGGATACTAAAACGCTTACCACCTTTACCGTGCGCTCCACCTGTCCAACCAGTATTCACAAGGTAGACTTTACTTCCGAACTCTTCAATACGCTTGATCAACAAATCAGCATATACATCAGCAGAACGTGGGAAGAAAGGCGCACCGAAACACGTTGAGAAGGTTGATTTAATACCAGAGCCCGCACCCATCTCTGTAGAACCAACCAATGCAGTATAACCACTCAAGAAGTGATACGCAGCCGCTTCCTTACTTAAAATAGATACTGGAGGTAGCACGCCTGTTAAGTCACAAGTTAGGAAGATAATAGCATTCGGCTCACCGGCACGGTTGTCTTCAGCACGCTTTTCAATATGCTCACGTGGGTAACCAGCACGGCCATTTTGAGTCAATGACGTATCTGTGTAATCAGCAACACGCGTTTCTGAGTCCAACACAACGTTTTCAACAATGGTACCGAACTTAATTGCATTCCAAATAACAGGCTCGTTTTTCTGCGACAAATCGATTGTCTTCGCGTAACAGCCACCTTCTATATTGAAGACAGTGTCTTTACCCCAACCATGCTCGTCATCACCAATAAGGAAACGCTCAGGATCTGCAGAAAGGGTTGTTTTACCTGTTCCAGAAAGGCCGAAGAACAAAGTAACATCACCTTCACTACCAACGTTTGCAGCACAGTGCATCGGCAACACTTCTTTTTCAGGTAACAAGAAGTTTTGCACAGAGAACATAGCCTTTTTCATTTCACCAGCGTAACGCATACCAGCAATAAGAACTTTACGCTCGGCGAAGTTCAAAATGACACAACCATCAGAGTTCGTACCATCTCGCTCTGGATCACATTCAAAGCTTGGGGCATTAAGTATTTGCCATTCCCCTTTACTCGTTGGGTTATAAGTCTCTGGTCGAATGAATAGATTGCGACCGAACAAATGATGCCAAGCGGTTTCAGTACGCATGATCACAGGAATGTAATGAACATCCCCTGCACCAACGTGAATATCAGAAACAAACGATGTCTTAGAGTCTAAGTAGTCAGTCACTCGATCCCAAAGAGGCGCAAATTTTTCTTCAGGAAACGCTCTGTTTACTGGCCCCCAATGTATCGCATCCTTTGTTGAAGACTCTTCAACAATAAATCGATCCATAGGAGAACGCCCTGTACGAGCACCGGTTTCAACAACGAGAGCCCCATTATCAGCAAGCTGGCCTTCGCCATTCGCAAGTGCGTACTCAACTAGCTGAGGGGTCGTTTGGTTTCTAAGAATGATGGCATCATCTGATCTTTGATTCATGTTCTGCTTATCCTCTGGACTAAGGGGTTCGAATTTATAATTATCGTTATTGTCGTAGTTCGTAAAAAGTTATTTAAATAGTAACAAAAGCTTCTAAAAAAAAATATTGTTATAACCACATGTTATTTTATTTCTTTTTTGAAAATGAAAAACAATATAATTTCTATATATTTCATAGCATTGAGAAAACAAGAAACTGAAGGCACGAAAACGGAGTCATTCACGTTCATTTTTCCACCAAACACGCCCTTTTAGCCGTTTATTTTTTTCAAATATGTAATTTTATTTCTAAAAAAAGATCTTAAAAGCACGCAAATAGAAATCATTATCAATGTAATTTTATTACTTTTTGCTAATTTGGAATCTATTTTGCAGCATTTTTTTTTAACCGATCATGGTATGATCTCTTCTCGAACCCCTCCAACACATTAAGGTTGATCGAAAGCTATGCAAAATACGAATCAGAGCTGCAATATTGGTTTTGTCGGATTAGGCGTTATGGGCAAAAATCTAGCGCTAAACTTGGCAGACCATGGTTATAAAGTTGCAGGTTTTGATCTGGATGCTCAAAAAGTAACAGATGTTCTTGAAACAGAAGAACGTGAGCGCCCGAAAGATGAGACGACACCACGAATTTACGGTTGTGACAGCATGTCAGACATGCTGAGCAAACTAGTAAAACCCAGAGTCATCGTAGTGCTTGTACCAGCAGGAAACCCTGTTGATGCAGTATGCAACAACCTTATCGAAGCCGGCTTGGAGCCAGACGATATTGTCGTTGACTGTGGTAACAGCCAATGGACAGACACGATACGCCGAGAAGCAGAGTACAAAGATAAGCTCAAATTCTTTGGCACGGCAGTATCAGGAGGAGAAGTCGGTGCTCGCTTTGGACCTTCTTTGATGCCTGGCGGCGACGCTGACTCATGGAAATACTTGCAACCCATGTGGGAAGCCGTTTCAGCGAAAGTGGACTCAAACGGTAAACCAATCGAGTCACGCACTCCTGGCAAACCGGTCACAGAGGGCGAGCCATGCACCGCTTATCTTGGACCAAATGGTGCAGGCCATTATGTGAAAATGGTTCACAATGGCATCGAGTATGCCGATATGCAGTTAATCTGCGAAGCCTACCATCTAATTCGCTCGTTACTGGGCTATGAACCTGAAGAGATTGGGAAGCTATTTGAGCGTTGGAATAAAGGCGTTTTAAACAGCTATTTAGTTGAAATCACCGCCGATATTCTTCAGCAATATGATGAAAAAACCGGTGCACCATTAGTTGATATGATTCTCGACAGTGCCGGTCAAAAAGGCACTGGTCGATGGACATCTATCAGCGCGACACAATTAGGCGTTCCGGCAGGCATAGTAAGCGAGTCGGTTTATGCTCGCGCTCTGAGCACACTCACACAAGAACGTGAAATGGCCGCTCAAACCCTAATTGGCGATACGGAATTTGGCGAGCTTGACGCAACAGAAGTAGAAAATGCAATCGAAGAAGCTCTGTACTGCGCGAAAATTTGCGCCTACGCACAAGGCTTTCAGATTATGAAAGCCGCTCAAGCCGAATACAACTGGACATTAAACTTCAGTGACATTGCAAAAATTTGGCGCGGCGGCTGCATTATCAGAGCTTCTTTCCTACAGAAGATTGCAAAAGCATTCGACGACAATGCCAACTTAGAAAACCTTTTGCTAAACGACTATTTTGCAAACGCATTAGCGACTAAACAAAAAAGTTTACGTAAAGCAGTCATATTGGCGGCACAATCTGGCATACCCACCCCGTCTTTCTTTTCTGCGTTAGCCTATTTTGATGGTTACCGCTCAGAAGTCTTACCCGCTAACTTGTTACAAGCGCAACGAGACTACTTCGGAGCACACTCATACGAGCGCGTAGATTGTGAGCGAGGTGAAAAGTTTCATACTCATTGGCAAGAAGATGGTCGACCTGAACGAAAAGTTTAAGTCAAACTCACTCTATACTGCGAAGGGCTAGACCCTAAAATAAAAGGCGAGCTTTGGCTCGCCTTTTATTTTTGCTTTTTTTAGACATTTATCTTTATAGATATGAGAGCTAAACTAGCTTAAGTCTATTAGCGACACTGTTTCTCGATCGCCGTCAACACACCTCGCAACATTCCCATTTCCTGTTGGTCCATCTGCGCTCTCTGATAAAGCCTTCTAAATCTTGTCATCACTTGTCTCGGTGCTTTCGGATCCAAAAACTCAATCTCTCCCAACACATTTTCAAGGTGCTCAAGCATATGGTCCATTTGCTCGCTCGTTGCAGCCGGTACATCCCACTTAGACTGAACAATCGGGCTATCTCCCAATGACAGTAATTTCATACGCAATTCATAGGCGATCACTTGAACAGCGGTTGCTAGGTTTAACGAACTAAAAGCCTCAACAGAAGGAATGTGGACGTGATAGTGACAACGTTGAAGCTCTTCATTAGTAAGGCCTCTATCTTCACGGCCAAATACGAATGCAGTTTCTAAACCTTCCTTATACGTTAATTCAGCAGATTCTCTCGGATCTAACAGAGGCCAAGGGATATGACGCTCCCGAGCACTGGTCCCAATCACAAGCTGACAATCTGATATCGCCTCTTCTAAAGTATCAACAACAACAGCACTATCAAGAAGATCTGACGCCCCTGATGCTCGGCTGACTGCCTCCTCGCTTGGAAACACTTTTGGGGACACCAACACAAGTTTGGACAGCCCCATGTTTTTCATCGCTCTCGCGGCACCACCAATATTGCCGGGATGGGACGTATTAACCAGCACTATTCGAATATTTTCAGTCATGGAAAGTGAGTTCTTAATTTAGTTACATTAATAATGTAACGCATACTAGCAGAATGAAGGAACGCCTGCGAATAAGCTCAAATTTTAGCCAAATTATCACTGGTATAAGATGTTCATCTCGGCTACAATCCACATCCGAATTTCGGGCAGCTGAGAAACGTTTCATCTCCCTTTTAATAAAATATTAAAGTAGACGTATCGTACTATATAGTCAGAACTCATGTAGTTAGTACTCATGCCCTACCGTATTCGCTAAAGACGTAAGACCCTAACTCATTAGACCTTAGCCTTTTAGACGAATACACGCTCTTTAACACTTTGTCGCAACATGTCGTTCAAAAGACGATATCTGCATGTATCTATTGAATCAATTATTACGGTATTTCAATGCAACCTAAAATTAATGTCGCTTTAAAAGCTGCGCGCGCCGCATCTGATTTTATTCAACACACACAAGAAAAGATCTTGTTTGATAAAGAACAAGGGCAACAGGCTGCCGAGATCTACAATAGTATTTGCATGAATGCTGAACGAACAATCGTTCAAATCCTAGAAAAAGCCTACCCTGCAGACACGATCACCACTCGCTTGCAAGGTACGGTACAAAATGGTGAAGAAGGCGAATGGATTGTTGATGCAATTCAAGGCCAACATGCTTTTACACGAGGCTTATCTGGATTCGCTACCACGATCAGCTACGTTGTTGCGGGCAAAGTCGAGCACGCGGTTATTGTTAATCCAAAAACTCGCGACGAATTTTATGCCTCTAAAGGAAGAGGTGCCTACCTAAATAACTCTCGTATTAGAACAAGCCAAGAACGCTTAGTTGAGCAAGCAACTATCGCTACTCAGTTCCCAGGTACTTCTGCTACTCAACCTTATATTTCTAGCCAATTAGCAGTGTTACAAGAAGTTGCTGAAAAAGGTGGTCGTGCCATTATGCAAGACGCGCCTGCGCTAACCTTTGCTAATGTTGCAGCAGGCCGAGTCGATGCGGCTTGGGGTCTAGAGCTTCAAGAATGGGAATTGCAAGCAGGTGTATTTATCGCAAAAGAATCAGGATGCATCGCATCGGGTTTTGACGGTGCACCAAGCGTTCAGTCTGGCCACGTATTATGTGCAAACCCCCGTATGATAAAAAGTCTTTTACCTTTGTTGAATAAACACTTTAACTAACGCACAACACAGAGTGTAAAGTGCGCAGAGCAGATATTCCTCGTGATATAATAAAACTCGAGACATATTAAAAAAGCCCGATGCTTTATCAAAGCATCGGGCTTTTTTATATAATTGAAACCCGTTAAGCAACGGCTTACGGCATATCTTTAGCCAGCCTTAACCTTGCTTATAGATATTTTCATAGCAGTAATTCGTTGCCTCAACGAAGCCATCAACACTACCGCAATCAAAGCGTCGACCTTTAAATTTGTACGCCAGCACGCACCCTTCTTTCGCCTGCTGAAGAATAGCATCTGTAATCTGCACCTCGCCATTTTTACCTGGAGGTGTATTGCGAATTTTATCAAAAATATCAGGTGTTAAAATATAGCGACCAATGATTGCAAGATTAGAGGGCGCCTCTTCCTTAGCGGGCTTTTCAACCATATCGGTGACACGATAGAGCCCATCTGTCATCAGCTCACCTTCTATAACACCGTATTTATGCACTTCGTCTTCTGGCACTTCTTCGATTGCAACAATGGAACATCGAAACTGCTTATGCAATTTTACCATTTGCGCCATCACGCCATCGTCTTCAAGCCCCATACACAAATCATCGGCTAAAACGACACCGAAGGCCTCATCACCTACAAGAGGCTCTCCCGTCAAAATAGCGTGCCCTAAACCTAACATGTTATTTTGTCGAGTAAACGAAAAGTTCACATTGTTTATAAGATGGCGAATGCCTTCTAAATATTGCTCTTTACTTGTTCCAGAGATCTGATGCTCTAATTCGTAGCTAATATCAAAATGGTCGGCAATCGCGCGCTTTCCGCGCCCCGTAACAAAGACAACATTGTCCAGACCTGCTTCAGCTGCTTCTTCAACTCCATACTGCACTAAAGGCTTATTTACGATGGGTAACATCTCTTTAGGCATAGACTTAGTTGCTGGTAAAAATCGCGTACCGTAACCGGCAACAGGAAACAAACATTTGCGAATCATAGATATTCCTTATTTTTTTAAAACCTTAGTGCCATTATACAAATGATGTGCCAGCTAAATATAAAAAGAAAATTGGCAACATCAATACCCTCTATAAGCGCAGTAGAGGAAGAATAGCCATCCTATCCTATGACGTAGCAATTGGCTATCTAGAGACCCTCTACATGGCGACCTCGCCTCTAATGGATAGGAACGACAGTCACACGACTTACCTCGCGTGGCTCAGCCTTTTATAAGCAGGCTACTTTTACAGCTTAAAAGTAAAAGCCCCTTAAAACGCACCAAAAAAGAGCATTGAAAAGATATAAAATAAAGGTATCACCCTATAAATTGCTGTAAAGCTTACTAGAGCTTTATTTCAACTTCGTTAACTTCTTCATTTAGAACCGTATTGGTTGTATCCGCTTCAACCAACATTTCCGCTGTTGCGACGGAACTCACAGCAATACCAACCGGGATCTGGTCGCTCTGATCTTCGATTACCATCGGCGGCTGAACTTTAATTCTATAAGCAGCCACAATGCAGACGAGTAAGTTCATACCCGCTAAAAACCAAAATAATGCATCTATTTCAAATATGTCCATTAACGCTGCCGCAATCAAAGGACCCATCGCACCACCAGCACCGTTTAACAAGATAATGCCACTACTGGCCGATAAAATTTGTTCAGGTCGCAGTTGATCGTTGATATGAGATGATGCCAACGAATACAAAGGAAAGTTAAACGCGCCTATGCAAAACATGCCAGCAAGTAACATAGTCAGCTCGTTATTTTGATTACCAAATGGCACAAGCAATGACACCCCCGTTGCTATAAGCGCCACCCACATCAGGGTGAAGCGCCTATCTTGACGGTCAGATAGCTTTCCAATTGGCCATTGCAATAACATTCCCCCCAGATAGCTAGCACCGATAAACAAAGAAATTTCTGCGACATTCAGACCAATCGATTTAGCATATAACGCCCCTAGCCCGAGTAAGGAGCCAGAGGTAACACCTGCGATCAAGACGCCAGTCACACCTAATGGTGCGCTTTTCACCAATCCCATCATATTGAGCTTCTCAGGTACGCTGATGGTCGGTGACGGCGTTCTTACTAATAATAAAGGCACAAGTGCAAATGAAATTAACACGGACGTAAGAATGAACAACTCGAAACCACTTGGCGAACCAACGTTCAAAAGAAACTGACCTAGAGTTTGACTCGCCCACACTTCTATAATGTAAACAGAAAACAGCCGACCTCGTGTGGTATTAGTTGAAATTGCATTGAGCCAGCTTTCGGTAACAATAAACAACGCGGCGTAGCAAACCCCCGTTCCCATTCTCATAAGCATCCAGAACCAAGGATTAACCACAACGGACTGCATTAAGATAGTAATGGAAGCCAACGAAGCAACCGCCGCAAACACTCGGATATGACCAACGTTTTTCACCCAATCAGGCACAACTAAAGAACCGATAATAAAACCGATGTAGTAAGAGGACATGATTAAGCCCGTCGCGGTCGTATCAAAGCTCTCAATCGACGCACGTATCCCAATCAAAGAACTCTGTAACGCACTGGCACCAGTAATCAGCGCAATACCGAAAAGCAGACTCCAAATGGGCAACAATGTTTGTTTAAACACGCCTTACTCCAACCATCAATGCAAAATGAATAGAAACACAAAAACAACCGATATCCCTACTATCAAGCGCAATAACAAGGCCTATTTAGGGTAAGTCTCAGGCGCTAATATACTCATAGAAAATAAGGTTGCAATCATTAAAGTTAGCGTAATTTAGCGACAAATTCCTAAACTTTAGAGCTCAAACCATGCATAAAAACAAAAACGGGGAGCCATGACTGACTCCCCCGTTGATAAGAGATACAAAAAAGTTAGAGGTATAACTAAAATTAATTTAGGCAGCGACCTCACCTTGCTTACCAAAGTGCTTTCCAAGCAAGGCATGGTACAAATGATGGTCACCTAAAACACCGTAACATTCCCCGTCTTTTTCCAACACCATCAAGTGATTCGAGTGGTAACGAATCTCAACCGCTTCACGCATCGAGATCTCCAGTGGCACTTGTAGAACCACATTTTTTGGTAATGACTCGATGCTCAAATCCGTATCCCACTTCAGAATAGACACTTCACTGCCGTTAACAAAAGCCTGCTCAAGCTTATTACCGTTCAGCTTAATTGCCACGCCCTCTTCGGCAATAAGCATACCGTCACGAGACTCCAATTCGGAAATCGGTGTCATCAAAGAGTTACCACGCAATACATTCAATGGATTAGTGTGCGCCACAAATTTTTCAACGTACTCTGTTGCTGGGTTTAAAACGATTTGCTCAGGAACATCTTCTTGAATGATCTTGGCGGATTCCATAATCACGATTTTTGAACCGATCTTAAGAGCTTCGTCCAAATCATGACTTACAAAAATAATGGTCTTCTTAAGACGTCTTTGCAACTCAATCAACTCATCTTGCAGTTGAGAACGAATCAACGGATCAAGTGCTGAAAACGGTTCGTCCATGAGCAATACGTCGGTATCCATCGAAAATGCTCGCGCTAACCCGACACGCTGTCGCATACCGCCAGACAGCTCATCTGGTTTTTTATCAGCCCATCTATCAAGGCCAACCATCTTTAGCTGCTCTGTTGCTTTTTCGATACGTTCTTTCTTGCCCATGCCTTGCATTTCTAAGCCAAACGTTACGTTTTCCAATACCGTTAACCAAGGCATTAGAGCAAAGCTTTGAAATACCATGGAGACACGATGTGTACGCATGTGACGAAGCGTTGCCTCATCACAATCACCCATATCGACCATGCGCTCGCCGTCTCGAACCAAGCACTTTCCACGCGTAATTTGGTTTAAGCCATTCACGGCACGTAATAACGTCGATTTACCTGAGCCAGACAACCCCATCAGCACACAGATTTCGCCTTCGTTAACTTGAAGGTTTGCATCATGAACCCCAACGACATCGCCAGTTTCCGCTAAGATTTTATCGCGCGTCCCACCGTTATCCATTAACGCGAGCGTTTTTTTCGTATTGTCACCAAACACAATGTCAATATTTTCTATTTGAACCACTGCCGACATAACTTAGCCCTCGTTTTTGGATGATGGAGTTTTACAGATACGATCAAGAATAATCGCCACCAATACAATCGCGACACCCGCTTCAAACCCTTGAGAGATATTAACGGTATTCAAAGCGCGAACCACTGGCTTACCCAGGCCATCAGCACCGACAAGCGCGGCGATAACCACCATTGAAAGGGAAAGCATGATACATTGCGTTACTCCCGCCATGATACTAGGCATGGCTGCAGGCAGCTCAACACGGTATAGCAATTTAGACTTTGTACAGCCAAACGCCAAACCGGCTTCAAGCAATTCACTCGGCACCTTACTCACACCTAGATAAGTCAAACGAATAGGCGCGGCAATAGCAAATATAATCGTTGAAATCAGACCTGGGACATAACCCAAGCCAAACAGAATTAAGGTAGGGATCAAATAGACAAACGTCGGAATCGTTTGCATTAAATCTAATACTGGCCTAAGTATCGTATACAACCAAGGCCTATGTGCCGCGGCAATACCAATAGGCACACCGATTAACACACTCACAAATGTCGCCGAAACAACCAACACAAGAGTTTGAATTGTCTCAAGCCAATAACCTAAATTAATAATTAACAATAAGGCGGCAACGATAAAGACAACCAGACCAACGCTTCTATGCAAAAACCAAGCGCCGACAGCAATCATAGCAATCAATGCTAGCGGAGGAATCCACTCAAATACATCCACCAATGCCATTATGATGGTTTCTAGGGTGATCGCGATAAAATCAAAAAATACTGCGGCTGCGTCCACCAACCAATTAACAAAGGTTTCCATTACATCGCCAAGAGGGATTTTATTGTCCGTTAGCCAATCCATATTGTCTCCAGATTGTTCGTTTAGAAAAGATTTGCAACGTCACTCTAATACCTTCTGCCCGAATCAAAATTACGAACACCAAAAACCAGAATAAACGACAAATTACATAAATGATGACTTTGAGCGCTTCGACGGAAAAAACATCGATAAACGATGACTGACTGAAACGCTCAAAATCACAAGAAAGCCACTTAATGCGTGACTTTGCGAAGCAGCAGTATGATCAAGATAATCAACAACGGCTTCTGTACTTAGCTCTCAAGAACTTTCGCTCTGCAAAAGCTGAGCATTAAGGCCCGTAGACTAATAAAAACTTAGTCTTAAAGGCCCAAATGCGACTTAACAGCTGGTAGACCTTCACCGCCAGACAACGTGCTCACGCCCTCTAACCAAGAATCTAGAGCAGCAGGGTTTGCTTTAAGCCAGCTCGTTGCCGCTGCTTCTGGGCTTTCACCTTTGTCCAGAATGGAACCCATGATTTCGTTTTCCATGTCTAGCGTAAACTTAAGGTTCGTTAGTAGCGCACCAACATTTGAACACTCTTGTACATAGCCTTTACGCACGTTGGTATGCACTGAAGAACCACCAAAGTTCGGTCCGAAGTAATCATCACCACCAGATAGATATTCCATCTCGAAGTTAGCATTCATTGGGTGTGGCGCCCAACCTAAGAACACAATCCACTTATTACGACGCACGCTGCGGCTAACTTGCGACAACATACCCGCTTCACTCGATTCAACGACCTGGAAGTCACCTAAATCAAATGCGTTTGTGTCGATCATGTCTTGAATCAAGCGGTTACCGTCGTTACCTGGCTCAATACCGTAAATACGACCAGAGAACTTACGGCGATTCTCAGCAAGGTCAGCGAAATCTTTTACACCTGCATCGTAAGCCGCTTTGTTCACCGCCAACGTGTATTTTGCACCGTTAAGGTTTGGACCTAGATCTTCTACTGTGCCTGCTTCTAAATACGGCGTGATATCTGCCGTCATCGTTGGCATCCAGTTACCAAGGAAGACATCAATGTCATTGTTTGCTAACGAACTGTATGTAACAGGCACAGAAAGTAACTGAGTTTTCGTTTTGTAGCCCAACCCTTCTAGAACAGCGGACGTTACAGCGGTCGTAGCTGTGATATCAGTCCAGCCAACGTCAGAAAAACGAACCGTGGAGCAATCAGCCATCGACAAAGATGCAGAACCTGCTAGCGCGACAGCAAGTGCTGTCTTAGTTACTTTCTTAAACATGATATTTCCTCTTCTTTTAGTAGAACAAGTACTCTTCAAATTTAGTTTTTGAACAATCGACTCTCTCTAACGCTCAAAAACTAAATCTAGGTAATCTCGAATGTGTCCCGCAGCCTTATCGCAATCTAAATCGCCTGCGAGAGATCCACGTAGCCACATTCCATCAATCATTGCTGCCACAGTTGCGGCAATGTTTCGAGCCTCTTCGCCCTCAAACGCTTCTTTGAGCACGATAACAAGTGTGGTTTGCAATCGACGCGCATACACATTCTGTAAACGGTACAACGATGGGCTATGCATTGATGATGCCCAAAAGCCCATCCACACTTTTACAATTTCCGGTTTCGTTTGTGCTTGGTTGATACTGGCACGAACAACCGACATCACTTTTTCTTTCGTTGTCGAATTTTTTACCAGCTCTCTTTCCTGACTGAGAATTTCGAAAAATTCTCTAATCAAGGTTTTCATTGTTTCTTCAAAGAGCCCATTTTTACCACCAAAGTAGTGATTAATAATCGCGGGTGACACACCCGCCTTTTTACTTATCACCCCTACCGTAGCACCAGAAAAACCATACTTATCAATAGCTTGAATAGCAGCCTGTACAAGTTGAGGCTTTCGTATCTCTGGCATTCCGACTTTTGGCATAGTGACCCTTTATTAAATACTCATTCAATGAAAGCAATACTAGGATGAGTCCTTTATAAGGGTCAAGCGATTATACAATATATTTAGAGCTCAAATTAGTCGGTCTCTCATGTCTAACCCCACATCCAAGCGTCATTACCTTACGACCTAAGCGAATACCCACACCATTTTTCAGATGGAGATAACACAAAGACAACTTGTACCTCTAATTTCACCCCGAGAACGGTTATTCAAATGTCTAAATCAATACTAACTCAGACGTAATTCTATAATTAGCACCAAAAGCGACGCTCTATCGCTCGAAAAACGTACTAAATTTTTGCTTTTTTCAATCATTATTGAACCAACAATTACTATTGAGTTTATTCGCACAATATTTCAAAGTAGAGAACACGTAACACAGACATACGAAATAAAAGCAAAAACACAAAAGGCAGCAAAATGGACAAATCCGTATTTGATAAGGTAATTGACCGTACACACATGAGCAGTGCTAAATGGAATCGATATTCCGATGATGTCATCCCTATGTGGGTAGCCGACATGGACTTCGACTCACCAAACTGCATAAAAACAGCCATTCAAAAGCGTGTCGAAGAAGGCGTATTAGGGTACACAATGATCCCTGAGTCATTGAAAAGCATCCTAGTAAACCATTGCCAGAATGCTTACGACTGGCAAGTAGAAGCCAACCATCTTATCCACCTACCTGGCCTTGTTTGCGCACTTCATTTAGCCGCTCGGGCGCTTACCTCAGAAGATGACAGCATCATCGTGCCGGGCCCTGTTTACTACCACTTAACAAAAGCACCTGAACTGGCTAACCGTCACTTGGAGTCAGTACCCTTGCTGATCGAAAACTCAGTCGAAAGCATTACCGAAAAGGCTATCGACAACATGAGCGAAAAGGATCGTTGGGTCATCGATAAAGAAAAATTCGAAACGGCGTGCGCTGCAAAAAATGCCAAGATGATCATGCTGTGCAATCCACATAACCCAGGTGGAACCGTATATCGCCGGGAAGAGCTTGAAGAAATTCACGCCCTAGCCAAAAAATACGACCTCATTATTGTATCCGATGAGATACATTGTGATTTGATCCTAGACGACCAAAAGCACATCCCCATTGCAAGCCTGAATGAAGATGCCGCTCAACGCACAATTACCTTAATGTCGCCTTCCAAGACCTACAACGTCGCAGGGTTAGGCTATGCCTTTGCAGTTATAGCCAATAATCAGTTGCGCACACAGTTCAACAAAGCCAGACAGAGCGTTGTTCCAGATCCAAACTTACTCGGTCTTGTTGCCGCAGAAGCCGCTTACAAAGACGGCGAAGCATGGCGTCAAGAATTGCTTGCCTATTTAAGGAAGAATCGTGAATTCATAAAAAATTCATTAAAAGATTTACCCCTAAAAATGGCCTCTAGCGAAGCGACGTATCTCGCGTGGATAGACGCTTCAGAGCTCAATTTAGACGATCCATATCGCTTCTTTTTGGAGGCAGGAGTCGCAACTTCGTCTGGATCAGACTTTGGCAACTCTCAGTTTATTCGCCTAAACTTTGGGTGTCCTACATCCATTATTGAGCAAGCGATGATGCGAATTTCGAAGGCGATATCGACATTAGATAAAACCTAAAATCTCATCAAAACAATACGTTACGCTTTCTCAACCGACACCTTCAGGAGGTGTATATGCACGGTAAATCGACATCGGTTGAGGCGAGTCAAACGATCGACACTCCCACAATAGCGGGCGACGAGATCGAAGTGACAAACTACATCAGCGAAGCTGCGCCCGAAGTGCGCAGCGACCTGAGCCAACTCATTGGTTTAATCCAGTTAATTGCACCAGAAGCCACACTTCACCTTGAGCGAGGTGTGCCAGTCTTTTATCTTGGTCAACACTGGACCTTCAGTGTGATCGCTCACCAAAAGCGTGTCAGCCTGATCTTTGATGATTTCGACATCCAAGACGAAGGCTTTAGCTTTAGAGAGAGGCTCAAAAAAGCGTCGTTTGGTGATCACTGTATCTCCTTTAAAAAACTCAACGAAGGCAACTTAAACGTCATCGCTGAGTTATTAGGGAAGCTAAAAGTAGACACACTTCGAAAATATCCATTGCAAAAAAAATCAATTCATTAAAAATAGAGCCCGTCATGGCAATCTCATGGAAATAAATGACAGACTACACGCTACGCGTTATCGTTTTTTTTGCCGTTTTTGCTGCACTCATTGTTTGGCAGTGGCGCTCTCCGCGTTCGACTTTACAAAAGTGGCGTTATCGCTGGCGCCATAATTTACTTTTGTTCTCATCGGGCGTACTCGTCGTTCGAGTCGCCCAACCGACGCTGCTAAGTCTTGTCGCCTATTCCTACAATGAGGGGCTCTTAACCTACATTGACCTACCGAGTACGATTTCCGTATTTGTTGGCATCGTATTATTAGATGTGGCCATTTACTGGCAGCACCGCGTCTTTCACACCGTGCCGCTACTCTGGCGTTTACATCGCGTGCACCATACGGACCCAGAACTGGACATCAGTTCAGCAGTCCGTTTTCACCCACTGGAAATTTTGCTCTCACTCTGTATAAAATCCGCTGTGATTGTCGTACTCGGTATTCCAGCACTGTCTGTACTCTTGTTCGATATATTATTAAATGCCGCCTCCTTGTTTAACCACACCAATGCTCGGTTACCCAAGAAGATAGAAAAAATCGTTCGTCTCATAATCGTCACGCCAGACCATCATAGAATCCACCACTCAAGAGACATAAACGAAGCCAACAGTAATTACGCTTTTTTCCTAAGCATTTGGGACAAAATCTTCGACAGTTACACACACTCGGCAAAACAAGGCGACCTACAAATTGCCATTGGCTTACCACAAACAAAGCAGTATGAACCTAAAGGCATACTGTCACTCTTTACCATGCCGTTTTGGACTCATTCAAGAACAACAAAAGAAGTAAAAGGGGACTAACCGAATGTCTTACTACGAACTCAATCCCATGGAAGCACGCGTTATTGGCTGCCTAATTGAAAAATCCATCACTACACCAGAACAGTACCCGCTCAGCCTAAATGCATTAGTGAATGCATGTAATCAAAAATCCAGTCGTGATCCCGTGGTCAACTACTCTGAATTAGATGTTCAAGACACCATAGAAACCCTCGTCGAACGCGCACTCATCACAGAAGTGACATTGGGTAGCCGCGTTGCCAAATATCAACATAGGTTCTGCAATACCGAGTTTTCTGACCTGCAATTCAGCGCTGGCGAAACCGCCGTCGTGTGTCTGCAACTGCTAAGAGGTGCACAAACACCGGGAGAAATAAGATCACGAAGTGGGCGTTTACATACGTTTAGCAGCTTACACGAAGTCGATGAAGCCCTCGCCAACCTAAAAGAAATGACAGGCGGCCCCTTTATCGAAATGTTGCCTAAAGAACCGGGCAGAAGGGAAAGACGCTTTCAAAGCACACTGTGCCTTGAGCGCGAAGCCATAGACGCGAGCCTTCATGAGGCGGAAAGCACTACCTCCACAACCCAGTCAAATAACGCCACACGACCCAGCCTGCCAGATGCAATTAAACGAATTGACGAACTTGAATCAAAATTAGCGGAATTAACCGAAAGACTAGAGACGCTAGAACAAGCAGATCGGCTATAATCTAAGAACTTACACCTGCAA
The DNA here is from genome assembly GCF_000192865.1 of Marinomonas mediterranea MMB-1. NCBI lineage: Bacteria > Pseudomonadati > Pseudomonadota > Gammaproteobacteria > Oceanospirillales > Oceanospirillaceae > Marinomonas > Marinomonas mediterranea. The sequence continues at coordinate 3,639,709 of NC_015276.1, forward strand.
GATTTAGGAGCGACCCATGAACGAAGTACGCTGGGGAATACTCGGTACAGGTAACATCGCCCGTACCTTTGCGAACGATTTCCGACACGCAAAAACAGGAACACTGAAAGCCGTCGCTTCCCGTAACAAAGACAATGCAGACTCGTTTGCCAATGATCACGACATCGAACTCGCCATGGTTGATTATTACTCACTAATAAACAGCCAAGAAGTCGATGTTGTCTACATCGCCACACCGCACTCCACCCATTACGAACTCGCACGCGCCGCCATCCTCTCGGGAAAAGCCGTTTTGTGTGAAAAGCCCTTTACCCTCAACGAAGCACAAGCCAAAGAGCTATTCGAACTCGCAGAAGCCCATCAAGTCTTTATGATGGAAGCCATGTGGACGCGTTTCATTCCTGCGCTCGAACAAGCAATAGAATGGATAGAAGAAGGGGAAATTGGCGAATTGCTCGGCATCCAAGCCAGTTTCAACTTCAAAGGCCCAACTGACCCAGAGCATCGCCTGCTTAACCCTGAGCTAGGTGGCGGTGCACTCTTGGATGTGGGCATCTACCCTATTTTCTTGGCGCAGCTCTTCTTAGGCCGTCCTGATTTTGTCCAAAACCAAGTTGTCATAGGTGACACCGACGTCGACCTTTTTGAACAAATCATGCTTGGCTGGGAAAGCGGACAACTGGCTTCACTCGAAGCCTCCATCCTCTCCCCAGCTCCCAACAGAGCAACACTAACAGGTACGCAAGGCTACATTGAATTTGGACCTGAATGGTACAAAAGCAAATCGGTACGCTTGATAAAAGCAGACAACTCAGAACGTGCTGTCGAATTTGATTACGAAGGTGAGGGTTATCAATTCGAAGTCGAAGAAGTAAACCGTTGTCTCATTGAAGGGCTGCTTCAAAGCCCCAACCACAGCTGGCAAAACACCCTAAACCAGTTGTCCACCATGGATGAAATCAGACAAGACATGGGCGTGATTTACCCTGAAGACGGCACAAGCCTCGATCAAGATGAGCTCGATCACCACCATCACGAGCATCACCACCACAAGCACTAACATTAACCTCAGAGCGAGCGCGCTTTCTCACCTAAGAAAACGCGCCTTCCATCCACCATTGCGTCAACGCAATACTCAATGGAATCGTCACCAAACATAAACCCGTCTGAAGCGTAATATGCGCCGCCATTTGTGGCGCATCGCCTCCAAGCTGCCTCGCCAAGGCATATGCCGAGGTCGCCGTGGGAGAAAAGCCAAACAACAAAGCAATCGCAGCGGGCAAACCACTGATATCCAGCTGCACGCACAATGCGAAAATAACCGCAGGAAACACCAGCATTCGCGACACGCTTCCCCAAACAAACGCCTTCCCCACATCTTTCACCGCGTCCAAACGAACACTTGCACCCACCGCTAACAACACCAACGGCAAAGTCGCCTGAGACAAAATCTCAGTCACATTTGTTAGAATCAACACCGGAGACCAACCCAATGCGTTAACACTCAACCCTGTCGCAATAGACAACACCAAGGGGTTTCGAAACAGCTCTTTTACTACCAACCTAATGACCGACGCGTTACGATCACCGTGCATAAGCACCATACTGATGACCAAAAACACATTAATCGTCGGGATCAATACGGCCGCACCAATCGTAGCGAGCACCAAACCTTCAGAACCATAAAGTTGTTGAGCAATCGCAAGCGTAATAAAGGTGTTATAACGCACACTCGCCTGAAGCAAAGAGGAGTTTTGTGGCGGTGCCAGTTTCAACAAAAAGCCACCTAAAAAACTCACCGCCGCCGTCACCACCAACGCCCCCAGTAACAAGGTCGCATAAGTCGGGATCATGGGGCTATAAAGATCGATTTGACTTGTTTTATTAAACAGCAACGCAGGAAACAACACCCAATACACAAGACGATCAAAACCGACCCACGTATCGTCTGGCAAAAATCGGATACGTCGCAAGAATACACCCAGCACCAGCAACAAAAAGACCGGCAAAACCGCTAATATAATCGTCATAGCATCTTCCCTACTACTGTTCGTAATACGGGTTCTAGCTTTTGGTATTGGCTGACGCTAACTGTCTCATTAATCACGACATAATCCCCAATCGGCAGCACTCAAATGCTCCACAAACCAACGCAGTCCCTTACCTTTCTTCGCCTTTCGCCACGCGATATACGCCGTCATATCCGCTCTTGGAATCTCACACTCACGCTCAACCAAACTGCCATCCTTCAGCTTATCTTGCACCAAATGTGTTGGCAAATAACCAACGCCCAGCCCCATACACTGAGCCGCTATCTTCGATGCCATATCAGGCACCTTCACCGTCTGCTTACTTTCGAATATGCCACTGCTGATTTTCGGCAGAACTCTTGAACTGTCGGAGACCACAATCGAAGGATACTCACGTAAATCTTGCGCCGATACAGGCCGATCCAACAACGCCAAAGGGTGGGTTGGAGCAATCGCGAACAGAAACGAAAACGTCCCAATCGCCTTCACCTCAAACTCGCCTTTAGGAAAATCCCCCGACACACCCACCGCAATGTCGCACTGCTCCGATATCAAACTGTCCCAACCGCCGCCTACCGCCACAGAATCGTACACCACCTCAACCGGTAGCTCCCGATCCAAAAACTCACCGATTACCTGCAGCAAAGGCCCTGTCGACAAAATAACATCATGAGCAATACGTAAACACGGCTCCCAACCTGCTTCAAACGCACGCATCGACTCTTCCAATCGTGCTACGGCTTCCAATATCGGGCGCCCCTGCTCCAACACCAAGGTTCCCGCCGCCGTTAAACGCGCGCCTTTCTTACTGCGCTCAAACAGCAACAGCCCAAGATCGTCCTCCAACTTGGTTACCGTATAAGTCAGCGCAGAAGGTACTTTATGCAGCACCTGAGCCGCCCCCGCAAAACTGCCCGACTGACGAATCGCTTCCACTACTCGCAAATTATCCAACGTAATCGCATTATGCATAAGCCACATCACCTAACTGATTCGTGCCTCTATTTAACCTTCAATTTTTTTGAAATAAAAGCTCAAAATGTTCCGTTTTTCACTTATCAAAAGCCCACTTATACTGACGGCATATTAATGATAGGCGCTTACTTCAGGTAACGCAGGAGCTTCAAATGATCACATTACGCAACGCAAACGATCGAGGTCACGCTAACTTTGGCTGGCTAGACAGCTACCATACTTTCTCATTTGGTAGCTATTACGACCCTGCTCACATGGGCTTTTCACACCTACGAGTCATAAACGATGACACCGTCGCACCGAGTGCGGGATTCGACACTCATGGGCACCGCGACATGGAAATCATCAGCCTAGTAACCCAAGGCCGAATCGCCCACAAAGACAGCGTAGGTAACATAAAAGAACTGCCAAAAGGCGAATACCAACTCATGTCCGCAGGCGCAGGTATTTACCACAGCGAATTCAACGCGAAAGACGACGAAACGCTGAAATTTCTACAGATATGGATACAACCAAACAAACAAGGCGGCAAACCCGGCTACCAACAAAAAGCGTTTGGAGAAGACGCAGGGATTACCCCCATCATCACCCCAACGGGTGAACACGGCACCCTTGCTATCAAACAAGACATGCAATTGATGCAAGTGATACTGGAAAAAGGACAAACAGAAACCGTCAACGCAAACAGCGAACGCCGTTACTACGTACACCAAATAGAAGGTGAACTCACACTCAATAACGGCACCACACTGCGACCAGGAGACGGCGCAATGATCCAAAGTGAAGACACACTAACCTTACAGAATGACCAAGAGCAACGCGTCAAAGCCATCCTATTTGATCTAGTGTAACCATCCTCTTGCTCCCTCCCCTTACCAAACCATGTATTCAGCAGCGAACTGCTCTGGTTCCCTCCCCTTACTAAGGGGAGGGTTAGGGAAGGGTCTAGATATTTCTATAAACCGACATCATCATTTACACACATCCAGTTTACCAAGCCAAAAATCTAATGCTAAATAATTCTCAAAAGGCTTACGCCTAATCACCGCAAGATCCGTTAACACCCCAGATTAGACCCCCACCCTGACCTTGTATCTTTCTAAGCTGCGTGTGCGGCAGCGAACGCGAGGCTTAGGCATAAAAAACCGCTGATGCTTTCTAAGCTGCGTGTACGGCAGCAAACATAAAAGCAGAGTACGAAAACGCCAGAAGTCGATTTCTAAGCTGCGTGTGCGGCAGCGAACGGGCAGATTACTGCATACATCGAACAGCTTCTTTCTAAGCTGCGCGTACGGCAGCGAACAAGTTTTTTCAGAGTGTTGAATGCTGTTTGCTTTTCTAAGCTGCGTGTACGGCAACGAACCCGCTCAAGCGGAATCTGAACACCACAATCTATTTCTAAGCTGCGTGTACGGCAGCGAACCTCTCGCTTGCGAGGCGGCGGGAGCATGGCGCTTTCTAAGCTGCGTGTGCGGCAGCGAACAGATAGGGCATAGATAATTTCGGCCATCTGGTTTTCTAAGCTGCGTGTACGGCAGCGAACCCGTTACAAACACGGATTACGGCGCGATTGAGTTTCTAAGCTGCGTGTACGGCAGCGAACTGGTTCACCATCCCCTACTTCACCTTCAAAATTTTCTAAGCTGCGTGTACGGCAGCGAACTTCCCCTGTCAAAACACAAACAACGTTCACAATTTCTAAGCTGCGTGTACGGCAGCGAACCGCCCATATTGCCTTGTCTGCGTTTTTTCTAAGTTTCTAAGCTGCGTGTACGGCAGCGAACATAGTTTCCGTTTATGTTCACTCCCTTCGGCAATTTCTAAGCTGCGTGTACGGCAGCGAACATAGGCTGAATCTGTTCTAGTAATTGTGCGGATTTCTAAGCTGCGTGTACGGCAGCGAACTTCAACCCATTTACCTCATAGCGAGCGTTACGTTTCTAAGCTGCGTGTACGGCAGCGAACTTTAAAGGAGCTTTACTAGCCCCTCTTATAAATTTCTAAGCTGCGTGTACGGCAGCGAACGTCTTCACCTAGTTGAGTTACCTTATCTTCTATTTCTAAGCTGCGTGTACGGCAGCGAACATGCTAGCTCACTTTCCTTATGTAGACACATATTTCTAAGCTGCGTGTACGGCAGCGAACGTGTTGTTACTCTTTAAACCGCTTATCATTAATTTCTAAGCTGCGTGTACGGCAGCGAACCTCGCCTTTAAGAGCGTTAACGCCTTCAACTATTTCTAAGCTGCGTGTACGGCAGCGAACTCGTGCACACGAGCATACTGGAATATCTCAGATTTCTAAGCTGCGTGTACGGCAGCGAACTAAAAGTTTGGACTGTAACTTGCCCACATTGTTTTCTAAGCTGCGTGTACGGCAGCGAACAGAGTTTTTGAACTTTAACGGCTCTACGTTATTTTCTAAGCTGCGTGTACGGCAGCGAACTACATCCCCACCCCCGGGATACATGCTTGTTATTTCTAAGCTGCGTGTACGGCAGCGAACTCTACCATAACAAAATCCTCTTATATCGTTATTTTCTAAGCTGCGTGTACGGCAGCGAACGAAGATATAAGGGCAAGCTTTGGTAGTGTTGCTTTCTAAGCTGCGTGTACGGCAGCGAACTGGCGCGTCTTAACGCTACGACTAACGCGTCGTTTCTAAGCTGCGTGTACGGCAGCGAACAAGAGCTAGAGCAGAGAATCGAGGGAGTGGGTTTTCTAAGCTGCGTGTACGGCAGCGAACCAAGGGGAACAAATGAATCAAACGATTAACAATTTCTAAGCTGCGTGTACGGCAGCGAACATACGAGGTGGAGGGCGCAACGATCCCGACAATTTCTAAGCTGCGTGTACGGCAGCGAACTGGATTTGCTTGCTCAAGTGGCGGGGCTTGGCTTTCTAAGCTGCGTGTACGGCAGCGAACAATTTATTACCTTTTTTAGCGTTTACCTCTTCTTTCTAAGTTGCGTGTACGGCAGCGAACTCAGAAGACAACGTGTACACGCTGTATAAGGATTTCTAAGCTGCGTGTACGGCAGCGAACAACAGTGGAAACAGGAACCCCAATGGCTCTAATTTCTAAGCTGCGTGTACGGCAGCGAACCTCTTGCTTGCTATTTTTCATAGTCTCGCTAATTTCTAAGCTGCGTGTACGGCAGCGAACAGGGACTTGCGTTATTTGGGATTTGGAATGAATTTCTAAGCTGCGTGTACGGCAGCGAACTGGGTGGGGGTGTAAAGAACCTTTATGCCAAATTTCTAAGCTGCGTGTACGGCAGCGAACTGGGTGGGGGTGTAAAGAACCTTTATGCCAAATTTCTAAGCTGCGTGTACGGCAGCGAACAAGAGCGTGCGATATGTTTAAGAATCGGGTCATTTCTAAGCTGCGTGTACGGCAGCGAACCCCAGCAAAAACGCTTCATTCGCTTTTTGTTGTTTCTAAGCTGCGTGTACGGCAGCGAACCAAACATACACTTATGAACCAGATGATGATGATTTCTAAGCTGCGTGTACGGCAGCGAACATTTTGGCCTGTATTGCTGTTTCAATGTCGGGTTTCTAAGCTGCGTGTACGGCAGCGAACTCACTGCGTTAATGTAAACCCTTGCATCTTCTTTTCTAAGCTGCGTGTACGGCAGCGAACATTCATATGATACCTAGAGTTGACAGAGTGGATTTCTAAGCTGCGTGTACGGCAGCGAACGGTTACCTCCCAGAGGCACAGTTTACGACATTTTTCTAAGCTGCGTGTACGGCAGCGAACCCTCTCTTAACTCATTACAAACATCTTGTGAATTTCTAAGCTGCGTGTACGGCAGCGAACCTCCTCTATCATATCCGCTAGAGCATCTTATATTTCTAAGCTGCGTGTACGGCAGCGAACGACAATTTATCTATAAAAGAGATTGACAAGAATTTCTAAGCTGCGTGTACGGCAGCGAACTAAGACACCCCTTCGGATAGTTGCGGCATAGCTTTCTAAGCTGCGTGTACGGCAGCGAACACACTAGGGAAAAAGTAGAAGCACATTATTTATTTCTAAGCTGCGTGTACGGCAGCGAACATTAGCAGAATCGAAGCACATCCCGTACATTATTTCTAAGCTGCGTGTACGGCAGCGAACCGTACTAAGCGTATGCTAAGAAACAACTTAAATTTCTAAGCTGCGTGTACGGCAGCGAACTTATGCTTTGCTGTGAATGGATTCATGGATGCTTTCTAAGCTGCGTGTACGGCAGCGAACTATAGTTTATCAGCAAAAAAACGAGTCACAATATAGAGTTAGGTAAAAATACCTATTTTTACCTATGTTTTGCCCTATATCGTAACCCGTTGTTTTCTATATCAATTTTTAAAGAGCGAAATTTATTGGTTAAAACTTGGGTAATGCGACGTCTTTGTTTAATCCATAAGTATTAAACACAAAGTCTGTTTCGACAGCTTGTTCTAAGGTTTTGCGTTTAACCACCAAACGAAACTCTCGGTCTTTCTGTAAGCTTTTCATTTGTATAAACGGCAGTCGTTTAAAGTTATCACTCACTTTATAGTCTTTAAAGTAGTCGCTGGCTTCTTCATGGCTTTTGTCTAACCCTTTCATACGACGACGAATCATGTAGTCGACGTTTCCGGGTTTACGCAGTCGGCTAAAAGATTCGTAGCCTTGCACTTTACTCGGGTCTACTTCTGAAATGGATTTAATGTGCAAGTAGTCTTCTAGGCGGTTCATCCATTTCTGAATATTAAGGCGCTCTAGGTCTGCTTTGTTCGTGGCGAATAGCCTGATCTTATTCCCGACGTACGCCGGTTTATTTTGTGCAGCTTCACGATAGTTCGGAAAGCTGCTGGCGACTGGCGCTTTCTGGTTTGCATCTTGTATCTCGACGAGAGCCAGATGTAATTGCATCATGACTTTAGACCATAAAAAGTGCATGCCGATATCGTCACTGGGTAACAGTGTAATGTCTTGATAGTAGTTCATGGACTTTCCTTGTGTTTATTTGTCACTTTCACCAAATACGCCGCCACGGACAAGCGTTGCCATCACATAATGTTCGTCTTCTTCTCGACTTAGTTGTTCGCCACGCGCCCAAACATCGAAAAAGCTGTAAAAATCCTGTTTGTCTTTTGGCGTACGAAAGGCCTTGCCTAAATTCGTTACCGCGCCGTAAGGTTCGATGGCTATTGGGCCAACAGACAAGTCTGAATCTTGGAATTCAGCATACCAAGTGTCGATTGTGCGAAGCGCATTGCCCAATTTTTGTGAGTGCATGGCTGCTACACCGCCAACATGGTAAAGAATTTTACTTTTTTCACCTTTGCCTTTGTCTAACACTAGTTCTTCACTTGGGTAGACTTCTTGAGCTCGACCCATTTGAACAAAGCAATTCACGTCCAACAATAAGAAGCCGTCTTCGCTGGCTAAGGCTTTTGCGATCAATGCTGCTAATGCGTCAATATCAGCGGTTGTCGTGTCAAAGTGGCGCGTGCTGAAATCAAACGCGTTAAATGTAAATTCTTCATTCGTTTCCCCATTTCGAGCAGAGATAATGATCTCAATTTGCTCTGCTCCCACGCGGTTACGCCATAAGAAGCGTCCATTAGCAAGGTTAATAGCATAACGGCGCGCGAGTTCTTTGAAGCTATGCGTTTCAATATAGGCTTTGGCAGCGGTTTCGTAGCTTTGTTTAAAGAGCGCATTATTACAGGCGGAAGGTTTAAAAATGCCACCCAGTACTTTTAGGGTAAATTGTAGATTTAAGGTGTCTTGATCGGTTCCTAAAGAACAGGCATCAACACGTTGTAGGTTTGCTTTTTCTACTTCTGCATTGAGCTTAGCGGGGTCATTCTTTACCGCTGCTTTTAGACGGTTCGAGATGGTACCTCGTACCGATTTTTCTTGAAGATTAAGTGGTTTTACTTGGCTGCTGTCTTTTCTAGACTCCCAGCTTGTTCCATATAGATAACCGTCGCTCGGAACCAGTTTCTTTTCGAATGCCAATACAGATGCGATGTTGTTGTCTTTTTTAGCCATGTTTAATATTCCTTTTTTCAAACGTTAATGTTGTGTTTCTGCTATTCGAATTCAGAGTATTCTTGATCTTCGTTTAATGAAGAGGACAAGTGCTCATGAGAGGATTGATGACACAGATAGAGGTCGCCTTCTTGGTGATAGCGCCATAGCAGTTCTTCTACTCGGTTCAAACGATGCGGCATTTTAAATTCACCAAGTGTTACCACGCTTTCAGCAAAACGATGCGGTGTATCTGGGTCTCGTTGATTCTTGGCCTCACCTAACTCACTGACGCCTTGGAAGCCTGTTGCGATAGGCACTAACCACCCTAATGACATACCATCTCGGGTTTTACGGTGCGTTTTCCAATCAACCTTTTCGATGTTTTCACCCGCTGCGTTTTCTTCTTCGTTTTCTTTTTCACTGTCTGCTTGAGAGACCGTGCAGGTATGGTGAATCGCTAGGTGGTCAATAATCGCTTCGAGTGCGTCTGCCCCCTCCTTCATGGCTTCCACAATGAGGTCACGTCGCTCAATAAGCGCATACCCCGGCATAAGGGCACGTTTGAAACGACGCATGTTTTCATCATCGCCTTCTTCAACAACCATAAAATAGGGTTGGGTGAATTTTTGAATGTCACCGCCAGCTAATTTCATACTGCCATTTAAAAGATGGACAATCGCTGCAAGCGCTTGTTCTTGATCTTCTATTTCTATATGACTGCACTCTATAACTAATGACACTTCTAGGTGACAACGGGCTTCTTCAATAAAGGATGAACGCTCCCCAGATTTGTCTAGCGGGTTCCCTGTGCCAATAATAGATGAGACGAAATCGTTAGTACCTTTGTAAGTTTGCAAGTTGACATCGTGACTCACCACACCAACGGCCTCAAAGCGAACGCCTATGCCATGTTGGTTGAGCCTTCTTTGTAAAGCATGTACCGCTCCGAGCCATGCCGTCATCGCTGGAAAGCCAATGGTATAGGGGCTGGATAAAGCATTAGCATTATGCACTTGGATATGTGGGAGCATCAGCAACTTTTTCACATCACTCATCGCAACATCTCCTTGTTTTGTTCAACGATCTTAGCCATGTGCTTTTTCTCTGCATCACCTAGCTTAACGGCTTTTTTACCTAAGACTTTCTCATAACCATGAAAGACAAATTGTGTAATCGATGAAAGAATCGCATCTAACCAATCATCAGTGGTGTCACGAATCTCAGCGGTATGTGCACACAACCAAATGATTTGCGTTTGATTTAACTGACTCATGGTTTCCAGATATTGCTCGGATGCAACGGAGCGGACTTGCCACATGGTTTCGATAATGTAATCCACTATATTTTGGTACATGTCATCCCTGTCAGCTCGCACATGCATGTTGTTTTCATCGCTTTGATACAGCTTGTGTAAACGCAAAAAGGTATCGCGGCATTTAAAATAGTTAATGGACTGAGCAAAAAAATCGGTGTTCGGGAAGTGAATATCGCGTTTTTCGATTTGAGGAGGCAAGCTCATTAATAAGTGTGCTTTACCACCATTTTGGTTGTTTAATACGCTGATATTTTGAGGTTTGGTGCCGCCGTAACCTATCGTGGTTAGGTCGTAAATTTCACGGTAGTTTTCATGCTGTTCGTTGTTTTTACGTTTTTCTCTTGCGGCTTTGATTTCATCACCAAAGCGCATTGCATCGAGACGTTTACGCATTTCAAAAACAATACCAGAAGGTGTCAATATAGACAGTTGATGATACGCTTGGTTTGTCGAATCAGACGAGACAGGAAAATACACCTGCTTAATTTTCGAGCTGGTAATGACATTGTCATCCACTGACGTCATTGCAAGAAAGCCTTGCTTAAGCTGCTCGTAAGTCTCACCTTCGGCGATGTTAGATAATTCCAATAACGACTTAGATTGCTCTGAATCTTGCTCGATATGCTGTATCAAACTCTGGCCGTCTGCAAGCTTGAGTGTGAGAAACTTGTATACATCAAGCGCTGCGGCATTCCCTAAGGCATCGGCTTCTACGTCTATATTGCCCGTTCGCAAGAAGCCATCTTCACCACGATTTGAGCGAGCTATAATCGCGCTGGCGTAGCCGTTTTTATTCTTTCTAGCACTAGGGTGGCTAAAAGTACACGGATGCGTTGAAATGGACATCTGCCCTGCTCGTTTTGCAGCATTCGGTAGCCAATTTTTAAGCGCAAAGACCTCATCACACTCTTGCTCTGTTTGTCTGACCTCAACCTCAGACATGGAGGCTTTGAGGTTTTTCTTTAACCAAGCGGCTTTTCTTTCTTCAAAGAAAGCCTGTATATTTTTATCCATCATCATTTCCTTTCCAGATACTAAATCGCTTTAGAAGCTGAACAATTAGAGCGACCATACCTCTTTTCCAGTCGGCTACTTTCCCTTCCTCTTCTAGCACGCTAATTTCTTCAGTCCGTGTAATTGTTACCGTCTCTTTTTTTACAAGTCGTTTACTCATCAACGCACTTACCCTAAATTGACTAATTATCAATCAGAATAGAGTAGAAAAAGAAGATAATCAACCATACAATAGAGAAGTTAATTATTTACTTTAAATCAAAATCTATTATTATTATCAAACTGCTGAAAAGCAGCTTAGAAAATACAATAGAGTAGTTACATTACTCTTCTTCTCTTAACTGCCGTACACGCAGCTTACTCAAAGGCCAGTTCAACTGGCCTTTTTCTATTTTTTTACCAATCCCAGTTGGTCGCTGTACAAATAGTGTTTTTTCTCGTCGAAATTAAATCGCACTTCTCCATATCGCAATGACGCGATATAAGGCGTTGTATCTTTTTCCTGTGCCAGTTGTTCACAGCTCTCCTTAAAATCTCGCGTTAGCCATAATCGAGCTCGCGCCACGTCACTGAGTGAAACATGTTGAATATTAAGCACGCTTTCACGATTAACAGGATGCCCCTCATCGTCTTTTTCGCAAAATGTTAGATGTTGATGACGGTCATCAAATACAAGGTAAATTTTTAAGGTACTGTCATCACCACGAAAAGGCGTTAACGCTTGAGGCAAGGCAGTTAAAAACCAATGTTGTGTTAACCAGCCACCCAGTTTCCCTGCTCCGTTGTCTTTGTAGTTTGCTAACCAATGCCAGTTCATAATATGTTCTAGGTCAGAAAGGCTGCTGGCGGTTTTTGCTTTATTGATGGTTTTTGCCTGAATGTGCTGTGGTTGTTGGATTCTTGGCACCGCATCGAGGCGCTGTTGTACTTTTTCCACATCCAGCAATTGATCTAGGCGCTTGTTATTGAGTAAGACTTTGCCGCTTTCAAACCCTGGACGATGGAAGACAACTTGATCCGCATCGCTCGAATGTCGTAAGCCTTTGAGGTTGTATTGCATTAAACCAATATTGGGTTGTCCTACTTCGCCTTCGCGGTGGCGCTTTACCCGCCCTGCTAATTGAATAATCGACCGATACGAGGAAGGTTCTACCACTGCCCAATCAAAGTCGTGATCACGCCCAACCTCTTCTACTGGTGTCGCCACAAGAATAAATAGGGCATTTTTGGCCTCTGGATGACTGGAACGAATGCTCTTGAGGTGAGCGCGTATAATGTCATTGCTAAAGGCTTTTGGCGCGTCGCCACTTTTTTCTTTGCGCTTAAGCACATCATCTAGATGTTTTTCCTGTTCGGAGCGCAATAACATGACTTGCTGACTGTGGTAAGCCATAACACGAACTTGAATGCTTTCAGGGTAGTCTTGCTCTAATAGGTAGCGGGTCAATGCGACACAGGGTGAAATATTTGCCACTCGAACCACGCCAAATGACACCTTTAGATTGGTTTGCTCGTCTTTTAGATAATGATTTTTATGCAATTGCCAAGCTTGCTCAAATACGGCTTTGAAATAAGCGTCTTGTTTGCTTTCGATTACTGTGGCGTCTTGTTGGCGCTGGGTTTGATGCTTTTCAATAATCTCGTGGCATTCCACCAGTGTGGCTTTGCGCCGAGCGAGCTGTTTGTTAAGTTGCTCTACGCGCTTAGCAATAAAATCCGCATGTTGTTGACGGTATTCTGGAATGGCTGCTTTTAATTCGTGGGAAGCGATGTTCGATACTTTGGTCGTAAACTCGTCTATCCAAGCGCAGCCAATGGTGTGTTCCGCATCGCGAGTTTGACAATATAGGTTCCAACCTTCGCGGTAGGCGTTGAAATAGCCTTCAGCCATATAAGGCGGAATGGTGGCTGAGGAGATCATGACTTTTCGCCCAAGCATACCTGCAAGTTGAATTAATCGACCAATCGCAATGAGGTCATCGCTGGTGAAATCATCAATTTCATCAATGACTAAATCCG